>NZ_JBMRGJ010000013.1:0-107359 GCF_049384325.1 Stenotrophomonas sp. CASM114 | reverse complement strand
CCCCGTCCGGATGTGCGATTGCCGGCCAGCGGCCGGCACTACCGATAATGAAGAACGCCGGCTTGCGCCGGCGTTCCTTGATTCTTACGGGGCCTTCTGGATCACCGCACACGCCAGGCGTGCGCCGGCGTTGCCGGTCGGCTGGGTCTTGTAGTCGTCCGCATCGGCGTGGACGATCAGGCCGCGGCCGATGATGTCGAAGTCATCACCTTTGCCGATGTTGACATTGCTCGACACCGGGCCGTCGATGGTGGCCACGCCCTTGTCGTCGGCCTTGATGTTGGGCATGTCACCGCCGTGGTGCGGATCGGTGGCGACGTTGCCGTGATCCTGCTTGCCCGGGTTGAAGTGGCCGCCGGCGCTCATGCCGTCCGGGGCGCTGCAGTCGCCCTTCTCGTGGATGTGGAAGCCGTGCTCGCTGCCCGGCTTCAGGCCGGTGATCTGGCCGGTCACGTGGACCTTGCCATCAACCACCTTGAAGGTGACGCTGCCCTTGGTTTCGTTGCCCTGGGTCGGTGCCAGTTCGGCGGTGGCCGAGGCATCGGCAGCCGGTGCAGCCGCCGGGGCTGGCGTTGCGGCCGGTTCGGTGGTGGCGCCCTCGGCCGGGGCGGCCGGCGGGGTTTCCGTCTGCGGAGCGGCCGGCTGCTGGCCGCAGGCCGCCAGGCCCAGCGCGGCGATGGCCGCAAACAGCGAAGTGTGGATCAGACGCATTGGAATCTCTCCCTGGATGTTGCCTGCAGTGATCAGCGGACGACCCGGATCACGCCACAGGCGATGCGGACGCCGGCATTGCCGGCGGGCTGGCTGCGATAGTCGTCGGCGTTGGCATGCACGACCAGTGCACGTCCGGCGATATCGGTGGCGGCGCCTCCGCCAAGGGTAACGCCCTTGAGGTGGATATCGACGTTGGCGCGGCCCTGGGCATCGGCACGCAGGTTGTCCATGTCGCCCAGGTGGTGCTTGCCGGTGCCGGCGCGGCCATGCGCGGCGCCACCGGGGTTGAAGTGGTTGCCGGCGCTGCTGGCATCCACCGCGCTGCAGTCGCCACGCTCGTGGATGTGGAAACCGGCCTGCTGCAACGGCTGCAGGCCACCGATCAGGCCGGTGATGTGGATACCGCCGGGCTCCACCATCAGTGCGATGCGGCCACTGACGATGCTGGCCGAGGCCGGCGACAGATTGGCTTCACCCTGCTTCGCTGCGCTGACCACGTTGGGCGGCGGCGGGGTGGGCTCGGCCTTCTTCGGCGCGCTGCCACAGGCAGACAGCAGCACGGCGGCGGACAACGGCAGGATGGCAAAGGACAGACGCATCGAAGACTCCTTGCAGATGACACTAAGCATTGCATCGTCCATGAACGATCAACGGTTCGGCAAGCGGGCGCGAGGATCGCGTGCAGGGACCGTTCAATGGCCCCCGCGACGGCGCCCGGCGCCCAGCTTGCGGGTAAGGGTATTGCGGCCGAGGCCGAGGCGGGCAGCGGCTTCGGCGCGGCGACCGTGGGTGATCTGCAGCGCTGCCTCCAGCAGGGCATGGTCGACCCGCTCGCGCACCTGCGCGTGCAGCCCTTCTACGCCTTCGGCCAGCTGACGGCGCGCCCATTCGGCCAGCAGCGCTTCCCATTGGCCCGGATCGGCTGCGCTGGCGCTGTTGCGGCGGCCGCGCGCGCGGTTCAGCGCGGTATCGACATCGGCCACGCCGATGGTGTCGGCGGCGGCCAGCGCGGCCATCCGCCAGCACACGTTCTCCAGTTCGCGCACGTTGCCCGGCCAGTCGTGTTCGCGCAGCGCCTGCAGGGCCGCGGCGGTGAGGCGCTTCGGCGGCGTATCCAGCCTGCGTGCGGCGGCGGCCAGGAACGTGCTGGCCAGTTGCGCGATGTCCTCGCGGCGCTCGCGCAGCGGCGGCAACTGCAGGCGCACCACGTCCAGGCGATGCAGCAGATCGGCGCGGAACTTGCCCTGCGCGACCAGGCCTTCCAGATCCTGGTGGGTGGCGGCCACCACGCGCACATCGACGCGGATCAGCTCGCGGCCACCGACGCGGAAGAACTCACCCTGCGCCAGCACACGCAGCAGGCGGGTCTGCAGCGGCAACGGCATGTCGCCGATCTCATCCAGGAACAGCGTGCCGCCGTTGGCCTGCTCGAAGCGGCCGACATGACGGCGCTGCGCACCGGTGAAGGCGCCAGCTTCGTGGCCGAACAGCTCGCTTTCCAGCAGTTCGGCAGGGATCGCGGCGGTATTGAGCGCGACGAACGGGCGCTGCGCACGCGGCGATTCGCGATGCAGCGCATTGGCCACCAGCTCCTTGCCGGTGCCGGTCTCGCCGGTGATCAGCACCGCCAGCGGTGCCTGCGCCAGGCGACCGATGGCGCGGAACAGCGCGCGCATCGGCGGGGTATCGCCCACCAGTTGCGGCGGCTGGTCGCCGGGCGTTTCGGCGGCGGGGCTGGGAGCGGCCAGCGCGGGCGCCACCGCTGGCAGCACCCGCTGCGCCAGCGCCACGGCATCGTCCAGGTCGAACGGCTTGGACAGGAATTCATGCGCGCCGCCGCGGAACGCACCGGCGGTGCTGGCGACATCGGTATAGGCCGACATCACCACCACCGGCAGCTGCGGCAACGCGGCCTTGAGCTTGTCCAGCAGCACCAGGCCATCGTCGCCGGGCATGCGCACATCGGTGAACAGCAGCGCCGGCGGCGGGCCCTCGCTCAGGGCCTGCAGGGCCGGGGCGGCACTGTCGAAATCGACGACCTGGTACCCCGCCTCGCGCAGCGCGGTGCACAGCACGAAGCGCACCGCACGATCGTCGTCGACCACCCAGATGCGCTGTGCGGTGGTGGGGGACTCAGACATCGCGCGGGGCCTCCTCGGCAGGAGCGGCGCCGTTGCCGATCGGCAACAGCAGGGTGAACACGGTATGGCCCGGACGCGAGCGGTAGGTGAGCGTGCCGCGATGCTCGCGCGCGACCTGCTGGGCCAGTGCCAGGCCCAGCCCGGTGCCTTCGGCACGGCCACTGACCAGCGGCAGGAACAGGTGTTCGGCCAGCTCCTCGGGCACGCCACGGCCGTCGTCGGCGATTTCCAGGCGCAGCGCCAAGGTGTGCAACTGCTCGGCGATGCGCACGCCATGCTCCACGCGGGTACGCAGGGTGATGCTGCCGGCGCCGGCCTGGATCGCGTTGCGCACCAGGTTCCACACCGCCTGGGTGAGGCGGTCGGCGTCGCCGTGGAATTCGGGAATGCTGGGGTCGTAGTCGCGCTGCAGGCGCACCGCCCAGCCGGCCTCGTTCTCGGCCAGGCGCAGCACGCGCTCGAGCGCGGCATGGATGTTCAGTTCCGCATGCGGCGCAGCCGGGGCCGGCGACAGCAGCTGGTCGAGAAGGCCGTTGAGGCGCTCGATCTCCGAGCCGATCAGTTCGATCAGCTCACGTTCGCTGGCATCGCGCTGCGCCGCGCGGCGGGCCAGCAGCTGGGCCGCGCCCTTCAGCCCGGCCAGCGGGTTGCGCAGCTCGTGGGCCAGGCCCTTCAGCGCCGCGCTGAGCGCGCTGGGCAGCGCCTGGGTTGGGTCCAGCCCGGGGAATTCATCGACTGGATGCGCCTCCAGCAGCCAGCCACCATCGTCGCGGCGGCTCATCCAGCCCTCGGCGAAGCGCGGCGCCTCGCCGGGCACCGCCAGCGCCAGCCGGTTCAGGCGCAGGCTGTCGCGCTCATCGCGGGCCAGGAAATGGGCAAGTGCCTCGCCCTGCACTTCCAGTGCGGCCAATGGCCGACCCAGCAGGCGCCGGACGCTGACGCCCAGCCAGCGGGCGAAGGCCGGATTGCAGCCGGCAATGCAGCCATCGGCCCCGGCCCAGGCCAGCGGCGTGCCCAGGGCATCAAGGGACGGCGGGGGTGCGGGGTCGGACATTGCACCAATGTAGTGCAAAACGCGGGGTTCGGGGTCAGAGCCCTTTCCTGGCGGAAAGGGATCTGACCCCTGCTGCAGGTCGAGCAAGCTCGACCACTACCCGATGCGTGGCCGGCTACAGCTTCATGTTGAGGCCGACGAATACGCTGCGGCCCGGCGCCGGCGAGAACATCGGGCGGGCGCTGTCCCAGAAGAAGCTGTCGTACCAGGCGTAGGCGTACTGGCGGCCGGTGACGTTCTTCAGTTGCAGGTCCACGCTGAAACGCGGGGTGAGCTGATAGGCAGCACTGAGGTCGAGCACGGCGAAGCCACCGAACTTGCCGGCCACGTTGCGCTCCTCAAGGTAGTAGTCGCCCTGCGCGCGTGCCTGCAGGCCGAGGCGCAGCGCGTCGCTGGCGCGGTAGTCCACACCCAGATTGCTGATGTGGCGCGGGGTGGCGGCCACTTCGCGGCCGTGCAGGGAAATGCCGGCATCGCGGTCGTCGCGGGTGATCTTCGCTTCCTGGTAGGCGTGCGACGCCCATACCGTCCAGTCATCGCCCAGCTGCAGGCTCAACTGCGCATCCACGCCGCGCCGGCGGGTCTTGCCCAGGGTGACCGTGGTGCCGGTGGCAGGCATGTTGGATACCTCGTTTTCCGCGTCCTGCTGCCACACCGCCAGGCGCGCCTGGGCGCCCTGGAACGGCTGGAACTTCAGGCCCAGCTCCATGCCCGTATTGGTGGACGGCTGCATCGGCGCCTGCCCCGGGGTGAGGTAGGCCGGTGCGGTGGACCCGGTCAGCACCTGGAAGGTGCGGCCCCAGTTGGCGTAGACGTGGGTGGTCTGGCCCAGGCTGTGGATGATGCTCAGCTTGGGCTGGCCGATGCTGCCGTAATCCTGCAGCCGGGCGGTGATGCCGTTCATCAGGTGCGTGCTGCCACTGAAGCGATCGATACGATAGGCCGGCACGATCTTCCACGCCTCGGCGGGCTGGTAGATCGCCTGCACGTAGGCGCCCCAGTTGTCGAAGCTGTGGCGGTCGTCGTTCTGCACGCGCGCCGGCGGCTGGCTGTAATCGGTCGGTTCGGCGTAGGCATAGCGCTCGCGGATATAGCCGTTGTCCTGCTGCTCGTAGTTCAGGCCGCCCTCGACAGTAAGCGTGGAGCTGGCCTGCCAGGTCAGCGTGCTGAGCAGGCCAGTCTGGCGTTCATCCCACACGCGGCGCTGGCGCGGCAGGTTGCCGGTGGGCAGGTCGCTGAAGGTCACGCGGCGGTCGTCTTCATAGCGGTTGTAGTAGAGCCGCGTGCCGAAGGTGAGTGCGTCGGACAGCTTCAGGTCGACGTGCGCGGCGATCTGGCGCATGTCGCGGTCATCGCCGTCGTTGCCGTTGCGCAGCTCGCTGCCACGGCGGTGCGTGCGCAGTTCCTCGGCGGTCATGAAGCCCGGTTCGTCGGCCTCATGGTGGTAGGCGCGCGCGGTCAGGCCCATGCGCAGCCCTTCGTCCAGCGTGCCGAAGAACCACTTGCCGCCCAGCGAGTACTTCCTGGAGGTGTCGTGGTCGCGATAACCATCGCTGGCCTGGGTGCCGACAAAGTAGTTCTGCGCGAAGCCATTGGCTTCGCGGCCAATCGCCAGCTGCGCATCACGGGTGTTGTAGCTGCCGTAGGCCAGGCGCGCATCGGTGTAGCTGCCGCCCTGGCGCGTACCGAAGTTCACGTTGCCGCCGATGTTGTGCAGGCCATAGCGCGGATCGTTGGTACCACGCACCACTTCGATGTAGCTGATGTCCAGCGGGAACAGCATGTCGATGAAGCGCTGGTTGCCGCTGTTGACGTTGCTGGGGATGCCGTCGATCAGCGTCTTGATGGCATTGAGGTAACCCTCGCCGTTGAAGGCGCGGAAGCTGATCTTGCCCGATTCGGCGCCCTGCCGGGTTTCGGTGAGCTGGATGCCGGGCATCTGCCCGAGCAGTTCCCAGCTGTGCGAAACGTTGCGGTTTTCGATCTGGTCTGCACCCAGCACGTCCACCGAAGTCAGCACCTGGTGCGCACTGAGCTGGCCTTCACCGTGCTGGTGCACCTGCACCTTGCCGAGGGTGAGCGCGGCATCGGCGGACTGTGCGAAAGCTTCAGGGGCGAACGGTGCGGCCGCCAGGGCGGCCACAAGGGTGGGAGTCTTCATGGGAAGGGGCGGTTACGGTGAAATGTAATCATATAACATTTCACATGCCCGCTTTTTGCAGCGTCGAGCAAGGCTCGGCGCTACAAGGGCGGGAGCCGGGGGGATTACACCGGGTAGCCGGTGGCTTCCCGTGCCTTCTTCCAGGCGGCTTCGAATTCACGCGCGGAGATTTCGTCGTCCTCGTCGAAATCCAGGAACGACACCGGCTGGTCGGCCAGCAGGAAACGGTCATCGCTGTGGGCGTGCTCGTCGGCCCAGACCATCTTGGTGCCGTAGATTTCCACCTGCCGCACGATCTTGTCGCCGCGCGCTTCCATCAGCACGTTGCCCTTGCCCAGGCCCGATTCGGCCCAGTGCTTGTAGTACTTCTTTGCGGCGGATTTCGCGCCGGGTTTTGCGTTGTGCTTTGCGTAGGTCATTGCAGGGGTCCTGGCCGCAGGCGCGGCCGGAAAGTTCGGAATGGCGCCATTATCAGGCATCCGGGGCCAGAGCCCTTTCCTTTGGAAAGGGATCCGCCCCCTGCTGGTTCAGTTCGGCAGGGGCACGCCCTTCGGCCACAGCATCCAGATGTTGCCCTTCTGCTTCATGTCGCCGGCCAGCTTGCCGGCGGCATCGCCACTGCCCCAGTACAGGTCGGCGCGCACCTCGCCGGCGATGGCGCCGCCGGTGTCCTGCGCAGCCACCGGGCGTACCACGGGCGTGCCATCGGGGCGCGTGGTCGACAGCCACAGCAGGCTGCCCAGCGGCACCACGGTACGGTCCACCGCCACGCTGTAGCCCGCGGTGAGCGGCACGTTCAGTGAACCGCGGGGGCCTTCCGGGCTGTCCGGATTGCGCACGAAGAACACGTAGCTGGGATTGCTGCGCAGCAGTTCCGGCACGCGCGCGGGATTGGCCCGGGCCCAGGCGCGGATCGCGTCCATGGTGACGTCTTCCTTCTTCAGCTGGCCCTGGTCCACCAGCCAACGACCGATGGCACGGTAGGGGTGGCCGTTCTGTTCCGCATAGGCCAGCCGTACCTGCTTGCCATCGGCCAGGCGCACGCGGCCGGAGCCCTGGATCTGCAGCAGCTGCAGGTCCATCGGATCGGTCAGCCAGGCCAGCACCGGCGCCTTGGCGCCCTTGGCCGCGATGGTACCGGCGTCGTCATAGGGCTTGAGCACCTTGCCTTCGACGCGCCCACGCAGGCGCTTGCCCTTCAGTTCCGGGTAGAGGCTGTCCAGCTGCACCACCACCAGATCATCCGGCGTACCGTACACCGGCACCGTCGCCTTGTCGGTGCGGGTCAGGCTGCCGGGGTAGATCGGCTCGTAGTAGCCGGTGATCAATCCGTCGGCCTGATGGCCACCGGCACGCAGCGCATAGGCATCGAGGTCGCGCTGCAGGAACTGGCGGATCGCGGCCGGGTCCTTGTCTGACACCGCTGCGGCGGTGGCGCAGGGCTTGGCCCAGACAGCGTCGTTTTTCAGGCGGGCGCAGCTGCTGCGCCAAGCCACGAAGCCGGCCTGCAGATCGCTGTCCGAGACCGCTGGCAGGGCTTTCCAGCCGACCTTGGCGTAGGTGGCCGCCGGCGGCGAGGTCGGCGTGGGCGCTTCGGAACCCGTGCGCGGAGCCGTGGTGGCGCAACCGGCGAGCACCGCCGCTGCCAACAGGGTCCAGTGCTTGCGCTTGAAGAAGGTGGCGGAATCGATCATGCCGCCATGGTGGCGGGCCGGCCGCTGGGCGGCAACCCAGCGCGAGGCCGAGCGTTCATGCGCGGGGTCACGGCGTCTGCAGCAGCAGCGAGTGCAGGATGCGCGCGTCTTCGGCATCCAGCGTCTTCGGCAGGTCGTCGCGGCCACGGAAGCGGCGGTGGAACGCAGCGACGGTGGCGTCGCGGTTGTCGAGCGGATAGCCGAAGCGGGCCAGCGCATTCCACGCGTCGAATCCTTCCGGTGCCGCGCCGTCGGCGGCGCGCGGCCACACGCCGAAGCCGGCCTCGGCCAACTGCTGCCATGGGAAGAAGCGGCTCGGATCCTGCTTGCGCGTCGGCGCCAGGTCGGCATGGCCGATCACCTGGCGCGGCGGGATGTTCAGGCGCGTGGTGAGATCGCGCAGCAGCACGATCAGCGATTCGATCTGTGCCGCACTGAACGGGCTGCGGCCATCGTTGTCGAGCTCGATACCGATCGAAGCCGAATTGAGATCGGTGATGGTGCCCCAGCGCCCGGCGCCGGCGTGCCAGGCACGGCGCTCATCAGCCACCAGCTGGTAACGATGGCCATCGGCGCCGATCAGGTAGTGCGCACTGACCGGCCCACCGCTGTTGGCCGTGCGCAACGTATGCAGGCTCTGCTGCACCGATTTCTGCTCGGTGTGGTGGATGACGATGATGACCGGGGTGCGCGCGTTCTGGTTGGGTGATGGGACCCAGGTGGCGAGCGGGTTGTGCTGCACAGGCGCGGTGGCGGTGCAGGCCGAAAGGGCCAGGGCCAGCAGTGTGGAAGCCAGAAGGCGGGGGCTGATCATGGACGGATTGTAACCATGACTGCAGCCGTGGTTCTTCGCTTCGTCCGGATCGCTGGAGAACTGGGGAGCTGTCATGCAAAAAACTCAATAACGCCCCCACCTCATGCCCAAATCTCAAACTCCAATTCGAATAGCCAAACGCCCAAGTTCCTCATCACCTACCTTCAATCCTCGAAACGGACCCAGCCATGCCGCCGAATCGATTCCAACACCGTGGACACGTGAACCCAGGGAACAACCGTCATAACAACTTGAACAAAATGATTCATCAACGGCCCCTCAGATCCCGCCAGTGGCCGATCTGGTCAATCCCTCCGCGCCCGCATTGCGAAGAAATCTACCTTGGCGCGTCACCACTGCTTCGACCGGTGACATACAGACTGGCAACACCGTCAAGCCGAGCAACTTCATCGAGGCGGCCGTTTAACCCCAACTTCCATTGAACAAGCAACCGCCCAGAACCCAGCCCAGACAGAGGAATCATCAAGACAACCGGAATCACCTAGAGGCGACATAAGGCGAACAACAACTTCGAACAGCGGAAGATCCTCACCAGATCGGTCAAAAATCGACTCAAGGAATACCATCATTACCGAGAACGCATCCAGCAACGCCAAGTACTCGCCCGACGAATTAATTTGTGCGCTACAAAATTCAGAATTAAGAGCACTCCCCACGGTGACAACCTCTGCAAATGCATCACACCAGTCATCCCACATTGCCGGATCGTTGGGCAAGCCATTCGCCCATAGAAATGACCCTCCCGAAGATAACAGATCAACAAGAGTGTCCTGCCCCTCCCCCCTCTCCATATACTTCTGAAGGAACACGCACATCAATACATATGCAGCCTGAACGGAAATTCTTCCAGCATCTTTCACATCACTAGCACTCATTTCGTGACCTTCTTTTGCTCCGACAGCCCGCCCGCCAGTGCGCCAACTGCCTGCGACAACGCCAGCACCATCTCTTTCTGCTCCGGGCTCAGCTTGGAGGGGTCTCCGCCGGTCAATGTATTAGTCAGTACCTTCGCGGCCAACTCGCCGCCGGCCGCGGACACCGCTCCGGTTCCCGCACTGCCACCATCGGCTTCCGCCAGCAGCGCACCCAACACCGCATGCGACAGCAGTTGCAGAGTCGCATTGGGGTCGCTGCCGTGGTTCGGGTCAAGCGTGCTGCCGATGAAGTGAGCGGCATAGGGCGCCAGTGCATTGGACGCGGCCTGGCCAGCGCCCTGTCCCGCCACACCGCCCACCAGCGCCGTCGTCACTGCGTTCAGTGCACGGTTGTACTCATCGATGCCCCCTACTTCCCCGCGCCGCTGTATGCCTGGCTATTTGCCGCCGCCACCTTGCTGCGCACAGGCACCCGATTCCATCGCCCTCAGTCACAAGGCCGTGTTGACCTTCATCATTCGTCCAATCCGCGGCCAGATCAACATGTAGAAGGCACCCACGGCCAACCCGATGAAAAGCATGATGCCAGCGCGCCTGGGAGCCCACCCAAACCAAAAGGAAGGACTGGTCCAGACCTTTATCCAAGCGCCAGGAGAGAAGGCACCCTCGAACGCGAGCCACGCCAACAAGGCACAGATTGGTGCAGCTACAACATAACGAGCTTTGAACCGCGGAAGAAACTTGTCCACAAGCATAACCCCGGGCACACCGAAGATGAGGCCCGACACAGCGGCTATGGCGCAAACCAGCGATGTGAAAATTGCAGCCTGCGAAAAGCTGCCTATCCGAGAACTCAGCGGAATGCCTATGAATAGAGCCGCTCCAAGCACGGAGCTGGCAATCACAGACACAATCTTTGCCCCCAACTCACGCTCACTCACTGGCAGATCTCCACCATCTTTCCATCAGAGCCCCGGTAGCTCATGCATTTCTGCCTTGAGGGAAAAGTACTCCAAGGCCACCGCAACTTGCCAACTTCGCCACCAGTATCGCGCGTATTGGAACTCCACACTTGGCCCACCAATTCGAGTTGAACATTGGACGCGAACCCGTACCCCAGCCTCTGGTTGAGACTGAGAATCCACCGAATCCATCCGGAAGCACCTGTCGGATCACAAAGCCCGGATCCAATGCATGTGCTCCAGGCACCGTGATGTTGATCAGACTGCTGGTGCTCGGATCGACGATCGATGCTGGAAAGCCCCAGCTCCGGAGGCAGGCCGTAGGAGAGTCGCCACAGACCGGAGGAAAGGCAGCGACAGGTGAGCTCCACAGCGAAGCTCCAGTGTTCTCGATCTCCTGCGCCGGCCACACTACGCACCAGCGCATGCGGACTGTAGTCGTCCAGGGTCAGCAGGTAGACATACCATTCGATGTCTTCCATCACTGCTGCGGAAGTCGCCTGGATCACGCCTACTCCGTTCTGTAGTCCATCGAGGTCGTTGGAGGCGTGTACACGCCCACCTGCAGACAGCCATTGGAGCAGGAACGGTAGAGCCACGCCATGCGTGGATGGGCTACCCGCTGTGCCGAGCAAGCTCGGCACCCACCAGAGCTGTAGAAGTGCCGACCAACGGTCGGCACCCACCACGTCAGTGCGCCGCCACGTCAGGCCTCGTAGGCGGACTCGCCGTGCGAAGTCACATCCAGGCCGGTGCGCTCTGCTTCTTCGGTCACGCGCAGGCCGACCACGACCTTGACCACCAGCAGGATGACCGCGGTCACCACCGCCGACCACACCACGGTCAGGCCGACGCTGACCACCTGCACCCAGACCTGATGGGCGATATCCAGATCGGCCTTTGTGCCGCCCAGCGACTGCGCACTGAACACGCCGGTGAGGATCGCGCCGACGATGCCGCCGACACCATGCACACCGAACACGTCGGCGGTGTCGTCCACCTTCAGCAGGCGCTTCAGGCCGGTCACGCCCCACACGCAGACCACGCCAGCGACGAAGCCGATCACGATCGCGCCAAGCGGCCCGACGGTGCCACAGGCCGGGGTGATGCCGACCAGCCCGGCCACCGCACCCGACGCAGCGCCCAGTGCCGACGGCTTGCCCTTGCCGATCGCTTCCACCAGCGTCCAGCCAAGCACGGCGGCGGCGGTGGCCAGCACGGTGTTGAGGAAGGCCAGCGAGGCCACGGTGTCGGCCGCTGCTGCCGAGCCAGCGTTGAAGCCGAACCAGCCCACCCACAGCAGCATCGCGCCGATGTAGGTAAACGGCACATTGTGTGGCTTCAGCGCGGTCTGGCCATAGCCCAGGCGCTTGCCGACGAACCACGCGCCGACCAGGCCGGCGACGCCCGCGTTGATGTGGACCACGGTACCGCCGGCGAAGTCGATGGCACCCAGCTCACCCAGGTAGCCGCCACCCCAGACGATATGTGCCATCGGGATGTAGCTGAGGGTGAACCACAGCGCCGAGAACAGCAGCACCGCGCGGAACTTGATGCGCTCGGCGAAGGCACCGACGATCAGCGCGGTGGTGATGCCGGCAAAGGTCGACTGGAACGCGACGAACAGATAGTCCGGCAGGCCCTTGATCGGCGTGTTGCCCACCGACTCCGGGGTGAAGCCCTTGAGGAAGGCGAATTCGGTGAACGAGCCGAAGAACGGATTGCCGGCGCTGAACACCGCGCTGTAGCCATAGGCCACCCACAGCAGCAGCACCAGCGAGAACACCACCAGGATCTGGCTGAGCACCGACAGCACATTCTTCGAACGCACCAGGCCGCCGTAGAACAGGGCCAGGCCCGGTACCACCATCAACAGCACCAGCAGGGTCGAGGTGAGCATCCAGGCGACGTCGCCACGATCATAGGCGGCGGCCGCTTCGGCCACGGCCGGCGCCGCGGCGGTGGCGGCCGCATCGTGCAGCGGCTCGACCGCCACGCTTTCGCTCGGCAACGGCGATACCTGGGCCTGGGCATGGGCGCTGCCCGGCCAGGCACCGGCGGCCAGTGCGCTGAGCAGCATCAACAGGCACACCAGATGGAACCGGGCTTGCCACCCGGTGAGAAGGCGCATCTTCATGGGGGGAATCTCCGGAAGGGGGTTACAGCGCGTCGGCACCGATTTCGCCGGTGCGGATGCGGATGACCTGTTCGACGGCGGTGACGAAAATCTTGCCGTCACCGATCTTGCCGGTGCCTGCCGACGACTGGATCGCTTCGATCACCGCGTCGGCACGCTCGTCGGTGACCACCGTTTCGATCTTGATCTTGGGCAGGAAATCGACGACGTACTCGGCGCCGCGATACAGCTCGGTGTGGCCCTTCTGGCGACCGAAACCTTTCACTTCGGTCACGGTGATGCCCGACACGCCTGCATCGGACAGGGCCTCGCGGACCTCGTCGAGCTTGAACGGTCGGATGATGGCGGAGATCAGTTTCATGCGCATGTCCCGAGGGTGGATGGGGCCAGCGCGCCAGCGCGCGTTGGCATCAGGCAACCACGGGTCATCAGGATGATGACCGTGGCTGTTGCACCGGACACGTACAGGGCCGGGACGGCCGTGCCTCTCTCCTTGCACGACCGACGCGGGAGGGAGGGCGGCCCTGGTCGCGTATCCGGTCTCTCTCTTGCCCCTGGATAGGGATCAGCGCCCATTCGTAAACGAACGGGATCCGACCCCGATCTGACCGCGGCTCCCCAGCCGCGAAAACGGAAGCGATGGCGGCGGGTGGGAGGGGGAACCCACCGCCATCGCATCCGGTCAGCTGGCGTAGTACAGCTGGTATTCCAGCGGGTGGGTGGCCGCGCGGAACTTGGTCACTTCCTGCATCTTCAGCGCGATGTAGCCGTCGATGAAGTCATCGCTCATCACGCCGCCGGCCTTCAGGAACTCGCGGTCCTTGTCCAGCGCTTCCAGCGCCTGGTCCAGCGAGGAGCAGACCTGCGGGATCAGCTTCTCTTCCTCCGGCGGCAGGTCGTACAGGTCCTTGTCGCTCGGTGCACCCGGGTCGATCTGGTTCTTGATGCCGTCCAGGCCGGCCATCATCAGTGCGGTGAAGGTCAGGTAGCCGGACTGGATCGGGTCCGGGAAGCGCATTTCGATGCGGCGCGCCTTCGGGTTGGACACCCACGGAATGCGGCACGACGCCGAACGGTTGCGGGCCGAGTAGGCCAGCATCACCGGCGCCTCGAAGCCCGGCACCAGGCGCTTGTAGCTGTTGGTGCCCGAGTTGGCGAAGGCATTGATGGCCTTGGCGTGCTTGAAGATGCCGCCGATGTACCACAGCGCCAGCTGGCTCAGGCCACCGTAGCCGTCACCGGAGAACAGGTTGGTGCCGCCCTTGGACAGCGACTGGTGCACGTGCATGCCGCTGCCGTTGTCGCCCACGATCGGCTTGGGCATGAAGGTAACGGTCTTGCCGTTGCGGTGCGCGACGTTCTTGATCACGTACTTCATGCGCAGCAGTTCATCGGCCTTCTGCACCAGGGTGCTGAACTTGGTGCCGATCTCGCACTGGCCGGCGGTGGCCACTTCGTGGTGCTGCACTTCCACTTCGATGCCGACCTGTTCCAGGGTCTTGCACATCTCGGCGCGCAGGTCGTGCAGGGTGTCGGTCGGCGGCACGGGGAAGTAGCCGCCCTTCACGCCCGGGCGGTAGCCGCTGTTGGCGCCGTCGTACTTGGCGCCGCTGTTCCAGGCGGCTTCTTCGGAATCGACCTTGAAGAAGGTGTTGCCCATTTCATTGGCGAAACGGACCGAGTCGAAGATGAAGAACTCCGGCTCCGGGCCGAAGAACGCGGTTTCGGCGATGCCGGAGGACTTCAGGTAGGCCTCGGCGCGCTTGGCGATGCCGCGCGGGCAGCGGCCGTACGGCTGCATGGTGGCCGGATCGAGGATGTCGCAGCTGATCACGATGGTCGGATCTGCGTAGAACGGGTCGACGTAGGCGCTGGTGGTGTCGGGCAGCAGGACCATGTCCGATTCGTTGATGCCCTTCCAGCCGGCGATCGAGCTGCCGTCGAACATCTTGCCTTCTTCGAACAGCGACGGTTCGACAATGCTGACCGGGAAGGTGACGTGCTGCTCGACGCCACGCATATCCACGAAACGCAGATCGACGAACTCGATCTGGTTGTCCTTGATCAGCTTCTCAACGTTTTCCACGGACATCGGTACGACCTCGGATGGGGATGAATGCCTGCTGAGGTACAGCAACGACCGTGCCAACTTTTCGCTGGCCGCAAGTCATTGATTTCAAAAAGGGCGCTCCGTGGCGGTGCAGAACGGTGCGCACCAAACGGGTGCACCTGCCACCAGACGCACCCGTTTGGTGCGGCAGGGATCGTCTATCCTCTCGACCTTCTTCCTTCCGCCGCGCGTCACGCACCGTCCATGTCCGACCTGCTCTCCGCCCTGCTGCTGGGCATCCTCGAAGGCTTGACCGAATTCCTGCCGATCTCCAGCACCGGCCACCTGCTCATCGCCCAGCACTGGCTGGGTGCCCGCTCGGACTTCTTCAACATCGTCATCCAGGCCGGCGCGATCGTGGCCGTGGTGCTGGTGTTCCGCCAGCGCCTGCTGCAGCTGGCCACCGGCTTCAACCAGCGCGAGAACCGTGAGTACGTGTTCAAGCTGGGCGCCGCCTTCCTGGTCACCGCCGTGGTCGGCCTGGTGGTGCGCAAGGCCGGCTGGTCGCTGCCGGAGACGGTCAGCCCGGTGGCCTGGGCATTGATCATCGGTGGTGTCTGGATGCTGCTGGTGGAGGCCTACACCGCGCGCCTGCCCGACCGCGACCAGGTGACCTGGACGGTGGCGATCGGCGTGGGCCTGGCACAGGTCGTGGCCGGCGTGTTCCCCGGCACCTCGCGCTCGGCCTCGGCGATCTTCCTGGCCATGCTGCTGGGCCTGAGCCGCCGCGCCGCCGCCGCCGAGTTCGTGTTCCTGGTCGGCATTCCCACCATGTTCGCCGCCAGCGCCTACACCTTCCTGGAAATGGCCAAGGCCGGGCAGCTGGGCAGCGAGGACTGGGCCGACGTGGGCGTGGCCTTCCTTGCCGCGGCCATCACCGGCTTCGTCGTAGTGAAGTGGCTGATGGGCTACATCAAGTCGCACAGGTTCACCGCCTTCGCGATCTACCGCATCGCACTGGGCGCGGCGCTGCTGCTGTGGTTGCCCTCCGGCAGCTGAACAGCGCCGGGGTACGGTAACCCCGTTGCCGGCCCCACCCCGTTTCCCCCACGGTTCCCCAAGGAGAATCACCATGAACCGCAAGCTCACCCTGCTCCTCCCGCTGGCCCTGATGGCCGCCTGCAGCCAGACCCCGGCCCCGGCCGGCACCGGCGGCGACGACGTGGCCCCGGCCGCGGCCAAGGCAGCAGACCAGCAGACGCTGGCGCACCTGGATGCGCAGCGCCTGCAGAGCCAGCACTGGCTGCTGCAGCAGGCCACCGGCGCCGACGGCAAGCGCATCGACGCGCTGTTCGCCCGCGAAGACAAGCCGGTCACCCTGGACTTCGCAGATGGCCGACTGTCGGTCAGCAACACCTGCAACCGCATGGGCGGCGGCTACACCCTGGCCGACGGCAAGCTGACGGTCAGCGCGATGGCCTCGACCATGATGGCCTGCACCGACAAGGCGCTGATGGCGCTGGACGAAGCCGTGTCGAGCCGCCTGCAGGGCGAGCTGAAGGCCGAGCAGGATGCCGATGGCAAGCTGACGCTGACCAACGCCAAGGGCGACGTGCTGGTGTTCAACCCGGAGCCGACCGCTGAAACCCGCTACGGCGGCGCCGGCGAAACCGTGTTCCTGGAAGTGGCCGCCAAGACGCAGAAGTGCTCGCACCCGCTGATCCCGGACTACCAGTGCCTGCAGGTGCGCGAAGTGAAGTTCGACGACAAGGGCCTGAAGCAGGGTGAGCCGGGCAAGTTCGAGAACTTCTACGGCACCATCGAGGGCTACACCCACGAAGACGGCGTGCGCAACGTGGTGCGCGTGAAGCGCTACGAAGTGAAGAACCCGCCGGCCGATGCGCCGTCGCAGGCGTACGTGCTGGACATGGTGGTCGAGTCGGCCATCGAGAAGTGATGTAGCGCCGACTGTTGGTCGGCTGCATCTTGAAGGGCGGCCGCAAGGCCGCCCTTCTTCGTTGACGTTGTAGCGCCGGCCGCTGGCCGGCTGCCCTGCGGAGCACCGCCAACACACGGATATTGCCGGCCAGCGGCCGGCACTACCCGCATGCATCAGGGAGATCGGCATGAAGCACGTCCCCGCCTTCACCATTGTCGCGCTGCTGGCCATGTCTACGGCTGTGGCCGCTGCCAGCACGCCCACCACCGGGCAGCTCGAGGCACATCCGTGGCAACTGGCGCGCGCCACCGACGCACAGGGCCGGCGCATTGACGCGTTGTTCGTGCGTGGTCGACCGCCCTACACGCTGCGCTTCCAGCCCGGCTACATGAGCCAGTTGAACCTGTGCAACCAGTCAAGCAGCACCTATCACCTGCAAGGTGACCGGCTGGTCCTGGAGGGCGGCATCATCACCACAGCCGCGTGCATCCGGCCCGAGGTGGCCGAACAGGAACGTGTCGCCGGCACGCTGGTGAATGCACGCGCAGAGCTGACGCTTGCGCTGGATGAACGTGGCCGCCTGCTGCTGCGCAATGCGCACGGCGATGTGCTGGTGTTCGCGCCGGTACCCGGTACGGACGAATGAAAAGGGCGGCTGCAGGGCCGCCCGTCTTCGTTGGCGATGGCGCCGGTCGCTGGCCGGCTGCCATGCGCGGATCCGGCAGCACGCGGGCGTTGCCGGCCAGCGGCCGGCACGACCCGTCATGCCGCCTCAGCCCAGCGCCGGGTTCAAGGTGTAGGTGCCGTGCAGTGCCGCTTCGGCGAGCACGTGGCCGTGCATGGCGCGGTAGGCGTCGGCGGCGGTGAAGCGTGCCGGCAGCTGCAGCGATGCCACGTCCAGTGCGAACACGCGGAAGAAGTAGTGGTGCAGGCGTTCGTCGTTGAACGGCGGGTACGGACCGTCATAGCCCAGGTAGTCACCGGCCATGTCCGGATTGCCTGCGAACCAGCCGGTGAAGTCGTTCAGCCCCTGGCGGCTGCCGGCCGGGCCGGCCGGTTCGGACTTGCCCTTCACCACGAAGCCGTCGCTGCAGCTGCCTGCGGCGATCTCGCGCACCGAGGCCGGAATGTCGGCCATTACCCAATGCACGAAATCACAGCGCGGCTGGTCGCGCGGCACGCTCATGTCGGTGCGGCCGACCGTCTCCGGCACGGTCGGCACGTCCGGATCGACACACACCAGCAGGAACGAACGGGTGCCCTCCGGCACATCGCTCCAGGCCAGGTGCGGATTGCGGTCCGGTGCGAAGCCCGCGGCATCGCCGGCGGCGAATTCGCGGTCGATCGGTGCACCGTTGGTCAGGCTGTGGCTGCTCAGTTGCATCGGCGTGTCCTCACTCTTCCGGGTAACCCAGGCGCACCGCGATCGGGGTGAGCTTGGCGAAGGCGGCGCTCATCACGTCGCGGTAGTTGCGCCAGTGGCCCGGCGGGAAGCGCGGCGCACCCAGTTGCGCGGCTGGCGGCATCGGCCGCTCGAACAGGCGGCCCAGCAGTTCGGCCATCGCCTGCGGATCGTTGCCGATCTGGTCGATGCGCAGCAGCACCTGCGGGTACAGATCGTCCTCGTGCAGGGCGGCGACCTGGACCAGTGCACGCGCCAGCCATTCGCTGGCTTCGGCCAGCGAGGTCATTGCCAGCGGTGCGGCGGCACCGTAGGCCACCCAGTCCAGCAGCATGTCGCGCGGATCGCGCAGCACCACCAGCAGGCGGCCCTGCGGCAGCTGCGGGCGCAGCGCCCACAGCAGCGCGTTGTCCCACCACAGCAGCCAGTCGATGATCGCGTCGTCCTGCACGCCGCGCGACGGCAGCTGTTCGCGCCAGCGCTGCACCAGCCGCTCCGGGGTCAGCACGCCCGAGGCAAGGTCCTGCAGCGTGTGGTAGTTCTGGAACGCGTCGTCGGGTGCGTTGGAGGTATAGCGGTCGCTGCGCAGCACCGGGCTGGCGGCGGCCAGGCCGGTCGCCACGCGCTCCACGCCCGAACCCGGCGCGCCCCACAGGAAGATCGGCGCGGAAGTGGCATCACCGTCGATCTCGCCCTTGTCCGGCCAGCTCGGCGGCGCCTTGGCCTGCGGCGGCAGCGGCAGGCGCTGCGGTGCCTGGTCGGCCTGCAGTGCCAGCCAGGTCTGCAGCGCGTCTTCGTGCTGCCCGGCGCGATCCTGGATCTCACCCAGCCAGGTGCGCAGGTCGGCGCGGTGGCCTTCCGGTGCCATGTCGATCAGCGCCTGCACGCGGGCGACCGCGGCGGCCGGATCGCGCTGTAGCAGGCCTTCGACCAGGCGGGTTTCGCCGCTGACGCGGCCCGGTTCGAGGTTGACGATGCGCTCGGCGATCGCTTCGGCCTGGGCGTGTTCGCCCACCATGTCGTGCAGGCGCAGGCGCGCTTCCAGCGCCGGCAGGTGGCCCGGCATCGCGTCCATCCAGCGCTCGACCGTGGCGGCGGCGGTGGCACTGCCGACCTCTTCCACCGCCAGGCGTGCCAGCCACAGGTCGTGCAGCTGCGGGTGCTGCTCCAGGGCGGCATCCAGGCGTGCGCGGGCCTCGTCTTCGCGGCCCAGGCGCTGCCAGGACATCAGCAGCAACTGCAGTACGTCGCGGTCGTCAGGCAGCGATTCCAGCAACGGCAGCAGGTGCTCCAGCGCCTGCAGCGGCTGGCCGCCGCGCAGTGCCAGTTCGCCGGCCAGGCGGCGCATCGATGGCGTATCCAGGCCCTGCTGCTGCAGCGCGATCTGCATCGCTTCGGCGGCAGCGTCCAGGTTGCCCTGGCGCATGGCCAGCTGCACCACCAGGCCATGCAGCGAGGCGATGGTCGGGTTCAGTTCCAGCACGCGGCGGAACGCCTGCTCGGCGAAGGCCAGCATGTTCTTGCCCAGGTAGGCGAAGCCCAGTGCGTAGAGCACGCGAATGTCGTTGGGCTGGGCCTGGTTGGCGGCCGACAGCAGCGTCAGCGCGCGATCGGCATCATCGCGGCG
Source organism: Stenotrophomonas sp. CASM114 (assembly GCF_049384325.1). Lineage (NCBI taxonomy): Bacteria > Pseudomonadati > Pseudomonadota > Gammaproteobacteria > Lysobacterales > Lysobacteraceae > Stenotrophomonas > Stenotrophomonas sp. CASM114. The sequence goes on along the minus strand of NZ_JBMRGJ010000013.1, from coordinate 87,768 downwards.
CAGCGCGATCATGCCGTCGATGGTCAGCAGTTCCGGGTGGTCCGGTTCGACACGCGAGGCCAGGGTGGACAGGCGCTGCGCTTCATCGAAATCGTTGCGGCCGATCGCCAGGTGGGCCTGCATCAGGTAGGCAGCGAAGGCGTTCGGGTCCAGCCCGGTGGTGCGCGTCAGTGCTTCGCCAGCGCCGTCGAACTGGCGCAGGGCCAGCAGCAGGCCGGCGTGCTGCAGGTGCAGCTGGGCATTGTCCGGGGCCAGCTGCAGCGCCTGCTGCAGGGCCTCCATCGCGTCCTCGGCCTTGCCCTGCTGCTGCAGCGCAAGCGCCAGCCAGCGGTGGGCCTCGGCCTGGCCGGGTTCATCACGGGTCCACGCCTGGGCCAGCTGCACGGCCTGGTCGGCCTCGTTCTGGCGCAACGCTTGGATGATCTGGTCTTGCATGGCGGTCCGGTTCAAGGGCAAACCCGCATTGTAGCGGCCTGCGCGCCCGTGCCGGTTCAGCCTTGCAGCACGCGCTGCAGGCGCTGCGCCACCCAGCGCTCGGAGAAGCCGTCACCGCGCCAGTTTTCCAGGAAGCCACAGTGGCCGCCCCAGCAGGCGGTTTCCAGGTGCGCCTGGCGCGGCAGCTGCCAGTCGCTGAAGGTCGCGTACGGGATCACCGGGTCGTCCTGCGCCATCAGGATGTCGGCCGGCACCTGCAGCGAGGACAGGCGGTCGCCGGCAATCGAGTAGCCGTCGAAATAGGCCTGCAACGAGCCGAAACTGGTGTGGCGCTCGACCAGCCAGGCGGTCAACGCGCGGATGTCCAGCTTCAGCACGCGGTCGTCGCAGTCGCTCAGTTCGGGGAACAGGTCGCGCTTGCGCCGCAACGAACCGGCCCACTTGCGGCGGAAGTACCAGTCGTACATTGCCGGGCCGTTCTCGATGCTCTCCATGGTCAGCGCCGGGTCCAGCACCGGGCATACCGAGGCGACGCGCAGCAGCGGCACGCCGGCCGCCGGCGCACGCAGGGCCAGGCGCAGCACGAAGTTGCCGCCCAGCGAGTAGCCGGCGGCCACCAGCGGCAGCTGCGGCCAGCGCTGGGCGATATCGCCTGCGGCATGCACCACTTCGTCGATCAGGTTGGAGTGGAAGATGCCGGGGTTGAGGTGATGGGTATTGCCGTGGTCGCGGAAATTCAGCCGCACCACGTCGAAGCCCTGTTCGAGCATGCGCGCGGCCGCCATGCGCATGTAGCTGGATTCGGCACTGCCTTCCCAGCCGTGCAGCAGCAGGGCCATGCCCTTGGGTTCGCGGCCTTCGACATGGCTGTGCCAGCCCTGCAGGCGCACGCCGTCGCCGCCGTCGAGGATCAGTTCTTCGCTGATCGCGCCGGTCGCGGCCAGCAGCAGCAGGCCGCGCTGCAGGCGCATGCGGCTGGAGCTGAGCATCGACTGCAGGTGCGGATTGCGCAGCCAGCGCGGTGGCTGGTAGTCAGCCGCGTGCAGCGTCGGCGTGCCGGCGTCCAGGACGGGTGGCGGGATCAGGGCCACCGCACCCTCACTGCGTGCTCATGGCCGCCACGATGCGCGCGCGCGACGTCTCCGCGATGCGCCGACGGCCTTCCAGGTCCTGCGCACCGATCGGTGCCAGGAAATGCACTTCCGCACGCCGCGCCGGCTCACCGAGCAGGCGCAGGAAATTGGCGAAGAAACTCTCGCCGGGGCCGAACGCGACAATGGTCTGCGCGTCGCCCTTGAGCCCGTACACCAGAGCCACCGGCTGCACCGGCACGCCGGTCTCAACCGCCGCCTGGAAGATGCGGGCATGGAACGGGCCCACTTCGTGGCCACCGCGGGTACGCCCTTCGGGGAACACGCCCACTGCCTTGCCTTCGCGCAGGCGATCGGCCATCACCTGCATCACGCCACCGAGCGATTCGGTGTTGCCGCGCTGGTGGAAGATGGTCTGCCCGCGCGCGGCCAGCCACCCGACCAGCGGCCAGCTGGCGATCTCGCGCTTGGCGACGAAGCCCATCATGCGCTGGCTGTGCAGGATGCAGATGTCGACCCAGCTGACGTGGTTGGCGACGAACAGCACGGCGCCGGGCAGCGGCCTGCCGATCTGCACCAGGCGGAAGCCGAAGATCCACATCAGCCCCCCCTGCCACCAGTTGACCACTTTGGCCCCCAGGGTCGCCTCGCCCACGCGCAGTTCGCCCCACGGCCGAAGCATGCCGATCAGGATGAGCGGCAGGAACACGATGATGTGGACCAACAGCAGCGGTACGCGGTACAGGTAACGGCACACACGCGCCACGCCGCCGCGGGGGGCCGGAGTGGGGGAAGTCATCCGCGCACGATACCGGAGGGCCGTCATCGCTGCCAGCCGATTTAGGCCATAACACCCATCGACCGGGGCAATCGGCAGGGAACGCTGGGTTCCGCTGCCGTCACCGCCCGTCCGGGGCTCAGCCGTGGCCGGCCGCCACCACCGCCAGGGTCAGCCGCGAGATGCACACCAACCGGCCCTGCTCGTCCTCGATGCGGATCTCCCACAGCTGGGTGCTGCGGCCCACGTGCAGCGCGCGGGCGGTGCCGGTGACCGTGCCCGAACGCACCGCACGCACGTGGTTGGCGTTGATTTCCAGCCCCACGCAGATCTGCTTGGCCGTATCCACGCACAGGTTGCCGGCGCTGCTGCCCAGAGTCTCGGCCAGCACCACCGACGCGCCGCCATGCAGGATGCCGTAGGGCTGGCGGGTGCGCTCGTCCACCGGCATGGTGGCCTGCAGCCAGTCGTCACCGGCCGCGCTGAAGACGATGCCCAGCGACGCGATCGCGGTGTTGCGGCTGAGCGTGTTGAGCTGCTCGAGGGAAACGGCTTCGCGGAACACCTGGGTCATGCGGGCACCTTCAGAGGATGGGAACGAGGCCGGCGCCGAATGCGGTCAGCATGCGTACCAGCAGCCACTTCGGACCGACATTGACCTCGGGGAAATCACCCACGGCGACATAGCAGCGGTGGAAGCCCGGGTCCTGCCGGGGCAACGGCTGCGGGCAGTCCGGGCCGGGCTTGAACTCGTAGTCGGTGGCATAGCGCCACGGCCAGAAGTCGAGGATCGGCAGTGCTTCGGAGGCCTTGCCGACGCTGTAGTTGAGCCCGGACAGCACCGGCGGCTTGGCCCGCGGCGCCACCGTCCACGAGTTCTGCGGGTGGGTGTCGCGCAGGATGCTCTCGGCCAGCTGCTCGGCGAAGGCCGGGTCATCGATGATCACCGCGCCTTCGGTGTTGTAGTTCTCGCTGCGCGGGTCGAAGTTGTGGGTACCGACCACGCCGATGCGGCGATCGACCACCAGCGACTTGGCATGCAGGCCCATGCGCGCACCCTTGCGGGTGACCGGCAACGGCTTGTTGACCGCCTTGCTGCCCAGGAACGAGGGCCGGGTCTCGGTGCGCAGCAGGCGCGTTTCGACCTCGCTGCCGGCCGCACGGCGGCGCTCGCGCGCGTTCTGGTAGGCACTGCCGGTGCGCGGATGGTTCACCGGCCCCTGCTTGCCGGTGGGTGCCGGGTGCTCATCGCGATCGCGACGGTCGCCGGCATTGCTGCCGGCAGCACTGCCGCCGATCAGCGGGTTGCGCCCGCCGTCGTCGTCGCCTTCCGGCGCGGCGATCGGGTCGGGCAGCAGGTTGCGGTAATCGACCGGTGCATCCAGCGGGAACGGCTTGTATTCGAAGATGTTGAAGCCCAGTTCGCGCATGTTGCGCCGCTTGTACTTGTACGACAGCGCATAGACGATCGGGTTGTCGGTCGCCGCCAGGCTGTTGCTGGACACCACCACGCGCGGCGGCTGCGGTCGCTTGCGCAGCTCGCGGAACAGCTTCTGCGCCGGTTTGGACAGCACCAGGTACGGCGTCTGCAGGATCACTTCCTTCTGCGCGCCGGCGATCAGCGCATCCAGCTGCGGCTCGGTCACGTGCTGTCCGGCCAGCGGCGCATCGGCCTTCTCGCGCCGGTGCTTGCGCGGCAGGTCGGCGACATAGCGCACCGAGGCCACCGGCAACGCGGTATCGACGAAGGAACGGCTGACGAAGTCCATGTCATTGGCTTCGGCACTGACCCGCTCCACCCGCTCGGGGCGGCGGAAGCTGGCCGGCGGCAGGGTCGGCACGCCCTCGCGCAGCAGGGTGCGGCCGACATCGTTCAGGCGCTCGGCCGGCACGCTGCGCCTGGCGCGCCAGAAGGCATCGAAGTTGGCCGCCATCGCCCGCGCCTCCGGGCCGGCGATCAGCACGTCGCGGTCGCGGAAGTTGTACTCGCGGTCCCAGTCGTAATAGTCGTCCTGGTAGTTGCGGCCGCCAACCACCCCGATCGCATCGTCGATCACCAGCAGCTTGTTGTGCATGCGCTGGTTGAAGCGGCGGAAGCAGCACAGCACGCTGCCGGCATAGTCGAAGTAGTTCAGCCGGGCCTTGCCGAAGGTCGGGTTGTAGACCCGCAGCTGGAAGTTCTGGTGCGCGCCGGACAGGGCGCCGAGGATCTGCAGGTCGGAGATCGCCGAGAGCTGGTCGATCAGCACCCGCACCTTCACCCCGCGCCGCGACGCGGCCAGCAGCTCGTCGATGACCAGCCGGGCACTGTCGTCCTTGTCGAAGATGTAGGTCTGCAGGTCGATGCTGCGGGTGGCGCTGCGCAGCAGGTTCAGGCGTGCGACGAGGGCACCCTCGCCCTCGTCGAGCAGGGTGGCGTAGTGGCGTGGCTGTTCCGGGGTGGATTCGGTGAACGCCCGGCCCGCCAGCGCACGCAACGGCGAGTCCTGCGCGCAGCGGTCGGCGCGCTGGCAGTCGATGTCGGTCGAGCGCGCCTGCACGGCAATCGCTTCGGCACGGTCACGCTCGGCATGCGAGAGCGATGCACAACCGCTGCCCAGCAACACGGTTGCCAGCGCCAGTACGCGCAGCAGGAGGTTCACGGTTTCGGCGCCTCGCTCAGGCGCGCACGCAATACGAAGGTCACTCGGTCACTCAAGGCTAGCTGCCAGCTGTCCATTCCGTACCGGCCTCGCTGCACGGTACCGCGGCTGACGACGTCGCAATCATAGCCGGGTCGGGCGCACTCCGCCTTCTCGACCTGCAATGACTCGGGGTGGCTGATGCCGCGCAGGGTCAGCCGGCCGTTGATGGCGCCGCCCTGCTCCACGGTCTCCGGCCAGTAGGGCAGCGAGTCGAACTCGACCACCGGATGGCGCCCGGCATCGAAGAACTCCTCGCCGCGCATCCAGCCGGTATAGCGCGCCTTGCCGGGGATCTCCACCGAGCGGGTGAACATCTTCAGGTGCACCTGGTGACGGCCGTCGGACAGGATCTCGATACGCCCCTCGAAGTGCGGGAACACGCCTTCGATGCGCTGGCCGAATCGGGTGCGCACCTCGAAGCCGATCCGCGAGCGCTGGGTATCCAGGCGCAATACCCGTGGCGCCTCGGCGGACACGGGCGGCAACGGGGTCGGTGGGGGCGCCGCGGCCCAGGCCGGGCCGAGCGCCAGCAACGCGGGCAGCAGGAAGCGGCTGCGCCGCGCCAGGCTCATCGGATCACGGCCACCAGAACGCGTTCAGGCTGGCCACGCCGGGTTCGATCGAGGCCTCGCGCGGGAAGCCAAGCACGGCCACGCCGCCCGGCGGCATGCCGCGATAGTCACTGCTGGTGCCGTCGGTCATCAGGGCCACCAGCTGCTCCAGGCCCGGGTTGTGGCCGACGATCAGCACCCGGTCCAGGTCACGACGCTCGTCCACCAGCGCCGCCAGGGTGCCCGGGGTGGCTTCGTAGATCCGGTCTTCCAGGCGCTTTTCGACATAGCCGATGGCCGTCATCACCGCTTCCAGGGTCTCGCGGGTACGTCGCGACGGCGAGCACAGCACGCAGTCGGGCAGCAGGTTGTTTTCCTTCAACCACTTGCCGGCGGCTTCGGCCTCGGCGAGCCCCACCGGCGACAGCGGCCGGTCGAGGTCGGCCTGGCCGGAAACGGCGGGTTCGGCATGGGCATGGCGCAGCAGGATCAGTTCACGCATCGCGGGTTTCCATGGAGAAGAGGATGCAGCAGGAGAAGTGAGGCAGGCATCAAAGCTTGAGCCAGGACAGCAGCGGCTCCCAGTCGGCCTGGTGTTCGCGCACCTGGGCGGAGCGATAGTCGAACAGGCTGCGGCCCAGGCCGGTCATGACCACGTAGCTCTGGCTGTCACGCAGCTGCGCGACCACCGGGTATGGCCATTCGGCCAGCATCTGCAGCGCCTGCTGCGAGGTCTGGGTCCAGGGTTTGGTGCGGTTGAGGACCAGCCCCACCGGCAGCTTGCGGCTGTGCACGCGCGGGTTCTGGGCCAGGCTGTTGAGGAAGCCGACGATGGCTTCGATATCCAGCGCCGAGGGCAGCACCGGCACCACCACGGCGTCGGCCGCGTCCAGGAAATGGGGGATATCGTCGGCCAGCGCACCGGCCGGTGCATCGATGATGACGGTATCGGTACCGTCGGGCAGCTTCTGCGCCCACTGCTTCTTCCGATACACATCGATGGGGAGCACCGCGCTTTCCAGCCCTGCACGCCGTTGTGCCCAGCGGGTGCTGGAGCCCTGCGGGTCGGCATCGGCGATCACCGTGGCCTTGCCCTGCAATGCCGCGTACGCGGCCAGGTGGGTGGCGACGGTGGTCTTGCCCACCCCGCCCTTGGAACCGGCCACCAGGATCGTCTTCATGCCAGCCTCGCTTCCGGGTACGTGCCCCGAGCGTACACCGGCGGTGGTGACGGGAGGTAGCACCGTGCTGAACCAGTGGCCATCGCCTTTGCTATCGTGGCGCCCCCGAAGGATCGAACCGGCATGAGCGAACTGCAGGACCTGAGCGCACTGATCCGCGCCAATACCCCCCTGATCGTGATCGAGACCCAGGATGAGGCCCGCATCGTCGAGCTGTTCCGGCAGACGCTGATGCACGTGTGGCGGGCCCTGCACCGCTGGTCCATCACCGAGGGCCTGCGTCGCATCGACCTGGACCGCGAGGACCCGCCGGTCGGCCCGCCCGATGCCAGCGCCGCCCTGCAGATGATCCGCCAGGCCGACCAGCGGGGTGTCTACCTGCTGCTCGATTTCCACCCCTACCTGGGGTATGCCAGCCACCAGCGCGCGCTGCGCGACCTGATCCAGCGCCGCCATAGCGAGCCGCATGTGCTGGTGCTGATCGGCGCCAAGGTCGAGCTGCCGGCCGAGCTGGAGGCCCTGGCGGTGCGCTTCAACCCGCGCCTGCCCGATGCCAACGCCCTGCTGAAGATGCTGCGCGAGGAGGCCGACGCCTATGCGCGCGAACACGGCGGCCGCCGTGTCGAGGTCGACAGCGAGGCGGTGAAGAAGATCCTGAAGAACCTGCAGGGCCTGAGCCTGGTCGATGCCCGCCGCATCGCCCGCCAGCTGATCTACGCCGATGGCGCGCTGCGCGACGACGACCTGCCGCAGCTGGCACGGCTGAAGTTCGAGCTGCTCAACCGCAGCGGCCACCTGTTCTTCGAGCATGACAGCGCGCGCTTCGGCGACGTGGCCGGTGCCAACCGGCTCAAGCGCTGGATCAGCCAGCGCCGGGTGGCCTTCATCGCCGGCTCGGCACCGGCCGGCCTGGATCCGCCGCGCGGCATGTTGCTGCTGGGCGTGCAGGGCTGCGGCAAATCGATGCTGGCCAAGGCCACCGCCGCCGGCTTCGGCGTACCGCTGCTGCGCCTGGACGTGGGCGCGCTGTACAACAAGTACCACGGCGAGACCGAGGCCAACCTGCGCCAGGCGCTGGCCTCGGCCGAGCAGCTGGCGCCCTGCGTGTTGTGGATGGACGAGATCGAGAAGGGCCTGGCCAGCGGTGGCGAGGACGGTGGCGTATCGCGCCGCGTGCTCGGCTACCTGCTGACCTGGATGGCCGAACGCAAGGCGCCGGTCTTCATCGTCGCCACGGCCAACCAGGTACACGAGTTGCCGGCCGAACTGCTGCGCAAGGGCCGCTTTGACGAGATCTTCTTCGTCGACCTGCCCACGCCTGAGGTGCGTGTGGAGCTGCTGCGGCTGCACCTGGGGCGACGCCAGCTCAACGGCGACGACTTCGCGCTGCCGGCGCTGGCGGCCGCGGCCAATGGTTTCTCCGGCGCCGAGATCGAGCAGGCGATCGTGGCCGGGCTGTATGCGGCGCACGCCGAAGGCCGGCCGTTGGATACCGAGCTGCTGATGAACGAGATCCGTGCGACGCGGCCGCTGTCGGTGCTGATGGCCGAGCAGGTAGAGGCACTGCGGGCATGGGCGTCGGGGCGGACGGTTTCCGCGGACGATTGAGGGGTTCCGGCGAACGGCGCAGCCCCTCGTGGCTGGTTGCTGAAAGCAACAGCAGCGGTTGGCGATCAGCCACGTGGAAGAAAGAAAAAGAGCAGAAGCAAAAGCAAAAGCGGTTGGCTGGCTGCTCTTGAGGCCCTGGGGTCAGATCCGTTTTCCAGAGGAAAACGGATCTGACCCCAGTTCGATTTCTATCCCTGGCAGATCTCATCCACGCATGGCATGGACCTACCGTGTCGACCAAGGTCGACACCTACCAACAGCCGCCGGAACCTGTCGAAGGCGGGGCACTGTGGGTTTGCGGGGTGTGAGCCGCATGGATGCGGCGACCAAGCCCCCATGGATGGGTTTACGGCGGCCCCGCAAACCCACAGTGCCCCGCCATCCCGCAGGAAGCCCGCTGTTGCTTCGGCTGCTGCAGTTGCTCCAGCCGTTGCCTCTGCGGGTGCCGGGTGCAACCCGGCCCCCCCCCTCCCTCAGGGCCAGGCCGGCGGCGCGGCCGCCCAGGCCTGCTGCACTTCCGCCAGCGAGGCGCGCTCGTCGTCACGCCACAATGGCAACAACTGCGCAAAGCGGCTGCTGTCGCTCCATTGCGTCGGCTCGGTACGCACCGCTGCGGCATACCACTGCACCGCCTCCTGCTTCTGCCCGGCCCGCCACAGCGCCAGCGCATAGGTGGGTGGCAGCCAGCCCGGCTTGCTCAGCGAACCACCGGCAGCGGCCTGCCATTGCTCCAGGGCGGCTTCGGGCTGGCCCTGACGCAACAGGTCCCAGCCGTAATTCCAGCGCACGCTACGGCCCAGGCTGCCCTGCACCGGCGCATCCTTCAGTGCTTCGCGATACAGCTGTTCACCCAGCTCGGTGCGGCCCTGCGCAATGGCCACCGACGCCAGCTGCACGGTGGCCTCCACGGTACGCCGGCCGCGCTCGCGCTGTTTGAGCAGCTGCGCCACCAGCGCATCCCCGTCGGACTGGACCACGACCATCGGCACGGCGGCCGCATCGCTGTCGAAGTAGAACTCCTGTGGTGCCGGCACCGCCGGCGCGGCCCACACGGGGGCCGTTCCCGAGACCAGCAACATGCTGCCCAGGATCTTTGCTGCAACTGACATCCCTTCTCCCCAGGCCGCAACCGCAGCCTCCCTCTCTCTCCCCGATCCTAACCCCAGCATGGCCGCCGGCGCGAGTGCCGGGCCGGTCGGGCCTCGCTGCTACAATTCGCGCCTTTCCCGCCGCGTGCCTGCACGCGGCCGGTGCCAGCCGATCCTGACCGGGCCAGCCATGACCAGTACCGCGCAACTCACTTCGCCCTCTTCCGCCGACCTGATCGACCGTGACTACACGCTCGACCACAAGTACACCCGCAACGAGGGGCGGATCTACCTGAGTGGCGTGCAGGCGCTGGTGAAACTGCCGTTGATGCAGCGGCTGCGCGACGCGCACGAAGGCATCGACAGCGCCGGTTTCGTCAGTGGCTACCGTGGCAGCCCGCTGGGCGGCTTTGACCTGGAGCTGTGGCGCGCGCGCAAGCACCTCGACGCGGCCAAGGTGAAGTTCACCCCCGGCCTGAACGAGGACCTGGGCGCCACCATGGTGTGGGGCACCCAGCAGACCAACCTGTTCCCCGGCGCCAACGTGCAGGGCGTGTTCGGCATGTGGTACGGCAAGGGCCCGGGCGTGGACCGCTGCGGCGACGTGTTCAAGCACGCCAATGCCGCCGGCACCTCGCGCCATGGCGGCGTGCTGGCGCTGGCCGCCGATGATCACGCCTGCCGCAGTTCAACCCTGCCGCATGGCAGCGAGGACGAGTTCGTCAGCGCGATGATGCCGGTGCTGAATCCGGCCGGCGTGCAGGACATCCTGGACATGGGCCTGCTGGGCTGGGCGATGAGCCGCTATACCGGCCGCTGGGTCGGCTTCAAGACGATCGCCGAGACGGTGGAATCGTCGGCCTCGGTCGAGGTCGATCCGATGGCGCGCCGCATCGTGCTGCCGGAAGACTTCGAGATGCCGACCGGCGGCCTCAACATCCGCTGGCCGGACCCGCCGCTGGACCAGGAAATGCGCCTGCACCGCTATGCGGTGAAGGCCGCACAGGCGTTCGCCCGCGCCAATGGCATCGACAAGGTGGTGATGGATGCGCCGCGGGCGCGGCTGGGCATCGTCACCACCGGCAAGAGCTACCTGGACGTGCTGCAGGCGCTGGAATACCTGGGCCTGGATGAAACGGCGTGCGCCGACATCGGCATCCGCGTGTACAAGGTCGGCATGACGTGGCCGCTGGAGCCGCAGGGCATCGCGCGCTTCGCGCAGGGCCTGGAAGACATCATCGTGGTGGAGGAGAAGCGTGCCTTCATCGAGCGCCAGATGAAGGAACAGTTCTTCAACTGGCCGGCCAGCTGGGGCCAGCGCCCGTCCATCGTCGGCAAGTACGACGAGAGCGGCGAGTGGATCCTGCCGTCCACCGGTGAACTGACCCCGGCCACCATCGCCGGCGTGATCGGTCGCCGCATCCAGAAGTTCTTCAACAACGCATCGATCGAGCAGCGCCTGCAGTGGATGCAGGAGAAGGAAGCCGAACTTGCGTTGCCGCGCGCCAGTTTTCCGCGCGTGCCGCACTACTGCTCCGGCTGCCCGCACAACACGTCCACCAACGTGCCGGAAGGCTCGCGTGCGCTGGCCGGCATCGGTTGCCATTACATGGTGACCTGGATGGACCGCAGCACCGACACCTTCACCCACATGGGCGGCGAAGGCGTGACCTGGGCCGGGCAGGCGCCGTTCACCGATACCCCGCACGTGTTCCAGAACCTCGGCGACGGCACCTACTTCCACAGCGGTTCGCTGGCGATCCGCCAGGCGGTCGCGGCCGGCGTCAACATCACCTACAAGATTCTCTACAACGATGCGGTGGCGATGACCGGCGGCCAGCCGGTGGACGGTCCGCTGAGCGTGCCGGACATCGCAAAACAGATGCGCGCCGAAGGCATCCACACCATCGTGGTGCTGTCGGACAACATCGGCAAGTGGACCGGCCAGCGCGAGCACTTCCCCAGCGACGTCGAGTTCCATGACCGCAGCGAGCTGGACGAAGTGCAGAAGCGCCTGCGCGAAGTGAAGGGTGTTTCGATCCTGATCTACGAACAGACCTGCGCCACCGAGAAGCGCCGCCGCCGCAAGCGCGGCAAGCTGGAAGACCCGCAGAAGCGGGTGCTGATCAATTCGCTGGTCTGCGAAGGCTGCGGCGACTGCGGCAAGAAGAGCTTCTGCGTGTCGGTGCTGCCTAAGGAAACCGAGTTCGGGCGCAAGCGCGAGATCGACCAGTCCAACTGCAACAAGGACTATTCCTGCGTGAACGGCTTCTGCCCGAGCTTCGTCACCGTGCACGGTGGCCAGCCGCGCAAGGGCAGCAAGCGCGATGCGTCCACGCTGCTGGACAACCTGCCGGCACCGACCCTTCGCGACAGCCTGGAACAGCCCTGGAACATCCTGATCACCGGCGTCGGCGGTACCGGCGTGGTGACCATTGGCGCGCTGCTGGGCATGGCCGGCCACCTGGAAGGCAAGGGTGCGACCGTGCTCGACCAGACCGGCCTGGCGCAGAAGGGCGGCGCGGTGACCACGCATATCCGCATTGCCCGTCGCCCTGAAGACATCCACGCCGCGCGTATCGCCGCCGGTGAAGCCGACCTGGTGCTGGGCTGCGACATGGTGGTGGTCAACGACTACTGGGCGCTTTCGAAGGTGCGTGCCGGCCGTTCGCAGGTGGTGCTGAACACCTACGAAGCGATGCCGGGCACCTTCACCACGCGCCCGGACATGCAGTTCCCCGCCGCCGACATCATTGCCGGCGTGCGCGCGGCACTGGGCGGCCAGGAACCACTGCTGCTCGATGCCACCCAGCTGGCCACCGCGCTGCTGGGCGATGCCATCGCCGCCAACCTGTTCATCCTCGGCTACGCCTGGCAGCAGGGCCTGGTGCCGCTGTCGTTCGACTCGCTGATGCGCGCCATCGAGCTCAATGGCGCGGCCGTGGCGATGAACCAGCAGGCGTTCGCCTGGGGCCGCCTGGCCGTGGTCGATCCGCAGGCCGTGCAGCAGGCGGCCGGCCTGGTGCGCAACCGCCACACCGATGCCGAATCCACCCCGGGCCCGCTGCATCCGCTGCCACCAGGCGAGTGGGAGGGCAATGAATGGGGTGCCACTGCGGCACCGCGCAACACCGGCGACGAACGCGAACTGCGCGGCCTGCCCTCGCACGGTGGCGACGTGGCGTTCCTGCCGCTGGATGACGCCCGCCTGTCGCGCTCGCTGGATGAAATGATCGAGCGCCGCGCCGCGTTCCTGGTCGAGTACCAGGACACTGCCTACGCCAACCGCTACCGCAGCCTGGTCGAGCGCGTGCGCACCGCCGAAGCCGACCGCATCGGCGGCTCCACTGCGCTGACCGAGACCGTGGCCCGCTACCTGTTCAAGCTGATGGCCTACAAGGACGAGTACGAAGTGGCCCGCCTGTACACCAGCGGCGACTTCCAGCGCCGCCTGCAGCAGCAGTTCGAGGGCGATTACCAGCTGCGCTTCCACCTGGCGCCGCCGCTGTTCGCCAGGAAGGATGAGCAGGGCCGGTTGCTGAAGAAGGAATACGGCCCGTGGATGTTCAAGGCCTTCGGCCTGCTGGCCAGGCTGAAGTTCCTGCGTGGCGGCCGCTTCGACGTATTCGGGCGCACCGCGGAACGCCGCATGGAGCGCAAGCTGATCGGCGATTACGAGGCCACCGTGCAGCTACTGCTGGACGGCCTGGATGACGACCGCCTGGCCCTGGCGGTGGAGATTGCCAGCATCCCCGAGCACATCCGCGGCTTCGGCCACGTCAAGGAAGCGCATTTCGAGCAGGCCAAGGCGCGCGAAGCGGCCCTGCTGGCGCAGTGGCGCAATCCGAAGGCGCTGCATATCGTGCAGGTGGCCTGAAGGGAGTGCCGGCCGCTGGCCAGCATTCATCCGGGCAATCGGTTGCCGGCCAGCGGCCGGCACTACCGATGGTTTACCCCAACCGCCACAGCAGCAGGCGGTTGTTGGCCGGCATCACCACATCCCCCAGGCGGGTGAATCCGTGGTCGGCGGCCAGCGCCTGCACCGCTTCGCTATCGCGGATGCCGCTGCGCGGGTCGCGCGCCTTCAGCCAGGCATCGAACTGCGCGTTGCTGTCGCTGCTGTAGCGGCCGCCGTAGTTGAACGGGCCGTACGCCGCCAGCAGCGCGCCGCGACGCAGCACCGATGGCAGCGCGGCGAACAACGCCTGCACGTGCGCCCAACTCATGATGTGCAACGTGTTGGCGCTGAACGCGGCGTCGAACGTGCTGCCCTGTGGCAGGCTGAGCCCAGGCGCCGGTGGCAGTTCCACCTGCAGCGCCACCGCCGGCAGCAGGTTCAGCAGCGCCGCTTCCGCGCGCCAGGCCTCGATGCCGGGCAGATGGTCCGGATGGTCGCTGGGCTGCCAGCGCAGCCAGGGCCAACGCTCGGCGAAGAAGGCCGCGTGCTGGCCGGTGCCGCTGCCGATTTCCAGCACCCGATGGCGGTCGCCCATCCACGGGTCGAGTGCGGCGGCGATCGGTTCGCGGTTGCGCTCGCAGGCTTCTGAATACGGCTTGCTCGACATCAGGAGGGTGTCCGGGCGGGGGCGGCCCCATTGTGCACGAGGGAGTGTTCCGAGCAGGGCTGCGCCCTGCACCTGCTTCAAGCCACAGCAACGGCAACAGCCAAAGCCAAAGCAACAGCAACAGCGGGCTTCCTGAGGGATGGCGGGGTGGATCCGGTGGCAGGGGACGCCGTAAATCCGTCCATGGAGGCTCGGTCGCGCCATCCATGGCGCTCACGCCCCTGCCACCGGACCCACCCCGCCTTCGACAGTTGGCCGCGATCTGTCGGAAACACTCTTGGGGTCAGATCCGTTTTCCGCAGGAAAACGGATCTGACCCCGAATTTCATTCGATATCTGACAGATGTGTCGACCAAGGTCGACACCTACCAGCAGCGCACGGAATCTGTCAGAGGCGGGGCGGTGTGGGTGGGCAGGACCGTTGGCGCCATGGATGGCGCCATCGAGCCCCCATGGGTGAGGGCGCTTTGCTTGCGAAGCACTGCTTCGCAAGCGCCCGAACGCACAGCCGCCAGCGGCTGGGCCGGACCCCGGAGGGGGGTTTACGGCGTGTCCTGCCCACCCACACCGCCCCGCCATCCCTCAGCAAGCCCGCTGTTGCTGTGCCTGTTGCTCCGGCTCTGAGCAGGTGCAGGGCTGCAAGCCCTGCCGTAACACCCCCAACCATGACTGCAGTCACTTGCCCGGATGCCTCGCGCTGGCGAAAGTCGAGTGGTTGACGTGATCGGCTCGGCCCGTTGCCGGCCGCACGCAAGCGAGAGAGAGAAACGCTGTGCAACGACGTGAGTTCCTGGCTTTTTCCGGTCTGGGCCTGGCGGGCCTGCTGCTGCCGCATTCCCGTGCCATCGCCGCCGAGCAACTGCTCGCCCCGGTCGACACCCTCCAGCGCAGGCGCCTGGCGGACGTGGCGCTGGCCACCGCACGCACGGCCAAGGCCAGCTACTGCGATGTGCGCATCGGCCGCTACCTCAACCAGTCGGTCATCACCCGCGAGCATCAGGTCGGCAACGTGACCAACCGCGAATCGTCCGGCGTGGGCGTGCGGGTGATCGTCAACGGGGCCTGGGGCTTCGCTGCCACCCACCAGCAGACCGAGGCCGCCGTACGCGCTGCGGTCGAGCAGGCGGCCGCGATCGCCCGCGCCAACGCCAGCATCCAGACCCGGCCGGTGCAGCTGGCGCCGACGCCGCCGGTCGGGGAGGTGCGCTGGCAGACCCCGGTCCGCAGGAACGCGATGGCGGTGCCGATCCAGGACAAGGTCGAACTGCTGCTGGCCCTCAATGCCGCCGCGCTGGATGCGGGCGCCGACTACATCAATTCCACCCTGTTCCTGGTCAACGAACAGAAGTACTTCGCCTCCAGCGATGGCTCGTTCATCGACCAGGACATCCATCGCATCTGGCTGCCGTTCACCGCCACCGCCATCGACAAGGCCAGCGGCAGGTTCCGCACCCGCGCCGGCCTGTCCTCGCCGATGGGCATGGGCTATGAGTTCCTCGATGGCGATGCGCGCGGCAAGGTGCACCTGCCCGGTGGCATCACCGCTTACCGCGATTCCTACGACCCGGTCGAGGACGCCATTGCGGCCGCCCGCCACGCGCGCGAGAAACTGAAGGCGCCGTCGGTGAAGCCCGGCAAGTACGACCTGGTGCTGGACCCGTCCAACCTGTTCCTGACCATCCACGAAAACGTCGGCCACCCGCTGGAGCTGGACCGCGTGCTCGGCTACGAAGCCAACTACGCCGGCACCAGCTTCGCCACGCTGGACAAGCGCGATGCGGGTTTCCGCTGGGGCAGCGACATCGTCACCTTCTTCGCCGACAAGACCCAGCCGGGCAGCCTCGGTGCGGTCGGCTACGACGACGAGGGCGTCAAGACCCAGCGCTGGGACCTGGTGCGCGACGGCATCCTGGTCGATTACCAGGCCACCCGCGATGAAGCCCATATCCTCGGCCGCGATGCATCGCATGGCTGCAGCTACGCCGATTCCTGGTCCAGCGTGCAGTTCCAGCGCATGGCCAATGTCTCGCTGGCGCCGGGCAAGCAGCCGCTCAGCGTCGAGGACATGATCAAGGACGTGGAGAACGGTATCTACATCCACGGCCGGGGGTCGTACTCGATCGACCAGCAGCGCTACAACGCGCAGTTCGGTGGCCAGCTGTACTACCAGATCAAGGACGGAAAGATCGCCGGCATGATCGAGGATGCGGCCTACCAGATCCGCACGCCGGAATTCTGGAATGCCTGCACGGCCATCTGCGATGAACGCGATTTCCGCCTGGGCGGTTCGTTCTTCGACGGCAAGGGCCAGCCCGGCCAGGTCTCGGCGGTCTCGCACGGTTCGTCCACCACCCGCTTCAACGGCATCAACATCATCAACACCGCGCGCAGTCTCGGCGCTTGAGCCACCCATCCTTCGACATGGAGAGCAGCCTTGCAAAGACGTGACTTCCTGGCCCTGACCGGGCTTACCGCGGGCGGGCTGATCGTGCCCTCCTTCTTCGGCAAGGTGATCGCCGCCGAGCAGCTGCAGTCCAGCCTCGACCCGGCATTGAAGAAGCGCCTGGCCGACGCGGCGCTGCAGGCGGCGCGCAGCGCCGGTGCCACCTACTGCGACGTGCGCATCGGCCGCTACCTGCGGCAGTTCGTGATCACCCGCGAGGACAAGGTGCAGAACGTGGTGAACACCGAGTCCACCGGCGTGGGCATCCGCGTGATCGTCAACGGCGCCTGGGGCTTCGCCGCCACCAACGCACTGGGTACCGCTGACGTGGCCAGGGCCGCGCAGCAGGCGGCGGCCATCGCCAAGGCCAATGCCGGCGTGCAGACCGCACCGGTGCAGCTGGCCAAGGCGCCGGGCGTGGGTGAAGTGAGCTGGCGCACGCCGATCCGCAAGAATGCGATGGAGGTGCCGATCAAGGACAAGGTCGGCCTGCTGCTGGACGTCAACGCTGCCGCAATGGGCGCTGGTGCCAGCTTCGTCAACTCGATGCTGTTCCTGGTCAACGAGCAGAAGTACTTTGCTTCCACCGATGGTTCCTATATCGACCAGGACGTGCACCGCATCTGGGCGCCGATGACGGTCACCGCCATCGACAAGAGCAGCGGCAAGTTCCGCACCCGTTCGGGCCTGTCCTCGCCGATGGGCCTGGGCTACGAGTACTTGGACGGCGCCGCCGCCGGCAAGGTGGTCAGCCCGAATGGCGTGGTCAACTACAGTTCTTCCTACGACATGAAGGAAGACGCCATCGCCGCCGCCCGGCAGGCGCAGGAAAAGCTGAAGGCCCCGTCGGTGAAGCCGGGCAAGTACGATCTGGTGCTCGATCCGTCGCATACCTGGCTGACCATCCACGAGTCGATCGGCCACCCGCTGGAACTGGACCGCGTGCTCGGCTACGAAGCCAACTACGCCGGCACCAGCTTCGCCACCCTGGACAAGCGCGAACAGCATTTCCAGTACGGCAGCGAGCTGGTCAACATCTTCGCCGACAAGACCCAGCCCGGCAGCCTCGGCGCGGTGGCATACGACGATGAAGGCGTGAAGTGCAAGCGCTGGGACCTGATCAGCAACGGCAAGCTGGTGGACTACCAGACCATCCGCGACCAGGCCCACATCCTCGGCAAGACCGAGTCCGACGGCTGCTGCTATGCCGACTCGTGGTCCAGCGTGCAGTTCCAGCGCATGGCCAACGTGTCGATGGCACCGGGCAAGACGCCGCTGAGCGTGCCGGACCTGATCAAGGATGTGGAGAACGGCATCTACATCATCGGTGATGGTTCGTTCTCGATCGACCAGCAGCGCTACAACGCGCAGTTCGGCGGCCAGCTGTTCTACGAGATCAAGAACGGCCAGATCACCCGCATGCTGGAAGACGTGGCCTACCAGATCCGCACGCCGGAGTTCTGGAACGCCTGCACCGCCGTGGCCGACGAACGCGACTACCGCCTGGGCGGTTCGTTCTTCGACGGCAAGGGCCAGCCGGGACAGGTCTCGGCGGTCTCGCACGGCTCGTCCACCGCGCGCTTCAACGGCATCAACGTCATCAACACCGCACGCAGCCTCGGCTGACCGGTCAGGAGCCCTTACACCATGAGTATCTTCACCGAAGCCCAGGCCAAGGCCATCCTCGACAAGGTCATCGCCCTGTCCAAGGCCGACGAGTGCACCGCCGTGCTGGCCGGCGCGATCAGCGGCAACATCCGTTTCGCGCTGAACAATGTCTCCACCAGTGGCATCGTCGACAACACCGAACTGGCGGTCACCGTCGCCTTCGGCAAGCGCGTCGGCACCGCCTCGATCAACGAGTTCGACGATGCCGCGCTGGAACGCGTGGTGCGCCGTGCCGAAGACCTGGCCCGCCTGGCCCCGGAGAACCCGGAGTTCATGCCGGCCATCGGCAAGCAGAGCTACCGCGCCAGCCCCACCTTCAGCGAATCCACTGCTGCCATCGATCCGGCGTTCCGTGCCAAGGTCGCCGCCGATTCGATCGCCCCGTGCCGTGGTCACGGCCTGATCGCCGCCGGCTTCCTCGAGGACGGCCAGGGCTTCCAGGCCACCGCCAACAGCAACGGCAACTTCGCCTACCAGCGCACCACCAACTTCGATTACACCTGCACCGTGCGCACTGAAGATGGCCGCGGCTCGGGCTGGGTCGGCCGCAACCTGAAGGATGCGGCCGACTTCAAGGCCGACCAGGACATCCGCATCGCCATGCGCAAGGCCACCGAGTCGGCCGAAGCCAAGGCGCTGGAACCGGGCAAGTACACGGTGATCCTGGAGCCGGCCGCAGCGGCAGGCCTGATCAGCTTCATGATGAACTTCTTCAGTGCGCGCTCGGCCGATGAAGGCCGCAGCTTCCTGTCGAAGAAGGGTGGTGGCAACAAGCTGGGCGAGCAGGTCTACGACCCGCGCGTGACCATGATCGCCGATCCGTGGCATCCGGACGCACCGGTGCTGCCGTGGGACAACGAAGGCCTGCCGCGCGAGCGCATGGCCATCATCGAGAACGGCAAGATCGCCAACCTGGACTACTCGCGCTTCTGGGCGCAGAAGCAGGGCAAGACTGCCAAGGCCTCGCCGGGCAACCTGCTGATGAGCGGTGGCGACAAAAGCACCGCCGAGCTGGTGCGTGGCACCCAGAAGGGCATCCTGGTCACGCGTACCTGGTACATCCGCATGGTCGATCCGCAGACGGTGCTGCTGACCGGCCTCACCCGCGACGGCACCTTCTACATCGAGAACGGCCAGATCAAGCACCCGGTGAAGAACTTCCGCTTCAACGAGTCGCCGGTGATCATGCTCAACAACATCGAAGAGCTGGGCAAGCCGGTGCGTGTGGCCGGTGATGAGTCCAGCTACGTGATGATGATCCCGCCGATGAAGCTGCGCGATTTCACCTTCACCTCGCTGTCCGACGCTGTCTGATGGATCGCCGGGCCTGCCTGCGCTGGTTGGCCGCTGCCGCTTCGGCGGCGGCGCTGCCGGCCTGGGCACAGGCAGGCCCGCGCAGTTCGCGCTACGACTTCTGGTTCACCCGCCTGCAGTACGACTCCGGTGACTGGGACGTGGACGCGCGCATGCCGTCCAACCTGATCACCTCGCTGATCGACTACACCTCGCTGCGCGTGGACCCGCAGGAGCACGTGGTGGCACTGGCCGACCCGCGCATGCTGGAAGCGCCGTTCTGCTACCTGGCCGGCCACACGCTGGTGGAGTTCAATGCCGCCGAGCGGCAGAACTTCGTGCGCTATGTGCGCAATGGCGGCTTCGTCTTCGTCGACGACTGCAACCACGATATCGATGGGCTGTTCGCCACCTCGTTCGAGGCACAGATGGGCCGCCTGTTTGGTCCCAGGGCACTGCAGAAGCTGCCCAACAGCCACCCGCTGTACCGCAGCTTCTTCCGTTTCCCCGATGGCCCGCCGGCCACCAGCTTCGAACTCAATGGCTGGGGCGACGACCTGGTGCACGACTACCTGAAGGGCATCGAGGTCGATGGCCGCCTGGGGCTGCTCTACAGCAACAAGGACTACGGCTGCGAGTGGGACTACGACTGGCGCAACAAGCGTTTCCTGGCCGAAGACAACACCCGCTTCGGCGTCAACATCGTGATGTACGCGTTGAACAATTGATAGGACCTGCACGCCCATGACTTCCCCCGACCTCGATTCCCTGTTGCCACGCCTGGATGCGCTGCGCGCCGCGCTTGCACGCGCCGTGGTGGGCCAGCACACCGTGGTCGAGCAGCTGCTGATCGGCCTGCTGGCCGGCGGCCACTGCCTGCTGGAAGGCGCGCCCGGGCTCGGCAAGACCCTGCTGGTGCGCTCGCTCGGGCAGGCGCTGGAACTGCAGTTCCGGCGCGTGCAGTTCACCCCCGACCTGATGCCCAGCGACATCCTCGGCACCGAGCTGCTGGAGGAAGACCACGGCACCGGCCATCGCCATTTCCGTTTCCAGCAGGGCCCGATCTTCACCCACCTGCTGTTGGCAGACGAACTCAACCGCACCCCGCCCAAGACCCAGGCCGCACTGCTGGAAGCGATGCAGGAACGCACGGTCAGCTACGCCGGCACCACCTACGCACTGCCGGCGCCGTTCTTCGTGCTGGCCACACAGAACCCGATCGAGCAGGCGGGCACTTACCCACTGCCGGAAGCGCAGCTGGACCGCTTCCTGCTGCACGTGCTGGTGGATTACCCCAGCGAGGACGAGGAGCGGCAGATCCTGGAACAGACCACCGGCGGCGCCACCGACGCGGTGCCGAAGGTGATGGATGCAGAGGCGGTGATCGCGCTGCAGGCCGCCGTACGCCAGGTGCATGTCAGCCCGGATGTGCTGGCCTGGATCACCCGCCTGGTGCGCGCCAGCCGCCCAGGCGAAGGCGCACCCGCCGCGATCAACCAGTGGGTGAAGTGGGGCGCGGGTCCGCGCGCCGGGCAGTCGCTGGTGCTGGCGGCAAAAGCGCGCGCATTGCTGCAGGGCCGCTTTGCCGCCACCCGCGAGGACGTGCAGGCGCTGGCCGCGCCGGTGATGCGCCATCGCCTGCTGCTGTCGTTCGCCGCCGAGGCCGAGCAGAAGCGTGCCGACGACGTGGTCGCCGCCCTGCTGCAGGCTGTGCCGTTCCCGGGTTGAGCCACGCGTGAACGCCGGTACCCCGCTGACCTTGCCACCGGAACTGCGTGCGCGCCTGCGCACGCTCCGCGTGCGGCCACGCCTGGCCAGTGGCGCCAGTGGCATCGGCCAGCACGCCAGCCGCAGCCGCGGTGCCGGCCTCGAATTCGCCCAGTACCGTGCCTACGAACCAGGCGATGAGCTGCGCCAGATCGACTGGAAGCTGTATGCACGCTCGGACCGCTTCTTCGTGCGCGAATCCGAACGCGAAAGCCCGATCACGGTCTGGCTGCTGCTTGATGCCACCGCCTCGGCCGGCCAGGCCGATCGCGCGGCACCGCAGCGCACCCGCCTGGACCACATGCGCGGTGTGGCCGCCTGCGTGGTGGAACTGGCCCTGCAGCAGGGCGACCGTTTCGGCCTGCTGGCGATCAATGGCGATGGACTGCAGTTGGTGCCCGCAGCGAACGGCGCACGCCAGCGTGATCGCGTGCACCTGCAACTGCATGCGCTGCAGGCGCGTGGCGGCTGGCCTGTGGCCGATCGCCTGCGCCCGCTGTGGGAGCGCGTGCGCCCGGGCGACCTGCTGCTGGCGATCGGCGACGGTTTTGACGAGGCCGGCATTGTGCTGCTGGAACAACTGGCCAGCGCACGCCGCGAAGTGGCACTGCTGCAGATCCTCACCGCCGACGAGCGTGACTTTCCCTTCGACGCAGGCCATCGCTTCCGCGATCCGGAGACCGGCGAGGAACTGCTGGGCGATGGCGCGGCGATCCGCACCGACTACCTGCAACGCTTCGCTGACGCACGCAACGCATTGCAGTCGCGCCTGCAGGCCAGCGGCATCGCCAGTGCCACTGGCTGGCTCGACCAGCCGCTGGACCAACCACTGCAGGCACTGTTTGGCCGCAGGGGCGGCGCATGACCCTGCTGTTCCCGTTGGGCCTGGCCGCGCTCGCTGCAGGGTTGCTGCCGCTGCTGATCCACCTCGCCCGCCGCCATCCGTACACACCGCTGGATTTCGCCGCGCTGCGCTGGCTGCGTGCACAGATCCGGCCGCGCCAGCGCATCCGCTTCGATGACTGGCCGTTGCTGCTGGTGCGCCTGCTGTTGCTTGCCGCGTTGGCCTTGCTGCTGGCACGACCTGCATTGACCGGGCCTGCGCCAGCCCCCACTGCGTGGACGGTCGTAGCCCCAGGGCTGGACGCGACCGCACTACGCGGCACCGCCGAAGCGGGCAACTGGCATTGGCTGGCGCCCGGCTTCCCGGCCATTGATCAAGTGCCACCCGCGTCCACGGCTTCCCTGCCCAGCCTGCTGCGTGAACTGGACGCACAGCTGCCTGCGGGCACCGCATTGACCGTGCACGTTCCCGATCCCCTGCCCGGCCTGGACGGCACACGCCTGCAGCTGTCGCGCGAGGTGCAGTGGCGTCCGCAGCCGATACCGGTGAGTGAGCAACCGAGTGCCGCAACGTTGCCGCGCCTGCGCGTGCACAGCGATGCTTCGGCCGCCGTCCAGCACTGGTTGAATGCACTGCAGCGCGCGTGGGGCAGGCAGGCGCCGCTCGCGCCTCTGGTGGCGGATGCGCTGCCCGAACGCGGCGAGATCGGCGTGTGGAGCCGCACTGGCGCACTGCCGGCAAACTGGCAGGCGTGGCTGCAGGACGGCGGACGTGTAGTGACTGCCGGCAAGCCTGCCGCCGAGGCCAGCATCCTGCTGCGCAGCACCGAGGGCACCCCGCTGCTGTGGCAGCAACGCATCGGCCACGGTGTCCTGCTGTCTCTGCACGGCGACTGGGATGCCTCAGGCAACGCTGCGCTGCGCGATCCGCAGTTGCCACGTGCGCTGCTGCTGGCTCTGCAGCCGCCTCCGCTGCCACGCCTCGGCGATGCCCAGGACCAGGCCCCCCGCCAGGCAGCACTGCCTGCGGCAACGCCGCCGCTGCGCAAGCTCACCCCGTGGTTGCTGCTGGCCATCGTGCTGCTGTTCGCGCTGGAACGCTGGATGGCCAGCAGTCGCCGACGCAGGGGGCCCGCATGAACACCCTGCAGCTCGCCTGGCAGCACGCGCGCCGCCGCCGTGCGCTCGTCACTCTGCTGGCGGGCCTGCCGTGGGCGCTGGCCGCAACGGTGCTGGCGCTGCGCCTGGCGGGCTTCGATATCGCCTGCGTGGTCGGCACCATTGGCCTGCTTGCCTGCGCAGCGCTCGCCACGGCACGCTCCCGCCAGCTGGACCCGCAGTGGTTGCAGCGCCAGCTCGATGGCAGCGGCGCCAGTGAGGACAGTGCCGACCTGCTGTTTGCCGATGCGCTTACCCTCAATCCGCTGCAGCAGCGCCAGCGCGCGCATGTGCTGGCCACGCTGGAACGCGCGATGCCGGAACTGCGTCCGCGCTGGCCGCGTGGAGCATTGGCGCTGTGCTGGATCGCAGGCCTGGCCATCGTTGCGCTGGCATTCGGCTGGCCACGTTCCAGCCCCGGCTCCGCGCCGGCCCGTGCGTCGGCGCCTGGCAGCACGGCTGCCGCGGGCCCACTGCACCTGCAGTCCACCCGCATGCGCATCGACGCGCCGGCCTATACCGGCCAGGCCACGCTCACCCAGAACGCACTGGATGCCAAGGTCGCCGCCGACAGCCGGCTGTCGTGGTCGTTGCGCTTTGATCGCGCACCGGACAAGGCATGGCTGCAGTTCCACGATGGTCGCCGGTTGCCGCTGAACGAACACGATGGCCAGTGGCAGGCACAGGATGTGGCGCGCACGCCGGTGCTGTACCGCGTGGTGAGCGAGCCGGCGTTGGCCGGAACCGACCTGCATCGTCTGGACGTGGTCGCCGACCGCGCGCCCGGCGTACGCGTGCTGGAGCCGGCCGCCAGCCTGGTGCTGGGCACGCCCGGGCAACGCCAGTGGTCGTTGCGCTTCGAGGCCACCGACGACTACGGCGTAGCCGCGCAGGCAACGCTGTCGGTCACCGTCACCCAGGGCAGCGGTGAGAACATCACCTTCGTGAAACGCAGCGTCACGCTTGCCGGCAGCGGCGAAGCCACCGCGCGGCGTTTCGCCCACACGCTGGATCTGGCTGCGCTGGGCGCGCAACCGGGCAACGATGTCATCGCCCAGCTGGAAGTGCGCGACAACCACGCGCCAACACCGCAGACCGGGCGCAGCAGCAGCGTGATCCTGCGCCTGCCCAGCGCCGAGGTTGCACTCGGTGCCGAACTGGAAGGCCGCATCAAGAAGACCCTGCCGGCCTATTTCCGCAGCCAGCGGCAGATCATCATCGATGCCGAAGCGCTGATCCGGCAGCGACGCAGCCTCGCCGCCGAGGACTTCGTGAAACGCAGCGATGCGATCGGTGTCGACCAGCGCATCCTGCGCCTGCGCTATGGCCAGTTCCTGGGCGAAGAAAGCGAAGGTGCACCGAAGCCACCGCCGACCAGCGACCTGCCCACCAGCGATGCGCCGACCGCAGACAGCCACGACGACGAACACGATCACGACCATGGCGCCGAGGCCGGTGCGCACGACGCGCATGGCCACGACCACGGCGACAAGGCGTCCAATGCCGATGCGCCACCGGTGTTCGGCAGCGCCACCGATGTGCTGTCGGAGTACGGCCACACCCACGACCATGCCGAGGCCGCGACCCTGCTCGACCCACAGACCCGCGCCACGCTGAAGGCCGCGCTGGACCAGATGTGGTCGGCCGAAGGCGAGCTGCGCCAGGGCCGTCCGGAGCAGGCACTGCCGTTCGCCTACAAGGCACTGGGGTTCATCAAGCAGGTGCAGCAGGCCGAACGCATCTATCTGGCGCGGGTGGGGCCGGAGCTGCCGCCGATCGATGAAGGCCGTCGGCTGGGCGGCGATCGCGCTGGGCTGGCCAGCCGTGAACTGCCGCTGGCCGCACGCACGCCGCCCGACCCGGCCATCGTCGAAGCGTGGCAGCGCCTCGGCGATGACACCAGCGTGCCCGACCTCGACGCACTCGCCAGCTGGCAGCAGCGCAATGCCGCCTACCTGCCCGACGCACTCGATCTGGCTGCCGCCATCGAGCAGCTGCGCATCGAACCCGGTTGCCGCGACTGCCGCCAGCGCCTGCGCGCGCAGCTGTGGCGGGCGCTGCAGCGTCCATTGCCGCAGGCGATGCGGCGCAGTGCCGCCGATGCGATGGGGCAGCGGTACCTTGATGCGCTCGAGGCACAGCCATGAACGCCTCCGCTGTGAACCTGTGGATTGCGCTGGCACTCGCCCTGATCGTGGTCATCGCCAGCGTGCGCCAGCTGCGTGGCAATGCCGCGCGTCGTGGCCGCCAGTGGATCGTGATTGCGCTGCAGCTGATCGCTGCCACGCTGCTGTACTTCTGCCTGGTCCCGCCCACCGGCCAGCAACCCGCGGTCGGCCTGGTCGTGCTGGGAATCGATGCCGACAAGGCCGGCGCGCTGCCGGCCAGCGCAGGCCCGCGGCTGCTGTTGCCGGAGGCTGCCGATGTGCCCGGGGGCCAGCGCGTGCCGGACCTGGCCACGGCGCTGCGCCAGCATCCGGCTTCCACGCTGACGCTGGTCGGTGCCGGCCTGGTCGCGCGTGACCGCGACGCGGTACTGCCACGCGACGTGCGCTGGCAGCCGGTAGCTCCGATGCGCGGGTGGATCGCGCTGCAGCCACCCGCCGACGCCGCGCCCGGCGCACGCTTCGACGTGCATGCACAGGCGCGCGGCGTCGCCAAGGCCAAGGCGGAACTGCTTGATCCCGCCGACAGCGTGGTCGATCGCGTGGACGTTGCCGAGGACGGTCACGTGCAGCTCAGCGGCATCGCCCGCGCCGAGGGCCGCAGCGTGTTCCAGCTGCGCCTGCTCGATGCCGGCGGTCATGTGGTGGACAGCACGCCGGTACCGCAGCAGACCCTGCCGGCGGCACCGCTGCGCATGCTGGTGCGTGCCAGTGCGCCGGGCCCGGAGCTGAAGTACCTGCGCCGCTGGGCCGCCGATACCGGCATCCGCGTGCAGGTACAGGCCGATACCGGGGCAGGTGTCAGCGTGGGGGATGGCGCGGTCGCGCTGGATGCAGCGTCACTCGCGCGCAGCGATCTGTTGCTGCTGGACGAGCGCAGCCTGGCCGCATTGAGTGCCGGCCAGCTGGCTGCCGTGCGGCAGGCGTTGCGCGACGGCCTTGGCGTTCTGTTGCGCAGTGCAGGCGCACCTGCAGCCGGCGCGCGCCAGCGCCTGCAGGATCTGGGCCTGCCGGTGCAGGGCGATGGCGGCAGCCACGCCCTCGAACTTCCCGGCGATGGCGACAGCGCGGTCCTCGCCGCACGACGCGGCCCGCTCGCCGCCGGAACGCTGCCAACCGGCTACGGCGAGGACGCTGACCGCAGCTCGCACAATGCGCCCCTGCCCGCGCTGGAAGCACTCGCACTGCAGGCGCCAGGCAGCAACGCCCTGCTGCGGGATGGGACGGGCAAGGCCGTCGGCGGCTGGCGCGCGGTCGGCAAGGGTCGCATCGGCCTGCTGCCGATCACCGACAGCTGGCGCTGGGTGCTGGCCGGGCGCGATGATCGCCACGGTGAACTCTGGAGCAGCGTAGTCGCCACGCTGGCGCGCGCGCAGGACAGCAGTGATGCGCTGTGGTCGCCGCAGACGCTCGGCTGGGCGGGCGAACGGCAGGCGCTGTGCGGCGTGCAGGCGCCACTGCAGGTCTTCAACGCACGCGGAGACAGCGTGCCCCTGATCGTTGACGGCGCAACATCGACCCTGCGCTGCGCCGGCTGGTGGCCGCGCGAGGCGGGTTGGCAGCGCCTGCAGCACGGCGACACGACGGTCTGGCGCTATGTGTTCGACCCGAAGGATGCACCTGCACTGCATCGGCAGGCGATGATCGATGCGACCACGCAGGCGTTGGCCTCCAGCACGTCGGCGAACGCGTCGGTGATGCAGCCCGTGCCGGGCTCGCGCTGGCCCTGGTGGCTGGCGTTCACGGTGTGCGCTTCGCTGCTGTGGTGGCTGGAGCGGCGGCGCTGACCCGGGGTCGGATCCCTTTCGCCCACGACAGGGCTCTGACCCCCTCCGTCATGCGTCCTTCAGCGTTTCCCCGCGCGCCGGTACACGCCGTTGAAGCGCACGTTCATGCCACCGCATTCGCTGTTGTCGGCCACGATCAGCACCTCGCCCAGCGAGTGCACGCGCACCCGGCACGTGTCCTCGACGAACTCGACATCAGCACCACGCGGCGTCGCGCGCGCTTCCACCTGGCCCATGTTCGGGCCATACGGGCGCTGTTCCGCCGTGGGGTTGGCAGAAGGCCAGTAGGCGTCGCCATCCACATGCAGTTGTCCACCCTGCACGGTGATGCGCAGGCCGTTGTCGCCGTCTTTCCAGTGGCCCACCCAGTCCTGCAGCGTTGGCACGGCCACCGGCAACGGCTGCAGCTTGCTGCGGTCCACCCAGCCGGCGCTGCCGCCCACCTTGTTCGGGAAGAACGCACAGCGGTAGCGGCCAAGGTCGCGACCGGTCACCACCGTATCGCCGTTGACCACATAGCTGCGCTGGCGGCAGGCCGGTTCGCCCTTGGCGGGGCACCCGTCCATGTCGCCGAGCAGATACAGGCGCGGTGCGTCGACCACCCGCGCCAGCGCGAACCGGCTCTGTTCGGAGGGGAACGCGCCATTGCGGCACGCGCCATCACCGGCGATGCCGGCAGCAAAGGCGGACGCGGGCAGCAATGCAGCCAGCAGGCAGAACGAACGCAGGAACATGGCAGCGCTATCGGTTGAGGAACCGGCAGGATATACCGGCCTACTTCACCGGCGGTGCATCACCGGCATCCTGCTGCTGGGAGAACCGCAGCGCACGCTGCCGCTGTTCGGCACTGAGCTCAGGCGGTGGCCGGGCGATGGCGGACTGGATCTGGTCGGGGCCACCGGTGAGCTTGTTCAGGCCCCGGCCCGCCGCCAGCACGCCCTTGACCACGCCCATCATGATGTAGCCGCCGCCCATGCTGACCTGCTCCGGTGACGGTGGCTCGCTCCAGTCGCGGCTGAAGCGGTTGTCGCCGAACTTCACCGGGTTCTTGAAGCGGTACAGGTCCAGCGGCTCGTCGTCGGGCTTGAGTGCACGCACCTCGCCGAGGGTGGTGACGTTGTCCTGCGGCAGGGCGGTGGAGATCGGCGCGGTGGCTGCTGCCGGGGCATCAGCAGGGGGAACGGGTGCAGGATCGGGCACCGATACCGGCGCGGCCTGCTGCGCCTGCGCGATGCCGGCCAGCAGCATGCCGGCCAGGAGTGCTCCCTGCGTTCCACGTCGTGCCACAGCCATCCGCCCTGTTGGTTGCGTCCAGCGCCCAAGGATACGGATGCCGGCTTCAGATTTCGTTGCTGCACTGGCAGCTGTTCAGCAAGGGGAGATGCGGCGGCGCCACGGGACGCGAGCACTGAACGGTTCACGCCCTCCGTGTGCGATGTCTCACATCCTGAGACGTGGATGTGGTGCCATGTGACCCCTCGCAATCCGTCCCGGCTCCACTTTCCATGGCTTACGAACTCGCCAAGCGCACCGCCGATGCCGAGCAGAAGCTCGCCACCCGCGATGGCCTGCCCGCCCGTGACGGCGCCCTGCTCAGCGCGCGCCTGCAGCGCCGCTACCAGGACCGCATCACCGGCAGCTTTGCCATTCCCGGCCGCGAGGGCCGCTATGCCCCCATTCCCGATGCGGTACCGTCGGCCCTGGCCGCGGCCCTGAAGGCACGCGGCATCGAGCAGCTCTACAGCCACCAGGCCGAGGCCTGGGAGGCCAGCCAGCGTGGTGAGCACGTGGCCATCGTCACCCCCACCGCCAGCGGCAAGTCGCTGTGCTACACCCTGCCCGTGGTCAGCGCGGCGATGCAGGACAAGGCCAAGGCGCTGTACCTGTTCCCGACCAAGGCGCTGGCACAGGACCAGGTGGCCGAGCTGCTGGAACTCAACCGTGCCGGCGATCTGGGCGTCAAGGCCTTCACCTTCGATGGCGATACCCCGGGTGATGCGCGCCAGGCGATCCGCCTGCATGGCGACATCGTGGTGTCCAACCCGGACATGCTGCACCAGGCGATCCTGCCGCATCACACCAAGTGGGCGCAGTTCTTCGAGAACCTGCGCTACATCGTCATCGACGAAGTACACACCTACCGCGGCGTGTTCGGCAGCCACGTCACCAACGTGCTGCGCCGGCTCAAGCGCATCTGCGCGTTCTACGGCGTGCAACCGCAGTTCATCCTGTGCTCGGCCACCATCGGCAATCCGCAGGCGCATGCCGAGGCGTTGATCGAGGCACCGGTCACCGCGATCACCGAATCCGGTGCGCCCAGCGGACCGAAACAGGTACTGCTGTGGAACCCGCCGGTGATCAATCCGGACCTGGGCCTGCGCGCCTCGGCACGCTCGCAGAGCAACCGCATCGCGCGCATCGCGATCAAGTCCGGGCTGAAGACCCTGGTGTTCGCGCAGACCCGGTTGATGGTCGAAGTGCTGACCAAGTACCTGAAGGACATCTTCGACCACGACCCGCGCAAGCCGCCGCGCATCCGCGCCTACCGTGGCGGCTACCTGCCCACCGAGCGTCGCGAGACCGAGCGTGCGATGCGCGCTGGCAACATCGACGGCATCGTCAGCACGTCGGCGCTGGAACTGGGCGTGGATATCGGCAGCCTGGACGTGGTCATTCTCAATGGCTATCCCGGCAGCGTGGCCGCCACCTGGCAGCGCTTCGGCCGCGCCGGTCGCCGCCAGCAGCCCGCGCTGGGGGTGATGGTGGCCAGCTCGCAGCCGCTGGACCAGTACGTGGTGCGGCATCCGGACTTCTTCGCCGAGGCCTCGCCCGAACATGCACGCATTGCACCTGACCAGCCGCTGATCCTGTTCGACCACATCCGCTGCGCAGCCTTCGAACTGCCGTTCCGGGTTGGCGATGGCTTCGGCCCGATCGATCCGGAAGTGTTCCTGGAAGCGCTGGCCGAAACCGAAGTCATCCACCGCGAAGGCGAGCGCTGGGAATGGATCGCCGACAGCTATCCGGCCAACGCGGTGAGCCTGCGCGCGGTGGCCGACGGCAACTTCGTGGTGGTCGACCGCAGCGACGGCCGCCAGCAGATCATCGCCGAGGTCGATTATTCCGCCGCCGCACTCACCCTGTACGAAGGCGCCATCCACATGGTGCAGTCCACGCCCTACCAGGTGGAGACGCTGGACTGGGACGGCCGCAAGGCCTATGTCACCCGCACGCATGTGGATTACTACACCGACAGCATCGACTTCACCAAGCTCAAGGTGCTGGACCGTTTCGACGGTGGCGTGGCCGGCCGTGGCGATTCGCACCATGGCGAAGTGCACGTGGTGCGTCGCGTGGCCGGCTACAAGAAGATCCGCTATTACACCCACGAGAACATCGGCTATGGGCCGGTGAACCTGCCCGACCAGGAACTGCACACCACTGCGGTGTGGTGGCAGCTGCCGCAGGCGCTGCTGCTGCGCGCGTTCGCCAGCAAGCAGGATGCGCTGGATGGCTTCCTTGGCGCCGCGTATGCCCTGCACATCGTCGCCACCGTGGCGGTGATGGCCGATGCGCGCGATCTGCAGAAGTCAGTCGGCAACGGCGATGGTGCCTGGTTCGCGATCGCCGACCAGAGCGGCCGTGGCCAGCTGCGCGGCAGCGAAGGCGACCCTGGCGCGGTGGAGCTGCTGCAGGAGTTCGTGCCGACCGTTTATCTGTACGACAACTTTCCTGGCGGCGTTGGCCTGAGCGAGCCGCTGTGGCAGCGCCAGGCCGAGCTGGTGCAGCGCGCGCGCGAACTGGTGCAGCGTTGCGACTGCAAGGCCGGTTGCCCGGCCTGTGTCGGCCCGGTGCTGGCTGCACAGGAGGAAGATGAAACCTCGCCGCGCGCGCTGGCGCTGCGCGTGCTCGACCTGTTCGACGCAGAAGCCTGCCAGCACGTGCGCGACATGGTGGTGACCACGCGCGAGCCGATGGAGCTGCTGGCACCGTGAGCCTGAGCCTGGACAAGCTGCGCCTGCTGCGGAAGCAGGCCGGCGACCCGAAAGCAGTCACGCCGGTGGCACCCGAGCCGCCCCCCCCGGCGCCGGCCCCGGTAGCCGCCAACGATGCACAGCAGCCACCGGCAGAGCGCTCGGTGTTCGCCTGGGTCGAACAGGAAATCCGCCACAAGCCGACCGGCGCTGCCGCGCCTGTGACGGCCGCCGCACCGTTGCGTCGACCGGAAGTGGGCAGCCTGCACCGCCTGCTCGGCCTGCGCTCGCGTGGTGGAGCCGCACCGGCACGCGCCAGTGCCCAGGATCGCCAGCTCCCCGGCGAGGAAATCGCGCCGGGACTGTTCCTGATCGAGTCGCTGCAGCCGCAACCGATTCCCGCAGAACCGCTTTCCCTGGCTTTCGCCAGGCGCGAGCACGAGCACGTCGCCGCGCGCGACCTGCTGTTCTTCGATACCGAGACCACCGGCCTGGCCGGCGGCACTGGCACCCGCGCCTTCATGATCGGCGCCGCCGACTGGCACGTGTGCCCGCAGCGTGGCGAAGGCCTGCGCATCCGCCAGTTGCTGATGTCGACGATGGCCGCCGAGGACGCGATGCTGGCCACCTTCGCCCGCTGGCTGCAGCCGTCCACCGTGTTCTGCAGCTACAACGGGCGCAGCTACGATGCGCCGCTGCTGAAGACGCGCTACCGGCTGGCCCGCCAGCGTTGCCCGATCAGCGCGCTGGATCACGTCGACCTGCTCTACCCGACCCGCCGCCGCTATCGCGGCACGTGGGAGAACTGCAAGCTGTCCACCATTGAGCGCCAGCTGCTGCGCGTGGTGCGCGAGGATGACCTGCCTGGCTCCGAAGCCCCGGGCGCATGGCTGCGTTTCCTGCGCGGCGGCGATGCGGTGAACCTGCGTCGGGTGGCCGACCACAACCATCAGGACGTGGTCACCCTGGCCCTGCTGCTGCAGCGACTGGTGCGCGAGGAGCAGCGCGAGCGCGAAACACTGGCGCTGGTCGGGCAGTAATGGCCCAGGGCCGCGTTGACATGCCCTGACGGTGGCAGCGGTGACACTGCCGCCACCATCCACGCCTGGAGCCCGACGATGCGCCTCAATCCGCTTGCCCTGCTCGCCATCCTGCCGCTGGCCGCCTGCAGCCACGCCGGCAGCAGCACCACCCACGATGCCGCACCGGCACCGGCACCGGCACCGGTGGCCGATGCCGCCCACGAATGCAGGCCGGAAGCGCTGGAAGCCTTCACCGGCAAGACCGCCGACGAGGCCACCATCAAGAAACTGGTCGCCGACAGCGGCGCCCGCAACGCGCGCGTGGTCAAGCCGGGCATGGCGGTCACCATGGACTTCCGCCAGGACCGCGTGACGGTGCAGGTGGACGCGCAGAACCGGATCGAGCGCGCCAGCTGCGGTTGATCAACCCAGTGGGTGCCGGCCACTGGCCGGCACCCCACATTGCCGGCCAGCGGCCGGCACTACCAGTCAGAGTCGCTCGGCCTTGCCGCTGGCCAGTGCGCGCGCGATCACCTGCTGCGCCTGCCGCGACGCCTGCTCATGCACGCGTGCCTGACGCTCACCCAACGCAGCCTGCCGGCTGCCCAGCGCCGCCTGGCGGCTGGCCAGTTCAGACTGCTGGCTGGCCAGTCGCTGCATGCCGCGGGTGTGGGTGGCCCGCGCGGTTTCGTTGTCCACTTCCTGCATCGCACGACGTGTCTCTGCAGCAGCCTCACGTGCAGCCTCACGTGCAATGGCCGCATCGTTGGTCGCGCCCCGCGCCGCCTTTGCCGCTTCTGCCGCCGCTTCGCGGTTGATGTCATGCGCGGCCATCGCGCTGCGCGCAGCCTCGGCAGCGGCCAGTGCCATGCGGCGCGCCTCCTCGCCCTGCAGGCGGCCCATCTCGCCCATCTGCCTGCCGAGTTCGCCCTGCTGGCGACCCAGCGCACTCTGTTGGCGGCCCAGCTCGCTCTGCTGGCGGCCCAGATCCGCCGCGCCGCTGTAGGCACGCTGCAGGCTCTGGATCATCATCGGGTCTCGCACCACGTAGCGCTTGTCGCCCTTGCGGAACCACAGCGCCGGGCCCTTGCCGAGCTGTCTGCGGGCCACCGTCACGTCGTCCATGCCGCCGTTGGCGAAGGTCGAATCGCCATCTACCAGCACGAAGGCCTCCGGCGGCGATTTGCCCAGGTCCAGGCGGCCGTAGGTGGTGATGGAAGTGGTGCGGGAGGTCGTGTGTTCACTGTGCATGCCGGTATCGACATCGACATCCGGATCCACGTCGACCGCCACATCCGCATCGTCCGGACCTGACAACGCCTCGACATCAGCCGGCTCGGCGGGCGGCGCGGGCGCCACCGGCACGGCCGGCACGCGCGCGGATGAAGGCGGTGCGGGCGGCGCTTTCGGAGCCTTCGGCGGCTGCGGCGGCACGACCTTCGGCGCCGCAGGAGGCGCGGGCGGTGCCGGCGGCACCGGCGCTGCGACCAGCCGCATCGGCGCCACGCCCACCACCAGCACCACCGCAGTCAACGCCATCGCCAGGATGCGCGGGCAGGACCGGCGCGACTGCAGCGAGAGCAGGCGGCGCTTGAGGCTGGTGGTATCCGGTGCGGCACTGGCCACGCCCAGATGCGGCTGCGGTGCCACGCCCAGCTGCAGCAGCAGACGGCCATAGGCCTGGCGGCTGGCACCGTGCTGGCCAACCACCGCTGCATCCACCGCTTCCTCGCGCGCCTGTGCATATTCACGCACCGACAGGCGCAGCAGCGGGTGGAAGAAGAACAGGTGCTGGGCCAGTGCAGGCAGCAGGCCCCATTGCAGGTCACGCCGCTGCAGGTGCTGCAGTTCGTGGGTCAGAGCCAGGTCCAGCGCGTCGCCCTGCAGGGCGTTGTCGCCCGCCGGCAGCAGCAGCACCGGGCGGAACGGCCCGACCAGCTGCGGTGCGTCCACCTGCGTGCTCATCCACAACCGCGGCGCAGGACGCACGCCGTGCGCATCGGAAGCCAGCTGCAGGGCCTGCACCAGCGCCTCGTCCTCGCAGGGATAGGCCGCTGCCAGCAGCGCGCGGCAGCGACGCCACTCACCGAAGGTACGCAGGGCCATCAGCAGCACGCCGGACATCCACAGCGTGGCCAGTGCGACGGCCCACCATGCCACCGCCGGCACATCCGCGGCGGGCATCGGCATTGCGGCCAACAGCTGTGCCGAGGCCTCCGGGGCCAGCGGGTAGACCATGTCGGCGGCCACATCGGTCGCGCTCATCGCCACCGCCTGCGGCGCCGGCAGCCAGGCCAGCTGCAACGGCTGGCTCCAGAACAGGCCGAGCACAGCCTGCAGCGAGACCAGCCACCACAGGCGGCAGCGGGTCGCCGCCGACAGCGACGGCAGCGCGCGGCATACGCCATACACCAGGGCCACCAGCAGCACGGTCTGCAGGCTGGTCCAGCCCAATCGTTCCAGCATCGGGATCAGCATCGTGGTGTCCATGGCTCAGCCCTCGTGGCGACGCGATTGGAGTTGGGCGACCAGCGCTTCCAGCTCGGCCAGTTCGTTGTCGCTGACCTGCTGGCGCTGCGACAGGTAGGCCACGAACGGCGACACCGAGCCCTGCAGGGTGTTGTCGACGAACTGCGCCACCGCGCCCTGCAGCACGCTCTGCGGGCCACGCGTGGCCTGGTAGCGGTAGACACCGTCCTGCTGCTGGCGCTGAAGATACCCCTTCGCCCGCAGTCGCTCCATCATCGTCAGCACGGTGGAGCGGGCCAGCCCACGGGCCTCCCCGTAGCCACTGGCGACCTCGCCGACCGTGGCCGGCGCATGTTCATCGATGTACTGCAGCAGGGCCAGCTCCTGGTCCCCGATCGTCTTGCCACGCATGACACCACTCCCTTGACTACACGTGTCGCCACTGTCTGCGTGACGACAACTGTAGTCAACCCCCCGGAAGTCATGGGCCGACGAACGGTAGGCACCACCGAGCGCCTAAACCTTTGACCCGCCCGCTGCATCCGATCCGCAACGCCCCGCTGGAATTCCACATGTCCCGCCCAATGCTCCGTGCCCTGCTCATGCTCATCAGTGCACTGCCCTTCGCCGCCGTTGCTGCCAGCCAGGACCAGGCCAACGACCAGACCCGCCGCCTGATCCGCCAGATCATGCTGGAGCAGCGCATCCCCGGATTGCAGGTCGCGGTGGTCAAGGACGGGCAGATCGTGCTGTCCGAGGCCTACGGTCTGGCCAATGTCGAGAACGGTGTGCGTGCCTCGCGCGACACCCGCTTCCCGCTCAACTCGGCCACCAAGGCATTCACCGGCGTGGCGGCTGCGCAGCTGGCGCAGGAGGGACGACTGGATCTGGACGCGCCGGCCTCGCGTTACCTGGATGATCTTCCGCCAGCGTGGAGAGACGTGCGCGTACACCAGTTGCTGGCGCATGCCTCAGGCCTTCCGGACATCCTTGATGCGAACGGACTGCTGGGCGGTGGCTCCGAAGCACAGGCGTGGACGGCGGTGACAGCGCGGCCGCTGGAAGCGGCGCCCGGGCAGCGCTTCGCCTACAACCAGACCAACTATGTCCTGCTGGCACGGATCATCGCGCAGCAATCCGGTATGTCCTACGAACGTTTCCTGGCCACACGCCAGTTCAGCAGCGCGCGCATGGCCCGCACCACCTTCGGCGACAGCTACGACCTGATTCCGGATGCGGCGACGATGTACAGCCTGGCCCCGCGTGCCACCGATGCTGTGGATGCACCGTCCCGCCTGTCGCACTGGTTCTACGACATACCGCCTTCGCTCTGGGCCGGTGGCGGCATCCTCACCACCGCTGACGACACCGCGCGCTGGCTCGTCGCACTGACCGAAGGCCGTTTGCTGCCGGAGACGGCACTGCGGCGGATGTGGAGCGCAGAGCGCCTCGCTGATGGCCGCGCCGGCCCGTGGGCGGGTGGCTGGGCGGTACTGCGCGCATCGCCCGACCTTCAGGTGGCCGGTATCGGCGGTGCGCGCTCGGCCTTCGTGGTCTATCCCGAGCGCGGCGTGGCGGTCGTGGTGCTGACCAATCTTGTCGGTGCCAATCCGCAGCAGTTCATTCCGCGCATTGCCGACTTCTATGTGCGCGATGCCTCAACGCCCCGTCACGAACGGGTCGGCCTTGCACGGCCGCAAGGGGCTGTCATCGCAGGGCCATAGCGCGGCGGGAACGGCCCTGGCCACTTCGAAGTGATCCTGGTTCCAGTGCAGGAAACCGCCGTGGATGGCATTGCCATGGTCGAAGCTGCGTGCATCGGCGGCCAGTGGCTGTTCGGGGTCGGCTTCGGCCACCCAGCGCAGTACTGGCACTTTGTCCAGCACGCCGATGAAGGCGAACAGATCGCCCGCGCCCTTGTCCTGGTAGGCCGTCATGGTCGCCGCATCGGGCAATCCGGCCTGCGCCAGGATGGATGCGGTGACATCCTGCAGCGGTGCGGCTCCCTGTGCGATGTAGGCGCGCATGCCCGTGGTGGTTGCCGGGCAGCCCTGCAGCTGCACCAGATAGCCGGTGGTACCGCCACTGCCGGAGAACGACCGCATCCAATAGCGGAAACGCGGCCCGCTGCGATCAGTAACCATCAAATCCTGCTGGCCATCCTGCGCGGGAATGGAGAGCACCTGCACCTTGCTGGCGCTCTCCACGTTGCACTTCAACTGCGCCAGCACCTGCCTGGCAGGTTCGGGCAGCGTAGCGTAGCGGCCGCCGGGATGGCCGCTGCCGGAAGCCTTCGGCAATGCGGGCAGTCCGCGATCCGTGGGAAGGGTCTGCGCAGGCAGGGCCTCCGGTTTCGCGGCCGAGCTGGCAGTGGGCGCCACCGGCGCGACGCGCTCTCCAGCGGGCGCGCAGGCACTGCAGGCCAGCAGCAGCATCAATGGAACGCTCGGCGTCAACTGCGATCGGATCATCGATCAACGCCCTCCCATCGCCGGCGCGTCCTGCTGCTGTGCCGGCGCGGGCGCAGGTGCAGCCTGTTCGCGCGATTGCTGCTGCAGCTGGCGCAGGCCGGTTTCCACCGCGGTCTCGCGCACCTCGGCCGCATTGACCCCTGCGCGCAGCGCCGCAGGATCGCCCGGGCTGCCCTGCACCAGGAACAGTGTCTCGCCAGCCGCACGGCCGGCGCTGGGATTGCTGGCCACGATCTGGTCGACCCGGGTGATGCCCGCGGCCTTCGCTTCGCGCAGCATCACCAGGCTGTAGTCCTCGGCATGCTCGGCGTAGCGTCCGCCCAGGGCCTGCAGGCGCGTACTGATCTGCTGCTGCAGGGCATGATCGCGATGCTGCGGCTGACGGGGGTCATCGTTGGCCGCGAGCGGCACGTCCTGCCCCAATTCGCGCGTCTGGCCGGGTGCAACCGAGGTCAGCACGTACTGCCAGCGGTTCTGCCCAGGCGTGCCGCGCACCGTCGACACGAAGTCGTCATACTCGCCGCCACCGATGGTCTGGCAACCGGCCGAATCGGTGTTGGAATGGCTGCCACGATGGATCTTGAAGGTGTCGTTGAGGTCCTGCACGCCCTGGGTATCACGCGCATCGAACCAGCCATCGCCATTGCTGTCGCGCTCCACCCGTCCGGCGCCCGCAGTGATCGCGTCCTGCGAAGGACGCAGCGCGAACTCATCGGGATGGCCATTGCGCGGATGGGTGGTCGCGCGCATCTCGATGGTGCCCTCGCCCAGGCGCCCCAGATCCTTGACCCGGTCGCCGTTGACGTCCTCGCCCTCGGTCTTGGTACGCGGCGCCACATTGCCAAAGCCCGGGCTGCGCGGCGCGGTCTTGGCATGGCCGTCGTACTGGGCGGTCGGCTCGGTCGTGGCCTGGTTGAACTCGCGCACGTGGCCGCGGCCCTGCGCATCCTTCCACAGCACCACGATGCGGTCATCGTAGACCCCACGTCCGCGCGCCTCGGTCGTGCGGTTCTCATCGCGCAACCCCAGCACCACGCGGTCCTGGGTTGCCATTGCATCGTTCGCTGCGATGTTGCCGCGCTGGGCCACGATGCTGCCATAAACGTCGTACTGCTGGGCCTGGCTCAATCCCGCTGTCTCGGCAGCATCGGGCATCCGCGGCGGGCGCGTCGCCTCGCCCAAGCGATCCAGCATCGGATTCACCGTAGCTGCATCCGCTGCGGCCACGCCCCCGTTCCGGCGCAAGCCCTCAAGCTCGGCGGCCGCACGCGCCGAGATATAGCGATCCAGCGATTCCTGCACCACTGCGCTCTGGCCGTCGTGCAGGGCCTGGAGGCGGGTGGCGGCAGCACGCGCATCGTTTCGCCGCAGCAGGGCGACGACCTCGTTGGCTGCGGCATTGATATCCATTTCGGGCATGGTCGGTCCTTGAACATGGTCGGTACAGGATCAGCCTACCCCAATCGCACGGTGTGGGGCCTTTGACAGGCCGCACACCTTCGCTGCCGCCGGATCCAGGCGGGAACCGACACGACTCAGCCGCGCGGCCCACCCATCACCGGCAGGATCGCCCCGCTGATGTAGCTTGCACAGACCGGCGAGGCCAGGAACACATACGCCGGTGACAGCTCTTCAGGCTGTGCAGGCCGGCCCATGTCGCTGTCCTTTCCGAACTCGGCGACATCCCCGGCCTGCTTGTCGGCCGGGTTCAGCGGCGTCCATACCGGCCCCGGCGCCACGCAGTTGACCCGGATGCCGCGCGGCAGCAGCTGGCTGGCCAGGGCCTTGGTGAACGCATGGATCGCGCCCTTGGTGGCCGAGTAGTCGATCAGCGCCTTGCTGCCGAAGAGTCCGGTTTCCGAGCCGGTGTTGATGATGCTGGCGCCCTCGCCCAGATGCGGCAGTACCGCACGCGCCATCTGGATGTAGCCGCCGATGTTGGTCTGCAGCGTCTCCTG
Source organism: Stenotrophomonas sp. CASM114 (assembly GCF_049384325.1). NCBI lineage: Bacteria > Pseudomonadati > Pseudomonadota > Gammaproteobacteria > Lysobacterales > Lysobacteraceae > Stenotrophomonas > Stenotrophomonas sp. CASM114. The sequence goes on along the minus strand of NZ_JBMRGJ010000013.1, from coordinate 48,769 downwards.
CAGGTGCGCGTCTTCCAGATCCTCCAGCCGCTCGCAGTGCAGCTGGAACGCGGCGTTGTTGACCAGGATGTCGATGCCACCGAAGGCCTTGGCCACCTGCTTGACCGCCTTGTTGCAGAAGCGCGGGTCGCGCACGTCACCGGCGATCACCACACAGCGGCCACCTTCGCGCTCCACGTGCTGGCGGGTGATGTCGGCATCTTCGGCCTCGTCCAGGTGCAGGACCGCCACATCGGCGCCTTCGCGTGCGAACAGCACGGCCACAGCACGGCCGATGCCGGAATCACCGCCAGTGACGATCGCGCGCATGCCCTGCAGCTTGCCGCTGCCGGTGTAGTCCGGCGCGAGGAAGCGCGGTGCCAGCTCCAGTTCGTGCTCGTGCCCCGGCTTTGCCAGCTGCTGGGCCGGCATGTCCTCCGGCTGGCGGCGTGCGCCGGCCTGGGTCGCGGTCTTTTTCGTGGCCTTCTTGGCCGCGCGGGCGTCCTTGGCCTTTTCCTGGTCCTGCAGGCGCCGCTGCCGGGCGGCAACGCGGGCGGCGCGGGGATCACCAGCCGCCGCCTTGCGGGTTGCGGTCTTCACCACCCGCGGGCGAGCGGGGTCGGCAGCGGTCTGGGTCGCGGTGCTGCCCTTGCGCACCTTGGGTGAGGCTTTGCGGCGGGCGGGGGTCTTTCGGGTGGTGGCCATGCAGGTCTCCTCGGGGGGGGAATGGGATCGCCGGCCAGCGGCCGGCATTACCGGGCGCATGCGCCGCAGTACCGGGGGCGGCATCCGCCGCGACTGCAGTGTCTCCACACAGGCTGTTGGCGGGGGTGAGCGCACCGTATCCACGATGTGCACGGTGTTCATTCCGCCACCACGTGCGCCGTCGCACGCTGCACGCAACCACACCAAGGAATCCTTCCATGAAGCATGCCATCGCCACCGCCGCCGTCTGTCTCGCCCTCGCCGCCTGCAGCAGCACGCCGGTGGCCCAGGTGCAGCCGATCGACGGCGTGATTTCCGGCCAGTGCCACAGCGACAGGGTGCGTGGTGCGCTCGGCCTGGCCGCCTCCGCCGCAACCGTCGAGCGCGCGCGCGTGGACAGCGACAGCCTGCACGTGCAGGTGCTGCGCCATGACGGCCCGCGCGTGCCGCCGGCACACGAAGGCGGTGACCGCCTGACCATCGAGAAGGGCCGCACCAACAACATCACCGCGATCTATTGCGGCTGAGCCGGCGCGCCCTGCGCAGCACGCGCAGGGTGGCCTGCTCCCACTGGCGCGGCCCACGCAGGCCGGCCAGTTCCGCCAGTTCACCGCGCTCCCAGCCGGCGAACACGCAGGGGTCGATGTAGGCCTTGCGGCACACCGCAGGCGTATTGCCCAACTGGGTCGCCACCTTGCACACCACCTCACGCTGTACCTTGGCCAGCGCACGCTGGCTGGCCGGTTCGGGCAACTCGGTGGCCGCGAACGCTTGCACCGCGGCCAGGGTGCCGCCCCAGGTGCGGAAATCCTTGGCGGTGAATTCCTCGCCCATCACCTCGCGCAGGTAATCGTTGACCGCACCGGAGTCGACCGGCTGGATGGCACCGTCGTCGTCGCGATACTGGAACAACGCCTGGCCCGGCAACTGCTGCACGCCGCGCACCAGCGTGCCCAGCCGGCGGTCACCTACCGTCACTTCGTGCAGCTGCCCGGATTTGCCGCGGAAGCGCATCCGTACGCGCCCGCCGCGCAGCAGGTCGAGGTGCCGGTTGCGCAGCGTGGTCAGGCCAAAGGATCTGTTTTCCTTGGCATAGGACTCATTGCCTACCCGCACCAGGGTGTCGGCCAGCAGCGCGACCACGACCGCCAGCACCTTCTCGCGGGGGAAGCCGCTGTGCTTGAGATCGCGGCTGAGCCGGCGCCGCAGCGCGGGTAGTGCTTCACCAAAGGCGATCACCCGGTCGAACTTGCCGGCGTCGCGCACTGCGGCCCAATCAGCGTGGTAGCGGTACTGCTTGCGCCCGCGGGCATCGCGGCCGGTGGCCTGCAGATGGCCATTGGCGTGGGCGCAGATCCATACGGCGGTATAGGCCGGTGGAATCGCCAGCGCGCGGATGCGCTGCAGGGTGGCGGCATCGCGCACCGCATGGCCATCGGCATCCCGGTAGCTGAAGCCCTTGCCGGCGCGGCGCCGGCTGATGCCCGGCTGGGTGTCATCGACATAGCGCAGGCCCGCAGCGCGCGCGGCCTGTCGTTCGGGGGTAGAGGGGGTCGGCATGCGCGCAGTGTCGCTGCCGCGCTGCCGCGATCCTGTCGATAACACAAGACAAACACGTGAGGATCGGTTCGCCGCTATGCTCGGGCTTTCACAATCCCTTCCGGAGTCATGATGTCGTTCCCGATTCGCGCCCGTTCGCTCTCCGCCCTGCTGCTGCCGGCCGTGCTGGCCCTGACCGCCTGCCAGGCACCGGCGCTGGATGAACAGGATTCGGCCACGGCCCATGCCCAGCAGGCTGCCGAAGCCGCCAAGGCACCGGCCGACGAAGCCGGCAAGGCCACCGAGGCACCGCCGGTCGGCACCTGCGATGCCAGCCAGGTGCAGAGCCTGGTCGGCCAGGCCTACGCCGACGCGCTGGGCAAGCAGGCGCAGGAAGATGCCGGTGCCCACCAGCTGCGCGTCATGAAGCCCAACGACGTGGCCACGATGGAATTCCTCGGCGACCGCCTGAACATCGAAGTGGACGACAAGGGCCTGGTCAGCGGCGTGCGCTGCGGCTGAGGCCGACCCCGCGCCGGCACGGGGTTGCCGGCGCGTTCTGTTGCACCTGCAACCGTGTATTGCGGCGCTGCAGCAACCTGTGATCTAGTCGAGGCATCCGGTGGCCTCACGATGCGCTCCAGGGAATGAGCGGGGACGAGTGTCGCCGCCAACCCTATACGCATCGAGGTAGAGATGGCCCCCCGCAACCGCCAAGGGCTTTACGACCCGCGCTCCGAGCGCGATGCCTGTGGATTTGGCATGGTCGCCCAGCTCGACGATCAACCTTCGCGCCTGTTGGTTGATACCGCCATCGCCGCGCTTTCGCGCATGACCCACCGTGGCGGCGTCGCCGCCGATGGCCTGACCGGCGATGGCTGTGGCCTGCTGCTGCGCCGCCCCGATGCATTCCTGAAACTGCTGGCCAGCGAAGCCGGCATCACCACCGCCGCGCGCTTCGCTGCCGGCCTGGTGTTCCTGCCGCACGACAGCGAGGCCGCCGACGCCTGCCGTACCCAGCTGCAGGCGCAGGTGGAAGCGGTCGGCTGCAAGGTCGCCGGCTGGCGCGAGGTACCCACCGATGACAGCGTCTGCGGCCAGCTGGCGCGCGATACCCTGCCGCGCATCGAACAGGTGTTCGTCGATGCCGGTGTCGGCCAGGACGATGCCGGCTTCGCGCTGGCGCTGTTCCTGGCCCGTCGCCGCAGCGAACAGCAGCTGCGCGATCACGCTGATTTCTACGTCACCACCCTCACCCCCGATGCGATCAGCTACAAGGGCATGGTGCTGCCGGACAAGCTCAGCCGCTTCTATCCCGACCTGCAGCGGCGCGAACTGGCCTCCAGCGCGATCGTGTTCCACCAGCGCTTCTCGACCAACACGCTGCCGCGCTGGCCGCTTGCCCACCCGTTCCGGATGCTCGCCCACAATGGCGAGATCAACACCATCGAAGGCAACCGCCGCTGGGCCCAGGCGCGCAGCAAGGTGTGGAAGACGCCGCGCTTCGACATCGCCGAATTCGACCCGGTGATCTCCATGCACGGCTCGGACTCGCAGAGCCTGGACAACATGCTGGAACTGATGGTCGCCGGTGGCATGGAGCTGATCCAGGCGCTGCGCATCCTGGTGCCGCCGGCCACCCAGTCGCTGGAGTTCAAGGACCCGGACCTGGCCGCGTTCTACGAGTTCCACGGCCTGAACAGCGAGCCGTGGGATGGCCCGGCCGGCATCGTTGCCTGCGACAGCCGCTACGCCGTCTGCACCCTCGACCGCAACGGCCTGCGCCCGGCACGCTGGATGCTGACCGCCGACCGCCACTTCCTGGTTGCCTCTGAAGCGGGCGTGTGGGAAGTGCCCACCGAGCGGGTGGTGCGCAAGGGCAAGCTCGGCCCCGGCGAAATGATCGCGATCGACCTCAAGCGCGGCGACCTGCTCGACTCCGATGCGGTCGACCGCATCAACCGCGGCCGCGCGCCCTACAAGCAGTGGCTGCAGCAGGGCGTGACCTACCTGCAGACCGAACTGATCGACCCGTCGCTGGTGGAAGAGCCGTTCGACGAAGCCACCCTGCGCAGCTACCACAAGCTGTACCAGCTCAGCAGCGAGGAAGTGGAGCAGGTGCTGCGGCCGCTGGCCGAGACCGAGCAGGAAGCCACCGGCTCGATGGGCGACGACACGCCGATGGCGGTGCTGAGCCAGCGCAGCCGCCCGCTGTACGACTATTTCCGCCAGGCCTTCGCGCAGGTCACCAACCCGCCGATCGATCCGCTGCGCGAAGATTGCGCGATGTCCCTGTCCACCCAGCTCGGCAAGGAGACCAACATCTTCCATGCCGGTCCGGAGACGGTGAACCACGTCATCCTCAATTCGCCGGTGCTCAGCCAGCGCAAGCTGCGCCAGCTGCTGAAGATGGACCAGTACGCGCAGGCCAACCGTCTGCTCGACCTGTCCTACAGCGAAGACGAGGGCCTGCGTGCCGGCATCGAGCGCATCTGCGCCGAGGCCGAACAGGCCGCGCGCGACGGCATGGTGATGCTGCTGCTGTCCGACCGCTACCCGGTGGCCGGGCGGCCGATGGTGCATGCGCTGCTCGCCACCAGCGCCATCCACCACCACCTCTCGCGGCTGGGCCTGCGCTGCGACGTGAATCTCATCGTCGAGACCGGCACCGCGCGCGACCCGCACCACATGGCCTGCCTGCTCGGCTTCGGCGCCACGGCGGTGTATCCGTACCTGGCCTACCAGACCCTGTTCGACCTGGGCCGCCGCGGCATCCTCAAGCTCAGCAAGGGCGGTGAGCAGTCGCAGATCGGCCGCCGCTACCGCAAGGGCGTCTACAAGGGGCTGTCGAAGATCATCTCGAAGATGGGCATCTGTACCGTGGCCAGCTACCGCGGCGCGCAGCTGTTCGAGATCATCGGCCTGGAACCGGAGGTCGTCGATCTGTGCTTCCCGGATACCGCCTCGCGCATCGGTGGCGCGGGTTTCGCGCGCCTGGATGCCGACGCGCGCGAGCTGTGCGCGCAGGCGTGGGACGCGCAGCAGGACGTGGATGTCGGCGGCCTGCTGAAGTACGTGCACGGCGGCGAGTACCACATGTACAACCCGGACGTGGTCACCACCCTGCAGCGCGCGGCGCGCAGCGGCGATCCGCGTGCCTGGCAGCAGTACTGCGATGCGGTGCATGCGCGCCCGCCCTCGGCACTGCGTGACCTGCTGGAACTGGTCCCTGCCGCCACGCCCGCACCGCTCGATGAAGTGGCCCCGGCCAGCGAACTGTTCCCGCGCTTCGATACCGCGGCGATCAGCCTCGGCGCCCTGTCACCGGAAGCGCATGAAGCGCTGGCGATTGCGATGAATCGCCTGGGGGGCCGCAGCAATTCCGGCGAAGGCGGTGAAGACCCCGCACGCTATGGCACCGCCAGGCGCAGCAAGATCAAGCAGGTGGCCTCCGGGCGCTTCGGCGTGACCGCCGAGTACCTGGTCAATGCCGAGGTGCTGCAGATCAAGGTCGCGCAGGGTGCCAAGCCCGGCGAGGGTGGCCAGCTGCCCGGGCACAAGGTCAACGAACTGATCGCGCGGCTGCGCTATGCGCGCCCGGGCATCGGTCTGATTTCGCCGCCGCCGCATCACGACATCTATTCGATCGAGGACCTGGCGCAGCTGATCTACGACCTCAAGCAGGTCAACCCGACCGCGCTGGTGTCGGTGAAGCTGGTCAGCCATGCCGGCGTCGGAACGATTGCGGCGGGCGTGGTCAAGGCCGGTGCGGACCTGATCACCATCTCCGGCCATGATGGCGGCACCGGTGCCTCGCCGGTCAGCTCGATCCGCTATGCCGGCGTGCCGTGGGAGCTGGGCGTGGCCGAGGCGCACCAGGCGCTGCTCGCCAACGACCTGCGCGGCCGTACCCTGCTGCAGACCGATGGCGGCCTGAAGACCGGGCTGGACGTGGTCAAGGCCGCATTGCTGGGCGCCGACAGCTTCGGCTTCGGCACCGCGCCGATGATCGTGCTGGGCTGCAAGTACCTGCGCATCTGTCACCTCAACAACTGTGCCACCGGCGTGGCCACCCAGGACGAGCGCCTGCGCGAGAACCACTTCACCGGGCAGCCCGAGCGCGTGGAGAACTTCTTCCGGCTGCTGGCCGAAGAAGTGCGCGGCTGGCTGTCCTACCTGGGCGCGCGTTCGCTGGAAGAGATCGTCGGCCGTACCGACCTGCTGCGCCAGATCGAATCTGCGCCGCGCGACGGCGTGCGCGTGGACCTGTCGCGCCTGCTGGCCGACAGCCGCTACGAGGGCAGCCACTGCGCCGCGCAGCGCCTGTACGAATCGCCGGACAGCCTGGCCACGCAGATGGATGGCCTGCTGGCGCCGTCGATCCAGCACAAGCGCGGCGGCGAGCATCGCTTCCTGATCCACAACACCGACCGCAGCATCGGTACCCGCCTGGCGGGTGCCGTGGCGCGCGCGCACGGCAACCAGGGCATGGCCGAGGCACCGCTGGAACTGCGCTTCCGTGGCAGCGCCGGGCAGAGCTTCGGCGCCTTCAATGTCGGTGGCCTGCACCTGGAGGTGGAAGGCGAAGCCAACGATTACGTCGGCAAGGGCATGGCTGGCGGCCGGCTGGTGGTGCGGCCGCCGCGTGGCGCGCGCTTCGAGGCACGCAGCACCGCCATCATCGGCAACACCTGCCTGTACGGTGCCACCGGCGGTGAGCTGTTCGCTGCCGGCCGCGCCGGCGAGCGCTTCGCGGTGCGCAATTCCGGCGCACTGGCCGTGGTCGAAGGTGCCGGTGACCACTGCTGCGAGTACATGACCGATGGCGTGGTGCTGGTGCTGGGCAAGGTCGGGCTGAACTTCGGCGCCGGCTTCACCGGCGGCCTGGCCTACGTACTGGACGTGGACCGTGATTTCGTCGACCGCTACAACCACGAGCTGATCGACATCCATCGCGTGTCCGCCGAAGGCTTCGAGAACTACCGCCAGCACCTGCACCGCCTGATCGGCCGCCATCGCGAGCTGACCGGCAGCATCTGGGCACAGCAGATCCTGGACGAGTTCCGCGATTACATCGGCAAGTTCTGGCTGGTCAAACCCAAGGCCGCCAGCATCGAGTCGCTGACCGAAACCCTGCGACGCGCCGCGTGATGTTTTCCGGTAGTGCCGGCCGCTGGCCGGCAACGTTCCCCCCCGCATTCCAGAGCCCGCCATGAGCCGCAAGCACGCCTTCCAGTTCCTCGACCTGCCCCGCACCATGCCGCAGCGCATCCCGGTGGAACTGCGCACGTCCGGCGACTGGGGCGAGCTGTACGGAAAATTCGGCAAGGAGGACGCCCAGTACCAGGCGGGCCGCTGCCTGGACTGCGGCAACCCGTACTGCAGCTGGAAGTGCCCGGTGCACAACGCCATTCCGCAGTGGCTGCAGCTGGTGCAGGAGAACCGCATCCACGAAGCCGCCACGCTGTGCCACAGCACCAACCCGCTGCCGGAGGTGTGCGGCCGGGTCTGCCCGCAGGATCGCCTGTGCGAGGGCAGCTGCACGCTGGAAGAGTTCGGTGCGGTCACCATCGGTGCGGTGGAGAAGTACATCGTCGATACCGCGCTGGCCAGCGGCTGGCGCCCTGACCTGGGCGCGGTGCAGCCGACCGGCCGCAGCGTGGCGGTGATCGGGGCCGGTCCCGCGGGCCTGGCCTGCGCCGACCGCCTGGCCCGCGCCGGCATTGCCGCGGTGGTCTATGACCGCTACGAGCAGATCGGCGGCCTGCTGCAGTTCGGCATTCCCAGCTTCAAGCTGGACAAGGACGTGATCCACCGGCGCCGCGACGTGCTGGAGGGCATGGGCGTGCAGTTCCGCCTCGGCGTGGAGATCGGCCGCGACCTCAGCGTGCAGCAGCTGCTGGACACCCACGATGCGGTGTTCATCGGTACCGGCGCCTACCGCTACACCGATGGTGGCCTCGACGGCCAGGACCTGAAGGGCGTGCTGCCGGCGCTGCCGTTCCTGGTGCAGAACAGCCGCATCGTCGGCGGCGATGACCCGAAGGGCCGGCCGATTGCCGGCTGGGAAGACACCATCGCCCTGCCCGACCTCAACGGCAAGCGGGTGGTGGTGCTCGGTGGTGGCGATACCGGCATGGACTGCGTGCGCAGCGCGGTGCGCCTCGGCGCGGCCAAGGTCACCTGCGCCTACCGGCGCGACGAAGCCAACATGCCCGGCAGCGCTCGCGAAGTGGCCAATGCGCGCGAAGAGGGCGTGCGCTTCCTGTTCAACCGCCAACCGCTGTCGATCGAAGCCGGCGCCGACGATGAAGTGATCGGCGTGACCGTGGTCGAAACCCGGCTGGGCGAACCCGATGCCAATGGCCGCCAGAACGCCGTGCCGATCGAAGGCAGTGAATCCCTGCTGGAAGCGGACGTGGTGATCATCGCCTTCGGCTTCTCGCCGAGCGTGCCGGCGTGGCTGGCGGACCTGGGGGTGGAAGGCCAGCCCAACGGCCGCATCGTCGCCGGGGGCAAGGACCGCCTGCCGTTCCAGACCGCGCATCCACGCCTGTTCGCCGGTGGCGACGCGGTACGCGGTGCAGACCTGGTGGTGACCGCCGTGGCCGAAGGCCGCGACGCCGCTGCCAGCATCGTCCGCCTACTGGCGCACTGAGTCCGGCAACAGCAGCTCCTCCAGCAGCGCGCGCAGTTCGCACGGCGCCACCGGCTTGGCCAGGAAATGGTCGATGCCCGCATCACGGCAGGCCTCGCGTGTGCGTTCCAGCACACTGGCAGTCAGCGCGACGATCGGCACCTGCGCACGGATGGTGCAGGTATCGCCACGGATCGCCCGTGCCAGCGCGAAGCCGTCCATGTGCGGCATATGGCAGTCGGTGATGACCAGATCAAAGGGCTGCGCCTGCCAGGCCTCCCATGCCTGCTGGCCGTCGTCGCAGGCGTGTACCTGCAGCCCCAGCTCGCGCAGGCGCTGTACCAGCAACTGCAGGTTGGTCGGATGGTCTTCAACAACCAGTGCCCGCGCCGGCGGCAGCGGCCGTTGCACGGCCGTCGTGAGCACCGGTACCACCGTCGGTGCCGCACAGGCCGCCAGCACCAGTTCCAGCCATACGGTGGTTCCCTTGCCCGGCGCGCTGCGCAGGTGCAGCTGGCCCCCCATCGATGCCGCCAGCTCGCGGCAGATCGACAGGCCCAGCCCACTGCCACCAAAGCGGCGCGTGGTCGAGGTCTCGGCCTGCTCGTAGGCAGCGAATACCGCCTGTTGCCGCTCCATGCTGATGCCCACGCCCGTATCGGTCACCTGCAGGCGCAACCGCTGCCCGCCATCGCGCTGCTGCAGCACATGGGCCTGCAGCACCACGCTTCCCTGCAGAGTGAACTTGAGTGCATTACCGGCCAGGTTGAACAGGACCTGGCGCAGGCGCAGCCCATCGGCCAGCGACCACTGCTGCAGCATGGGGTCGATCTCGCTGTGCAGGTGCAGGCCGCGGCTGGCCGCGACGGGCATCAACAGCTGCTGCACCGCGCGCACCAGCGCCGCAAGATCGGTCGGCCGCAGCTGCAGTGGCGCTGGCTGCAGGCGCTGGCTGTGCAGCACATCGTCCAGGATCTGCCGCAGCATCTGCGCGGCATCACCCACGGTGGTCAGCACCTGCCGCTGGCCCGCATCCAGGTCACTGGCAGCCAATCGCTCCAGCATGCCCAGCAGGGTACTCATCGGCGTGCGGATCTGGTGGCTCATGGTCGCCAGGAAATGGCTCTTGGCCAGCGCCGCCTGCTCGGCCGCGCGGCGCGCCTCGGCCAGCGCTACTGCACGCGCCTGTGCTTCACTGACATCCAACCAGTAGCCGCTCCACTCCACGCTGCTGTCATCGCACTGCAGCGGTCGTCCCTGTGAGCGGACCCAGCGCCAGCCCTGCGCCGACCGGGTGCGGAACGTAACGTCGATGGGACCGCGCACCAGCGCGGCCGCTTCGATGCACGCCATCACCCGGCTGCGGTCGTCGGCATGCACCGCGGCCAGCAGTTGCAGATGGTCGATCCGCGCAGTCTCCACGCTTACGCCGAACAACGCCTGCACGTCACCGGCGATCTGCGCCAGGCTGTAGTGGCCGGTTGCCGAACGGCGGGCCTGGTAGACCACCGCCGGCAGGTTCGCGGTGACGTCGTGCAACCGCTGCTCCAGCACGCGGCGACGCACGCTCTCGCGATGCACGCGCCAGTAGCCGAAGGCATGCAGCAGCACGAGCGCGAGCAGGATCAGCGACGCCGGCACCAGCCAGCGCAGCGCCGAACCGGTGAGCCGCGCGCGTGGCCGGTCCGGCAGCCAGGCGCTGCGGCTCGACGCGCGATGTGCATCGCTCTCCTGCAGGAGCCGCTGGTCGAAAGCAGCGACCACCTCGGCACAGGCCGGCACGGCCGCGAGTACCAGTGCATCGCCGAAGCCCGCGGGTGCCGCGATCACCACAGCATCGCCTGGCTCCGCGCGGAGCGCGGCCTCCAGTTCAGCGAGATTGGCGACCACGGCGTCGACCAGCCCGGCGCGCAGCAGTGACAGCGCGTGGTCCAGCGGCGCAGGGGCCAGCAGCTGCGCCCCCGGGGCCTGCTCGGCCAGCAATGGCTCCAGCGGCAGCCGGTCCGGGCTGGCCACGCTGCGGCCACGCAGGCCCTCCAGCCCCAGCACCGCAGCGGCGCCCTCGCGCCGCACGATCACCTGCGGCACCTCCAGGTAGGCCCTGCTGGCCACCCAGCCTGTCGGCAGCTGTGCGCGCGGCCAGCCCAGCAGCACCTGGGTGCCGGCCGGCAGTGCTCCCTCGGTAAGTACCGTCGCAGGCAACGGCTTCGCATGCTGCGCCGCCTGCATGCCCAGCAGCGGCAGGTAATCCGCGGCCAGTCCCGCAACCTCGCCCTGCTGGCTGTATGACAGGGGCGGCCGGTCGGAGCGCCATGCCACCTGCAGGGGGCCCGTACAACCGGATGCAGCGGCGATGCCGGGCAGCAACAGCGATGCCATGACGGCGGCGACGGCGCGGCGGCCGGCGACATTCACGGTAGACGTCCTCATTTCGCGGGCAGGAACCACGGCCGCGCAGCGGTACCGCTGCCAGCCACGCTAGCGAGGCAGGCTTCCGCCACAATGAGAAAAATTGGAAAAGCATCCGCATCGGCGAATGCCGACATACACTGCCGCTTCTACCCGTCCTACGGAGCGCTCGATGCGTATCGGCCTGGCCGCCAACCGTCTCCATCACCACGATGCGCGCGCGGCGCTGTTCCGCTGGCTGCGTGCCAGCGAGGCAGGCCTGCGCGAACTGGGGGTGTCACTGCATGCGGTCGGGCGCACCCACGATGCGATCGAACGGCAGGGATTCCTGGCCGGCTACGGCGGCCTGCACCGGTATCCCTACGGGCGCGAGGGAGGCCTGATGAAGCTGGTGGCCGAAGTGGTCGGCATGGGGCCGGAGCGGACACTGGACGGTGCGATCTACCTGATCGACCCGGTCGATCCGTCCTCGGTGTTTCCGGAAGCAACCGCGCTCAAGCGGCAGTGCGTGATCCACGGCAAGCCGTTCATTTCAACCGTGGCCACTGCACGCGACTGGATCGAGGTGGAGCGCATCCACGCCGGGCTGGCTGCCGACACCGGTGCCGACGACCTGCATGCCTTCCAGGGGCAGACGCTGGCGCTGATCGCGCATGATGCGATGAAGCCGGCGATGCTGGCCTTCGCTGACGAGCACTTCGATGTGCTGGCCCGGTTTGGCCAACGCGTTGCGACGGGCACCACCGGGCAGCGCTTGAACGAGCTGGCCTGGAGCCGGGGTTGGCCCAGCGATACGCCGTGGGTGACGCGTTACCAGAGTGGCCCGATGGGCGGCGATGCACAGATTGCCGACCGGGTGCTGGAGGGGCGCTGCCAGCGCGCGATCTTCTTCGAGGACCCGCATGTGGCACGCCAGCACGAGGCCGATATCCAGCTGCTGGAGCGCGCGGTGACGACGGTGACCGACCAGGCGGTGTGCATCACGGCGCCGCGGGTGGCGGCACGCTGGGCGGCAGCGGCGGCGTTGCGGGCGGGGTGAGGGTTTCGGCCAACGGCTGAGCCCCTCGTGGTGGGTCGTTCAAATCAGAAGCCGTGCTCTGCCGGGCGGGGTGGATTGCGCAGGGGTCGCTGCAAGTATGTCCTTGTAAGCTCGGTCGCCGCATCCATGCGGCTCACGCCCCTGCGCAACCCACCCCGCCCGGCCACGGACAGTTTCCTGTGTGCCCATCACGGAAGAAAGAAGGAAGAGCAGGAGCGGGTCGCGCGCTGCGCGCGCTTTTGTAGAGCCGAGCCATGCTCGGCTGCTGTCGATCGCGAGGGCTGGATATCCGCGCCACGCGCGTCAGCCGAGCATCGGCTCGGCTCTACAACAGCTGGCGGAGCATAGCTTTCAAGCGTCGCCCTTCCAGCTGGAAGTAGTCGCGCTGCTCGCGCCACGCGGGGAAACGTTGTTCCACTTCGTGCCAGAACGCGGGCGAATGATTCGGCTGGATCAGGTGGCAGAGTTCGTGCACCAGCACATACTCGAATGCTTCAGGGCGCCCCAGCACCAGTGCCAGGTCCAGTGCCATGCTGCCGTCCGGCGCCAGCGAGCCCCACTGCGAAGACATCACCTTCAGCCGCAGGCGGCTGGGTGCACGTGGCAGGGTGGGCAGGTACTTCGGCAGCCAGCGGCCGACATCGGCGCGGGTCTGTGCTTCGTAGAACTCGCGCAGCAGGCGGCGCAGGGTGGCATCGCCGGCACGGGTCGGCCACTGCACGCAGGCGCCGTGTTCGTCGATCTCCAGCCGCGCATAGCGGCCTTCCTGCCAGCGCAGCGGCAACAGGTCGCCGCGCAGTGGCAGCACGCCGTCCTCGCCCGGCTGCAACGGGGCGGGCAGGCCCTGGCTCTGGTACTGGCGCAGCTGCAGCGCCAACCAGTCGCGGTGCTGTTCCAGGAATCGCTCGCCCATCACCAGGCTGGCCCGCGGCGGCAGCGTCAACCGTGCGCCGCGCTCGTCCACGCTCAGCTTGATCCGGCGCGCGCGCGGATCGCGCACGCGCAGCACCTCGATCTCGGCATCCTCCAGGCGCAGGCGAACGGTGTCGCGCTGCACGGTAGCGGGCGGGGTCGGGCTGATCAGGCGGCGCAGCAGACGGCTCATGCGCCCAGCATAGCGCTGCTTCGGGCCGCCGGATGACCGGCGGCCCACAGGGTGCCTGTTCAGTCAGCCTTGCTGAGCTTGAACGCTTCTTCCAGCAACAGGAACAGGCGGCGGATCTCGGCGCTCTGCAGGGCGAAGCGGGCGTCGAACTCGGCGCGGCGGCCGTCTTCGTCGGCATGCTCCAGCTGGTCCAGTGCGCCGTCGAGGAACTTCAGCTTGCGCACGATCAAGTCGTCGCCGATCACGAAGGACAGGTTGTCCTCGAAGATCAGCGCCAGCTTGGTCACCTGCTTGCCGGCGTCCAGATGCTTGTCGATCTCGTCGCAGCGCAGTTCCTGGTGCTGGCACTTGACCACGGCGCCGCCTTCCACCGGATCCTTCATCTCGCACTCTTCGCCCAGGCTCAGCCCGGTCGGCAGCGGCTCGCCGGCGATCCAGCCGGTCAGGATCGAACGCGGTGCGACTTCGGCGTTCAGCGGCATCGCCGGGAAGCTGCCGAGCAGGCCGCGGATGTCGGACATGAAGTACTCGCCGGTCTTGCGGCTGGAGGTATCCACCGCCACGTAGCCGTGCTGCAGGTCGATGAAGGCATCATTGCGCGAGGACTTCACGAAGGCGCGCGGCAGCAGTTCATGCAGCAGGTCGTCCTTCATCCGCTTGCGCTCGCGGCCACCCGGGCGGCGGCCTTCCTTCTCCTCGATCTCCTCCAGCTTGCGCTCGAGCAGGTCGTTGACCACCGCCGCCGGCAGGATCTTGTCCTCGCCGCCCACGGTCAGCCACAGGTGTTCGGCGATGCGGTGGGAGAGCAGTTCCTTCTCCTCGCGGCCGAACGGCGAGATGAAGCCGCGCGAATTCATTTCCAGCGCACCGACCGGCTTCAGCAGGGCGTGCGGCAGCAGGGTGTCGACTTCGGAAAAATCGGTGGTGGTCGGGAAACGGAAGAACGTCAGGTTGCGAAAGAACATGGAATTCCGGATGGCGAAGAGGAAGGGCGCCCGACCTTAAACGGTGGGCGTCTCGGGATCTGCGTCGGCGTCGGCCGGGGAGCCGGCCAGCCAGGCATGGGCGTCGGGCAGCGGCGCGTCGTCGCGACGGCCTAGCGCCATGAAGTCGAACAGGGTGGTGTCGGCCAGCTGCGAGGGCCGGACTTCACCCATGGCGCGCGCGATCTGCTCGATGCGGCCCGGGTGGTCCTTTTCCCATTGCTTCAGCATCAGGCCGACCTGGCGGCGCTGCAGGTTCTCCTGGCTGCCGCACAGGTTGCAGGGAATGATCGGGAACCGGCGTGCCTGCGCGTACTCGACGATGTCACTCTCGCGCACGTAGGCCAGCGGCCGGATCACCACGTGCCTGCCGTCGTCGCTGCGCAGCTTCGGCGGCATGCCCGACAGCTTGGCGTGGTGGAACAGGTTCATGAAGAACGTGGCCACCATGTCGTCGCGGTGGTGGCCCAGCGCGATCTTGGTGAAGCCGTGGATCTCGGCGTAGTTGTACAGCGCGCCACGACGCAGGCGCGAGCACAGCGAACACATGGTCTTGCCTTCCGGGATGACCCGGCTGACCACCGAATAGGTGTCCTGCTCGATGATGTGGTACGGCACGCCCAGGCCTGCCAGGTATTCCGGCAGCACGTGCTCGGGGAAGTCCGGCTGCTTCTGGTCCAGGTTCACCGCCACCAGCTCGAACGGCACTGGCGCCTTCTTCTGCAGCTGCAGCAGCACGTCCAGCAGGGTGTAGCTGTCCTTGCCGCCGGACAGGCACACCATGACCTTGTCGCCGGCCTCGATCATGCCGAAGTCGGCAATCGCCTCGCCGACCTGGCGGCGCAGGCGCTTGGCCAGCTTGTGCTGCTCGCGCTCGGCCACGCGCGGATCGCGGGCGGCGCGCGGTGGGGGATCGGGAAGGGAAATCACGGCACTCATGGGTTCCATTCTAACGGCTCGGAGCCGCCCCGGCCGGGGATCGGGATTCCCCTCTCCCGGCGGTCATCATCGCTGTGTATGCTCGGAGGCTGTGGACACCTACAGCCCCGCCGAGATCGTCGAGCGCCTCGTCGCCCTGCGCGCCGAGCACCGCCTGCTGGATGAACAGATCACCCGCATGGCCGCCAACGGCGAGGACGAGCTGGAGTCCAAGCGCCTGAAGCGGCGCAAGCTGCAGCTGAAGGACTGCATCGCCAGGCTGGAAAGCCTGCAGATTCCCGACGAGCCGGCCTAAAGACCGTCCTGGTGGGTGCCAACCTTGGTTGGCACGGCTGGGAGGTGTGGACCAAGGTCCACACCCACCGCATGGCCGGCGCTGCCTTCAATCCTGCGGCGCAGGCTCGTCCGGGCGGGCCGCTTCCGGGCTGACCCGTTCGATGGTGTGGCGCAGCTCACGGCCCAGGATGAACTTGGCATCCTTGGCCCAGGCATCCAGGCGCTCGTCGAACAGCAGCTTGCTGTTCTCGTCCGGCCACACCAGGCGCAGTTCGCGCAGCTTCTGGATGAAGCCACGGAACAGGGACTTGTCGAAGAACTCCGGCGCGGCCGGCGCATAGAGCAGGCTCAGCCGCTGCGCGGCCTGCTGGCACAGGCTTTCCAGCTCGGCAGCGCCGAGCACGCCGGGGCCGTTCTTCACCAGCACCGAGATGGCAATGTAATAGCGCTCGAACGCCTGCTGCAGCGAATGGCCGATCGCGCGCAGGCGGAACACCTCGTCGGTCTGCCCGGTGTTGCGCGCCAGGATGCCGCCGTCGTCATCGTTGACGTTCTGCAGCAGGCCCTCGCGCACGAACACATCGATGGTCCGGTCGATGCGCTGGGCGAACTCGTCCTCGCTCCACGGCAGGAACAGCTCGGCCTGGAGGAACGGGTACACCGTACGGCCCAGCTGGACCAGGCCGGTGCGGCTCATGCGGCGGTTGTTCTGGAAGCAGCAGGCCACCCACGACGAGGCGGTGAACAGGTGCACCACGTTGTTGCGGAAGTAGCTCAGCAGCACTGCGGTGTCGCCGCTGACGCTGAGCACATCGCCCAGCGGGTGCTTGATGCGGGTGAGGACGTTGATTTCCTCGGCGTGGGCGATGATCCGCTCCGGCGAGTGCGGCGTCACCGTCACCCGGTCCGAGTACGGCATCTCGACCAGCAGGGTCTTGCACAGTTCGATCTGCGCGATCAGGTCGGCCTCGCCCATCGCGTGCTTCGGCGTGGACAGCAGGGCCAGCGCCAGCAGGTTGATCGGGTTGACGTCGGCGGCGCCATTGATGCGCACCTGGATGCGTTCGGCCAGCGTGTCCACCGTGGTCGACAGCCAGGCCGGCTTTTCGTCCTCGGACACCGCCTCGCCCTTCCACTCCGGCGCCTTCTCGGCCAGCACGTCGTTCAGCGCGATCGGCTCGCCGAAGTTCACCACCACCTGGCCATAGTTCTGCTTGAGCACCTTGGGGATGCCCCACAGCAGCGACCAGATCGATTCCTTCTCCTTCGGCCGGCCGGACAGTTCGTCCAGGTAGCTGCCGCCTTCCATCAGCTTCTCGTAGCCGATGTAGATCGGCTGGAACAGCACCGGCTTGCGCGGCTGGCGCAGGAACGCGCGCAGCGTCATCGAGATCATGCCGCCCTTGGGCTGCAGCAGCCGGCCGGTACGCGAGCGGCCGCCTTCGACGAAGTACTCCAGCGAGTAGCCGCCGGCCACCAGCTGCGCGACGTATTCGCTGAGCACCGCCGAGTACAGCGCGTTGCCACGGATCGAGCGGCGGATGAAGAATGCACCGCCCTTGCGCAGCAGGGTGCCGACCACCGGCAGGTTCAGGTTGATGCCGGCCACGATGTGCGGCGGCACGATGCCACGGTCGTACAGCAGGTAGGACAGCAGCAGGTAGTCCATGTGGCTGCGGTGGCTGGGCACGTAGACCACTTCGTGCCCCGGCGCGGCGGCCTTGAACTTGTCCAGGTGGTGCACCAGCACGCCCGCATAGATGCGGTTCCACACGTGGCTGAGCATGAAGCTGGCCGAGCGCACTACCGGGCTGGAATAGTCCGCAGCGATTTCCCAGGCGTAGGCGTGTGCCTTCTTCCAGGCATCGGCCGGCTTTGAGTTGTCGCGCTTGGCCTGTGCGGCGATCGCTTCGCGTACCGGCTCGGCGGCCAGCACCTGATCCACCAGCAGGCGCCGGGTCGACAGGTCGGGGCCGATCACCGATTCACGGATGCGTCGGAAGTGCGTACGCAGCACGCGCTGCAGCTTGCGCACCGTGCGCTCCGGCTCCAGGCCTTCATCCACGGTGTTGCGCAGGGAGATCGGCGGGGCGAAGCGGACGATGGTGCTGCGGCCGTTGAGCAGCACCGCCAGCAGGCGACGGAAGCGGCCGACCAGTGCCCAGTTTTCCGAGAACAGCACCGCGAACCAACCGCTCTGCTTGTCCGGGGCGCGGCCGACGAAGATCGACACCGGCACCAGGTGCACGTCCAGGTCATCGCGCACGCGGTGCGCCTGCAGGACCTTGGCCAGCGAGTCGGAGTGGGTCTTGGCGCCGCGCTGCTCGGGAATCAGCGAGTTGCTGGAGCTGCGCCGCGACAGCGCCAGGTAGGCGCGCTTGCGGCCGGTCGGGTCACCGGCCAGCGGCACCAGCGGCGACGGCAGGCCGGCCTGGCGGCAGGCCTTGTCCAGGATCAGCGCGTTGGACAGGCCGTAGTCTTCCAGCACGTACATGACCGGGCGGCCATCGTTGTACTGGCCCGGGTCTTCCGGTTCGATCTTCAGCGACAGCCACGGCTCGACCAGGCGGCCGAGCAGGCGAGCCCACAGCGGGCGGCGGCCGGCCGGACGCGCGTGCGCGGGCGGCGGTACCGGGTTCGGGCCGGTACCGGTCGAGGGGGACGCCGGCACCGTATCGGCGGGCGTCGACTGGGATTCTTCGCCGGGGAACGGCAGCGGGTTCTGTTTCGACATCGGCGCCATTATGGCTTAGGCGGCGGCGTTGCCGCTTCCCCACCTTCGGCGGGGGCTTCAGCGGCTGCCGGCGACGCAGCCGCGCGGGCCGCGTCGGCCTTGCGCAGCAGCGCGTCGGTGTCGGCCAGGGTACGGGTCAGGTACCAGTGGCCCTCGCGCCGGCTCAGTGGCAGCTGCAGGCTCATCTCGCGGCCGGCCAGGTCGTAGTGCAGGCGTACCAGCGCATTGTCGCCTTCCACCGAGAGCAGCTCGCCCCGTACGCTGCGAAGCGCGTCATCCACGCCCAGCCCGTAGCTGCCAAGCACCGCCTTGAGGGTGTGGATGAACGGCGCCAGCTGCTGCAGGCTGCCCTCCATGCCAGCCGCCTGCAGGCCAGCCTCGTCATCGAAGCCGACCTTGCCGGCCGCGCCGACCAGCGCGGCGATGGTGCTGCGTGCACGGGCGCGGTCACTGATCGGCGCGCCCTGCGCCCAGACAGCAAGGGTTTCGACCAGGGCGATGTAATGGGCCTGCTGGCCGGGCGTGTAGCCCTTCTGATGGCGCAGGTACTGCACCCCGAAATTGCCCATCGACTGCGCGGCCTGGCGCACGGCGCTGGCCTGGCCGGCCAGCTGGCGGTCGAAGCTGCGCTGCAGTTCGGTGCTGGCATCGGGCTTGCGCAGCGCGGCCAGCATCGGCAGCAGCTGGTCCCCCAGCGGCAGCTCGGTCAGCGGCCACTGGCTGTGTCCCTCCGCCCAGGCCTGCTGCAGCCGCTGATACTGGCCTGGCGGTACCGACAGCTTTGCGTAGCCGACCAGATCATCTTCGGCCAGGCGCAACGCCATCGCCTGCACCGCAGCCACCGGCTCGGCCGCCGGCCTGGCCGGATCGTTCACAGACTCGCGGCATGCCGCAACGGCCAGCAGCAGCATCGCTGCCAGCCCCCATCCACGCGCAGACCTTCCTCGCACCGCCACGCTCATGCACTCGGACTCCCCGGACCGGCCCGCATCTTGCGGCCTGCGACGTGACAGCGGCAAGCCGTGCGGTCACGTTTCCAACCAAGGGGGTCAGATCCCTTCTGCCGGCAGGCAGAAGGGATCTGACCCCAGAACCACCAGCGGGATAAAAAAAGAGCCCGGATCACGGGGATCACAGGCTCTTCAAACCGGCACGGGGCCGGAGGACAGTGTTGTGGCACATGTCCGGTCCGAGGACCGGATGGCGGCGATCCTACGCTGCCCTTCAAGTTAAGGCAACACTTCACGTAATGCCATGTATGTATTTGATTTTATTGAATCAATCGTGCTGCCAGACGGATTCAATGAAATCTACGGCGTGTTTCTCGGCGATTCGGGCATAAATCCCCGGATAGCCGGCCAGCGCGCAGCCCTCGCCCCAGCTGACGATGCCGAACTGGGTCCAGCCCTCACGCAGGCGCAGCAGCAGCGGCCCGCCGGAGTCCCCCTGGCAGCTGTCGATGCCCTCGCGGCCGGCGCAGATCACCTTGCCGCGCGACAGTTCCCCGCCGTAGGCCTGCTGGCATTCGTCGAATGCCACGAACGGCACCTGCACGGTCTGCAGCTGGGTCGGGTAGACCCGGCCATCGCCGATGTCGGTGTCGCCCCAGCCGATCACGGTGAATTCGCGGCCCGGCTTGAGATAACTGGCGTCGGGCCGCAGCCGCAGCGCCACCGGCTGTGCACCGTCCAGGGGGGCGTTGAGCTGGATCAGGGCCAGGTCGTGCTCCAGCGAGTTGCCGCTGTTGAATGCCGGATGGACGTGGATCGCCTTGACGTTGGAGGCGCGGGGCGAGGCTTCGGTGGACAGGGCCGCCGCGTTGCCGACGACGGCGATGCCGCCCGGCGCTTCCCCCTGCATGCAGTGCGCGGCGGTCAGCACCCACGAAGGCGAGATGAGGGTGCCCCCGCAGAAGTGGCGGTCATGATCCGAATCGCCGTCGAAGATGCCCTGGATGCTGACCATGAACGGGTACTCGCCAGCCGGCGCTGCTTCACCGCCGATGATGCGCGGTGCTTCGCGCACCTGCGGCGCAGCGAAGGCGGGTACGGCGGACGCGGCCAACAACAGGCCGATGAACAAAGAGGTGCTGCGATACATATCCCTGTACTCCTCTATCAATGGTTGGAACCGGCGCGGCCGCGGTCCGTGCCGGTGCATCGATTGGGAAGCAGGGATGAAGCCTGCAGCGCGAACGCGCGCACAGTTTCGGTGCAATGCGCTGCCTGCGACAGTCGCAGGCCAACAATTGCGAACGCCATCCCGCATGGATCGGAATGGCGTTCGTGGTGCCGGCGTGACCGGCGTCAGCGGTGGGCTCAGCGTGCAGCCAGAGCCGACGCGATTTCCTGCTGGATTGCCCGCGCAGCGGCCTGCGGATCAGCCGCCAGGCGGATCGGGCGTCCGACCACGATGGCGTCGGCGCCATCGGCGAAGGCCTGGGCCACGCCAACGGTGCGCTTCTGGTCATCGCCGACCGGACCACCGGGACGGATGCCCGGACAGACGATCGAGAACCCGCTACCGGTCGCGGCACGGATCGGTGCAGCCTCCTGGCCCGAGGCGATCACGCCATCGACGCCCGCTGCCTGGGCGGCCAACGCGCGTTCGACCACCACGTCCACCGGCTCGCGGTCGACGCCCATCTGCGCCAGATCGGCGCGCCCCATCGAGGTCAGCACAGTCACCGCCAGCAGCCGCATGTCGCTGCTGTTGGCGGCCGCGCAGGCCTCCATCATCGCCGGGTGCCAGCCATGGATGGTGGCGTAGCTGACCGGCCACTGCGACAGGCGCTTGATCACCGCTGCAGCGGTCGCCGGGATGTCGAAGAACTTCAGGTCGACGAACACGCGCTTGTCGCGGCGGGCCAGCTCATCCAGCACTTGGAAGTACTCGCCGGAGGCGAGCAGTTCCATGCCGATCTTGTAGAACGCCACGCTGTCACCAAGGCGATCGACCCAGTCCAGTGCCTGCACGCGATCAGGCACGTCCAGCGCGAAGATCAGGCGCTCATCGGCGCGCAACGGCAGCGGTGCGCGGCTCACGGGGCGTAGTCCAGGGCGGCGCGCTTGGCGTCGTGGCGGGCCTGGCGCGACTGGCTGTAGTCGTTGTTGAACTGCGCCGGCTCGAAGCCGCCGTAGGTCGGGTTCGGCAGCATCCACCAGCGCTCGCCGAACCAGTCGTGGTACTGCTGCAGCAGCGCGTCACGGCCGTCGTTGGTGTTGGCGGTCACTTCGACGAAGTCACCCAGCTGGTCGCCGAACTGCATCAGCACGCGGTACTTCTGCCCTGCCAGGCGGCGGCGGCAGTTCTTCTCGCTGCCGGCCTGCTCGCAGCCCGGCACCACCGTGCCCAGGCCAAGGAACACGCTGTCGTCGGCCACCGGCAGGCCCTGCTCGCGCAGGTTGGCCAGGGTCGCGTCCTTCAGGTGCACGGCGCGGTTGGAGATGTAGAGCAGGGTCACGCCCTTGGCATTGGCGGCCTTGGCGAAGTCGACCACGCCCGGGATCGCCTTGGCCTTCTTTTCGGCTACCCACTGGTCCCAGGTCAGTTCGTCGTATTCCTTGCCGTCGCGCACCAGGCGCGCCTGGTAGGGCGAGTTGTCCAGCACGGTCTCGTCCACGTCCAGCACCACGGCCGGCTTCAGGCCCTTGGCGTCGTTGCCGCGCTCTTCCGGCACCAGCGCATCCCAGTGGGCTTCCTTCAACGCCGCATCCAGGTGGTCGGCGGCGGCGCGGTAGGTCTGCTCGGTGATCGCCCTGTACTCCTGCGCGCGCTGCATCCACAGCACTGCGTTGAGGTTGTCGTTGGCCGTGGCATCGAGCGCGCCGTCGGCCTTGGCGGCGGCGGCGGGCGCCTGCGGGGCCGCGGCTTCGGCGGCAGGCGCCTCCACGCGCTTGCAGGCGGACAGGCCCAGCGCCGCAGTGGCGAGCAGGGTCAGGGACAGGGAAACGGGACGACGCATGGATTCACCGGCAATCAGATATACCGGCGCATTTTACCGGCAAAGCCGGCCCCGGGACGGCTATGCTTGGCGGTTGACCCGTTGCCCTTCCGGAGGCCGCCATGACCGATTCCGCCCAGACCCCTGACGTCCCCCTGCTCGACGCCGTGCAGGCCCGCCTGCTGGGCTGCCTGGTGGAGAAGGAGGCGACCACCCCGGACACCTACCCGCTGACGGTCAACGCGGCCCAATCGGCGGCCAACCAGAAGACCGCGCGCGAGCCGGTGATGAACGTGGACGCTGGCAGCGTGCAGCACGCGCTGCGCCAGCTGGAGGCGTTGGGCCTGGCCCGCCAGCACTTCTCCTCGCGCGCCGATCGCTACGAACACCGCCTGCAGGCCGCGCTGGACCTGACCCGGCAGCAGACCGTGCTGCTGGCGCTGCTGCTGCTGCGCGGTCCACAGACGCTGGGCGAGCTGGTCACGCGCAGCGAGCGCCTGCACCGCTTCGCCGACACCGACGAAGCCCGCCATGCCATCGAGCGCCTGCAGCAGCGTGCGCTGCTGGTGGTGCTGCCGCGTGCCAGTGGCCAGCGCGAAGACCGCTACATGCACCTGCTGTGCGGCGAGGTGGATGGCGCGGCGCTGGCGGCGAAGTACGCCAGCAGCAGCGGCAGCAGCGATGCGGCCGACCCGGGCCTGGCCGAGCGCGTGGCCCAGCTGGAAGCGGCCGTGGCCGAGCTGCAGGCACAGCTGGCCGAACTGCGCGTCTGAAGCAATCTACTGGGGTCGGATCCCGCAAGGCGGGCTCTGACCCCAGTGCTATCCCGGGTTGCCGGCCAGCGGCCGGCACTACCGGATGTCCTGCCGATGCAGTGCAGACCAACTGTCGGCACCCACCATGATCAAACCTCGGCCGCGCCCGGCGTGGCATACAGCCGGCTCGGGCTGTCCACGCCCGGCAGCTGGATCACCCCGCGTTCCTGCATGCCCAGGCCCAGCAGGATCTTTCCGGACACCACGTTGTCCAGGTCGGTGATGCCATACAGATCGTGCAGGCCCAGCGCTCCGCGTGCATGCGCGAACACTGCCCGCGCCGCCTCGCCGGCATAGCCCTGCCCGGCAAATTCCGAAAGCACCGCATAGCCGATATCCGGCCCCGGCAGGCCATCACGCCGCACCAGCCCGGCGTTGCCCAGCCAGGCACCATCGGACAAGCGCTCGATGGCATACATGCCGAACCCGTTCAACGCATAGCTGTGCAGTACCCGCAGCGCGATGTACTCCCGCGCCTGCGCCTCACTGCGCACATCACGGTCGCCGATGAAGCGCAGGAAACCCGGATCGTTCAACAGCGCCAGCATCGGCTCCGCATCGCGATCAGGTTCGATCGCACGCAGGCGCAGGCGTTCACTTTCAATCGGATGCACGCGCAGACCTCCAATGGAAAAACCGATTGTAGAGCCGTGAGCTGGGATCGGATCCCTTCCCATCGGGAAGCGGTCCGGCCCCGGTCAATCGAACAACGCCTCGATCGCCGCCAACCCGGCACTCGCCCGCTCCTTCTTCCGCGCCGCATCGGCCACCGGGTCCGCACCATCGCGCTGGATCTCCTCGGCCGGGATCTCATCGAAGAACCGGCTCGGCTTCAGCCGCACGTGCTCGCCAAACTTGCGCGTGAGCTTGCTGTAACTCATCCACAGCTGGATCTTGGCGCGGGTGATGCCCACGTACAGCAGGCGACGTTCTTCCTGCAGGTTGCCCTCGTCCAGGCTGACCTGGTGCGGCAGCACGCCGTCCTCGCAGCCGACGATGAACACGTACGGGAACTCCAGGCCCTTGGAGGCATGCATGGTCATCATGCGCACCTGGTTGCCGCCCTCGTCCTTGTCGCTGCGCGACAGCAGCGCCAGCTGTCCGGCCAAGTCGGCCGCAGTGGCACCGCGCGGGCCGCCCTCGAACCACTGCGCCAGTTCCTCGATGTTGTTGGCACGGCGCTGGTAACTGGCTTCTTCCTTGGCCTGCTGGCGAAGTTCGCTGAGCAGGCCGGACTCCTTGGCCACCTTGCGGATCATGTCGCCGGAACTGACCTGGCGCATCTGCGCACGCAGGTCGCGCAGGATGTCGGTGAAACGCGCCAGGCTGTTGGCCGCACGCGGCGGCAACTGCTGCAGGGCGCCGATCGCCTCGGCGGCCTGCGCCATCGGCATGTCTTTCTCCTGCGCCAGTTCGGCCAGCCTGGCCAGCGTGCCGGCACCGACATCGCGCTTGGGTGACTGCACCGCACGCATGAACGCGGTGTCGTCGTCCGGGTTCACCAGCAGGCGCAGCCAGGCCAGCGTGTCCTTCACTTCCTGGCGCTCCAGGAACATCGTGCCGCCGGTCAGGTGGTAGGGGATGCGCAGCAGCTGCAGCGCTTTTTCCAGCGGGCGCGACTGGAAGTTGCCGCGGAACAGGATGCAGAAGTCGCTCCACGGCACGTTGCGCGACTGCGCCACGAAGGCAATCTCCGCAGCGACCTTCTCTGCTTCGTGTTCGCTGTTGCGGCATTCCCACACGCGGATGCGCTCGCCGTCAGCCTGGTCGCTCCACAGCTTCTTCAGGTGCTCGTGCGGGTTGTTGGCGATCAGCGCATTGGCCGCACGCAGCACGCGGTTGGAGCAGCGGTAGTTCTGCTCCAGCTTGATGATTTCCAGCGCGGGGTAATCACGCCCCATCTGCTGCAGGTTTTCCGGGTTGGCGCCGCGCCAGGCGTAGATCGACTGGTCATCGTCGCCCACGCAGGTGAAGTTGCCCTTCTCACCGGCCAGCTGCTTGAGCAGGCGGTACTGTGCGTCGTTGGTGTCCTGGCATTCGTCCACCAGCAGGTAGCCGATGCGCTCGCGCCAGGCCAGCGCGATCTCCGGGTTCTCTTCCAGGATCTGCACCGGCAGGCGGATCAGGTCGTCGAAGTCGACCGCATTGAACGCCGTCAGGCGCAGCTGGTAGCGCTCGTAGACGCTGGCCGCTTCCTTCTCGCGGTTGCTGCGCGCGGCGGCCATCGCCTGCTCGGGCGACAGGCCGGCGTTCTTGGCGCGCGACACCAGGTTCTTCATGTCCTCGATGTCGTCGGGCTTGGCCCCGTACATCAGGTCCTTGATCTGCGCAGCGGCATCATCGGCATCGAAGATCGAGAAGCCACGCTTCAGGCCCACGGCCGCATGTTCGATCTGCAGGAACTTCAGGCCCAGCGCATGGAAGGTGCAGATGGTCACCTCGTCGGCGTCCTGCTCGCGCAGGCGCTTGGCCACACGCTCGCGCATTTCCTTGGCCGACTTGTTGGTGAAGGTGATCGCGGCGATGCGGCGGGCCGGGTAGCGGCCACAGCCGATCAGGTGGGCAATCTTCTCCACGATCACGCGCGTCTTGCCGCTGCCGGCGCCGGCGAGCACCAGCAACGGGCCTTCGACGTGCAGGACCGCGGCAGCTTGGGGAGGATTCAGACCGTGCATGGGGACAGGATTGTAGCGGGGTGCCGGCAGGCCCACCTGACTTGCATGGCGCCCGCCCGTAAGGTATTGAATCGGCACCGGAACACAGGAGCGTGGTCCATGTCCCCGACTGTCATCGCCCGTCCGCTTGCGGCCGCCCTGCTCGGCCTGCTGGCCCTGCCTGCGGCCGGGTCCGGCCCGCCGCCGCGCACGGATGCCTATGAAGCGATCGTGCTGCAGTCGCACGAGTTCCTCATCTACCATCCGGACCTGCGCTTCCGTGGGCTCGGCATGCAGGCCCGCGAACGGGGCCGCCACGAAGAAGCCCGCATCGACTTCCGCAATGCCGCGCGCTACGGCGACAAGCTGTCACAGGCAGCGCTGGCCGACATGCTCTGGAACGGGCAAGGCGGCCCGGCTGACCGCGCCCTGGGCTACGCGTGGATGGACCTGGCGGCCGAGCGCGGCACCGAGTGGCTGGTGGTGCAGCGCGAACGCTTCTGGGAGGCGCTGTCCGCCGACGAACGCGAGCGCGCGGTGCGCGAGGGCCGCGCGCTGTACGCCGAGTTCGGTGACCCCGCCGCCACACCGCGGCTGGAACGCGAACTGCGCGCCGGCAGCATGCAGCAGACCGGCAGCCGCGCCGGCTGGAGCGGCGCCATGCGCAGCCAGGGCCGCGGCGATGCCGGGCCGCGCGTGCTGCAACCGGAGAAGCACCAGCTGGCCCGTTACTGGGATCCGGTGGCCTACCGGCAATGGCAGGACGAGGCGTTGGCGAAGTCGGGGCGATGACGTTGGTTTTTTTCCATGACCATGGCCAGGAGGGCGATCATGAAGGCGAAACACGCTCCACTCTGCCTGTTGCTGCTTCTGTCGACGGCCGCTGCCGTCGCCGCAAAGGAATGTCCGGTTGAGGCCCCGCGACGGATTCCGCCCACCGTCCTGACCGGAGGGTTTTTCGATTCGCACCCGGACCTCTTCTGGCGAAGCATGGCCCAACGGGCCGAACAGGATAAACAGCCCGCCAGGGCCCTGGTCTACTACAAACGCTCGGCACGCTACGCCGACAAGTTCTCCCAGGCAATGGTGGCAAGGCTGTACCAGGCGGGTATCGGCACTGCGCCGGACCCGGTGATGGCCTACATCTGGATGGACCTGGCCGCCGAGCGCATGTACCACGACTTCCTGGTCCTGCGGGAACACTACTGGGCACGCCTTGATCCGCTGCAGCAGGCACAGGCGATCGAGCGCGGCCAACAGGTATACGCCGACTATGGCGACCGCGTAGCCAAGCCCCGCATGGAACGGGCGCTCAGCGACGGGCGCCGGCAGATCACCGGCAGCCGCGTCGGCTACGTGAGCTCGGCCCTGGTCGTCGTGCAGCGCCGCGGCGACGAGCAGGGCATCGCAACGCCAGGCAACATCGTCTACGACAACGACTACTGGAAGGCCGCCGACTACTGGTGCCTGCAGGACAACTACTGGCGGCCAGCGCTTGCGCCCAGCATCGAGATCGGTGCGCCGCAGCAGATCCGCGACGGCGGGCCGGGGGGCGACTAGAATTGGCCGATGGCCAAGCTCTACTTCTACTACTCGGCGATGAACGCCGGCAAGACCACTACCCTGCTGCAGAGCGCACACAACTACCGCGAGCGCGGCATGCGGGTGGCGATCCTGACCCCACGCCTGGACGACCGTGCCGGCGCCGGCGTGGTCGCCTCGCGGATCGGCCTGCGCGCCGATGGCATGGCCTTCGACCGCGATACCGACCTGGAGCGCTGGGTGGAGCAGGATCTGGCGGCCAACGGCCCGATGGGCTGCGTGCTGGTGGACGAGGCGCAGTTCCTGACCCGGGCCCAGGTCTGGCAGCTCAGCGAGGTAGTCGACCAGCTGCGAATTCCGGTGCTGTGCTACGGCCTGCGTACCGACTTCCGCGGCGAGCTGTTCGAAGGCAGCCAGTACCTGCTGGCCTGGGCCGACGAGATGCAGGAGATCAAGACCATCTGCCACAGCGGCAAGAAGGCGACCATGACCGTGCGCGTGGACGAGCATGGCCACGCCGTGCAGGATGGCCCGCAGGTGGAGATCGGTGGCAACGACCGCTACGTGTCGGTCAGCCGTGCGGAGTTCAAGAAGATCACCCGCGGCGAAGGGCGGATCGACCCGGCGCAGGCGCCGCTGCCGCTGTAAGGGGTGTTCTTTTGCAGGGCTTGCAGCCCTGCACCTGCAGAGACAACAGCAACGGCAACAGCGGGCATTCCGTGGGATGGCGGGGCGGTGTCGGAGTGCGGGGACGCTGCAAGTACGTCCCTGTAAGCTTGGCAGCCGCATCCATGCGGCTGACACCCCGCACTCCGACACCGCCCCACCTCTGACAGTTGGCCGCGGCTGTTGGTAGGTGTCGACCTTGGTCGACACATCTGTCAGATATCGAATGAAATTCCGGGGTCAGATCCGTTTTCCTTCGTAAAACGGATCTGACCCCATGAGCAATTCCGACAGATCGCGGAGGTCTGTCGAAGGCGGGGTGGGTCCGGTGGCGGGAGTGTTCGCGGCATGGATGCCGCGACCAAGCCCCCAGGGACGGGTTTACGGCGTCTCCCGCCACCGGACCCACCCCGCCTACCCTCAGGAAACCAGCTTCTGCTTCGGCTGTTGCTGTTGCTCTGGCCTCTGCAGGTGCAGGGCTGCAAGCCCTGCAAACCCAACCCCCTCTTAGTACAGCGTGCGCTCCGGCGCACCCGCCGGCGGCGGGGTGTACTGGTACAGCCAGGTTTCCGTAAGCGTCTTGCCACCACTGCGCAGGAACAGGCGGATGTCGATCTGCTCGGTACTGCCTTCCGGCGGCACCAGGTCGAACATCGCGCGATAGCCGTTGATCTCGCGCAGCGGGCGCGCCGACACGATCTCGACCCGGCCACGGCTGGCTTCCACCACCGCCTCGACCTCACCCTTGTCGATCAGGCTGGCCAGCTCGCCCCCTTCGAAGTCCACCGCGAAGCGCCAGCTGAAGTACTCGCGCTTCTTGCCGACCACACCGCCCAGGCCGGTGCGGCTGGCCACGCAGTGCGCCAGCGGCGGGCGCGCCGGCGGTTCGGCGCCCCAGTACAGGCGGTAGCCGACCAGCAGCTCCTGGCCCGGCTGCGGCTTATCCTTCGGGTTCCAGAACGCCACGATGTTGTCGAACGTCTCGTCCACGGTGGGAATCTCCACCAGCTGCACCGAGCCCTCGCCCCATTCGCCCTTCGGCTCCACCCACAGGCACGGGCGCTTCTCGTAGAACACGCCGTCGTCCTGGTAATGGTCGAAGTTGCGGTCGCGCTGCAGCAGGCCGAAGCCGCGCGGGTTGCGGTCCACGAACATGTTGAAGCGCAGGTTGCGCGGGTTCAGCAGCGGCCGCCAGATCCATTCGCCAGCGCCGGTCCACAGCGACAGGCCATCGGTATCGTGGATCTCCGGGCGCCAGTCCCATGCCATGCGGCGGTCGTTCTCGCCCACCTGGTACATGCTGGTGCACGGTGCGATGCCGAGCCGCTCGATCGGCTTGCGCGGGTACAGCGCGCTGTCGATGTCCATCAGCAGCACGTCGCCATTGGTGATCGCGAAGCGATAGGCGCCAGCCACGCTGGGTGAATCCAGCAGGCCGTAGACCACGATCGTGTCCGAATCAGCCGATGGCTGTTCCAGGTAGTAGGCGATGAAATCCGGGAATTCCTCCGGCTTGCCCATCCCGGTGTCGATCGCCAGGCCGCGCGCGGACTGGCCGTACTGGCCTTCCTTGCCGACCGCGCGGAAGTAGCTGGCGCCGAGGAAGGCGGCGAAGTCGCGGTCAGTGTCCTTGCGGGTGTTCAGGCGGAAGCCGGCGAAGCCGAGGTCGGCCGGCAGCTCGCCATCCTTGATGCCGCTCTTGCCGTAGTTGAACGCCGCGCCGTCATAGGCCAGCTCCTGCGCCTTGCCGTCGACCACGTCGAACATGCGCACCGGCGAATGGAAGTACAGGCCCAGGTGGAAGAACTTGGCCTGGAACTTGCCGGGCTGGTCGGCCCACAGCGCATGGTCCTGGCGGTAGCCGATCGACTGGTACTGGTCCCAGTCCAGTCCTTCCAGACGGCCCGGCAGCACCCGCTTGTGGCTCTTGTAGGGCGCCTGCGCCAGCGCGCGCGCCTGGCCCTTCAGGGTAGCGAAGTCGAACGGTTGCGGCTGGCCGAGGCGGCGCAGGCCCATCTGGCCGCTCCTGCTGGCCGCGCACGCGGGCAGGGACGGCAGGCCGAATGCAGCCAGGGCGAGGGAGGCATTGCGGATGAAGTCGCGTCGTTGCATGCAGGCGCGTCAGGCACAGGGAGGAAGGTCGGCCATCATAGGCAGACAAACGTTAACGGGCAGCGGAGACGCGCCCTGCCCGTTCAGCTGCCGCTGGCAGCGGCTCAGCGCTGGCAGTGGCTGCACCAGACGCTGGCGCGCTGGCCGATGGTGGCGTGCTTCAGCGCGCGGCCACAGTTCGGG
This sequence comes from Stenotrophomonas sp. CASM114, assembly GCF_049384325.1. Classification (NCBI taxonomy): domain Bacteria; kingdom Pseudomonadati; phylum Pseudomonadota; class Gammaproteobacteria; order Lysobacterales; family Lysobacteraceae; genus Stenotrophomonas; species Stenotrophomonas sp. CASM114. The sequence continues at coordinate 18,509 of NZ_JBMRGJ010000013.1, read as the reverse complement.
CAGGGCAGCCCGTCACGGCCGTACACCAGCAGTTCCTGTTCGAAGTAGCCCGGCGCGCCATCGGGGCTGATGAAATCGCGCAGGGTGGTGCCGCCACGGGTGATGGCATAGCCCAGGATCTCCTTCACCGCGTCGGCCAGCCGCTGGTAGCGTTCGCGCGAGATCTTCCCAGCCTCGCGCAGCGGACTGATGCCGGCCTTGAACAGGCTCTCGGCGGCGTAGATGTTGCCCACGCCCACCACCACCGCCTGGTCCATCAGGAAGGTCTTCACCGGCGCACTGCGGCCACGGCTGCGCGCAAACAGGTAGTCGCCGTCGAATCCCTCGTCCAGTGGCTCCGGGCCCAGCCCCTGCAGCAGCGGGTGGATCTCACCGGCGGGCTGCCAGAGCAGGCTGCCGAATCGGCGCGGGTCGTTGAAGCGCAGCAGGCGGCCGTTGTCCAGACTGATATCCACATGGTCGTGGGCGCGCAGCGGTGTGTCACCGGGCAGCACGCGCAGGCTGCCGGACATGCCCAGGTGCAGCACCGCGCTGCCGATGGCGGTATCCAGCAGCAGGTACTTGGCGCGGCGGCGGATGTCCTCGATGCGCTGCCCCGGCAGCAGCTCGGCCACTTCCGGTGGAATCGGCCAGCGCAGGTCGGCGCGGCGCAGGATCACGCCATGCACGCGGCGGCCCTGCAGGTGCGGCGCCAGGCCGCGGCGGGTGGTTTCGACTTCGGGCAGTTCAGGCATGCAGGGATTCTATCCCCGCTCTGCGGCCGGCACCTGGCCGTCGATGCCGGGGAATGATCCCCGGCATCGACCGGTGTCAGGCGCCCTGGCCGGCGCGCACAGGCTCCGCCGGAACCGGTGCCGCAGCGGCGGAACGGTCCGGGAACAGCGACGGCAGCGTTTCCACGAACCGGGCCAGGCACTGGTCGCTGTAGCGCTCGGCCGTCTGCTTGACCAACGCATAGTCGTCGGCCTGCCAGGCTTCCAGGGGTGCGGCCACCGGTGCGTCGACCTGGCACTGCACGCCTTCGCCACCGACCAGGCGCAACAGCTTGCGGGTATACGGGAAGCCGACGTGCTGGGTCTGGCGCAGCTCGTACTGGGTATCGGCATCGCCCAGTTCCTTGTAGATCAGGGTGAAGCCATCGGCGGTGATCTGCACCGGCCGTACCTCTGCCGGCACGGCGCCCGGATGCGCGGTGAAGTACTCGGCCAGGCGCATGCGCACCTGGTCCTGCAGGTAACCGAAGGCCGGGTTCGGAACGGTCTCCACCCGGGTTCCCTTCAGCTGGTCCTTCTTGAACGAGCTGCCGACGAGCGTGCCGGAAAACAATGACACGGCAACCTGCGCGGCCACCAGCTTGCCGGTGGTGGAACGCTGCACCAGGCGCAGCGTCTTGTCGCCGACTGGCTGGCCATCCGCGCCCATCTGCAGCTTTACGCTCACCGGCACCCGGCTTTCCCAGGCAGGCAGCTCCGCCACGGCGGCGACAACGCCGGCATCAGCGGCGGGAACGTCTGCAGCCGTCGCCGTGTCGGACGGGGCGGTCGGGGGTGGCTCGTTGGCCAGCACAGGCGAGGCGATGACGAGGCTGCCGAGCAGCGCGGCCGCCAGCAGCGGTGGGTTCGATTTCATGGGGGATCCTTGGGTCGTGTCGGGCCAGTGCAGGCGATTCCGTTCGGCATCGATCATCGCAATGGCACCGCACTCCCTTCCATGTCCTTCCCCCTACCGCGATCCATCGCGATCGACATGCCAGATCGCCTTACCCGTGCGGATCGACCGGTACCCGGGATCGCGTCGAACCCACCATCGGCAGCACGCCGGGAATCTTTAGCGCGGAGGCGCCGCCAGTTCGCGCGCATCCAGGAAACCATCACCGTTGGCATCCTGCTTGTGGAAGCGCTGCACGATCACCTGCCGCTGCTGCTCGCGGCTGATCGCCCTGCCCTTGCCACCGGGCAGCTCCTCGGCCGTCAGCACACCATCACCGTTGCGGTCCATGCGGTCGAAGGCATACAGCATCCACTGCACGTACTCGGCCTCGCTGACCCTGCCGTCGCCATCGCTGTCCATCCGCTGCAGATAGCTGGCGGTGTCGGTGACCTGGGCCAGCGCCGCGCCCGGCAGCAGTGCCGCCAGCAGAAGCCCGTACCCTGCCCTCATGCGCCCACCAGGCTGTAGCCCTTCAAGCGTGCGGCGTAGGCCTGCAACGCCGCGATACCGCTTTCCTCGGCCTCGCGGCACCACGCCTGCAACTGGTGCAGGCGCTCGGCGGCGTCGTGGCCTCGGGCTTCCAGCAACGCCGCCAGCCGCGCGCGGTACTCAACCAGGGTGCGGATGCGCGGGCGCTGTGCCACCCATGCGCTGAGCTGGGCACGGCTGTCCGGCTTCAGCCAGCGACCATCGTTGACCAGTCCACGGCGCAGCCGGCGCGGCAGCAGGCGGCGCAGCTTGGCTCCGGCCTGGGCGGCTTCCTCGCGCAGGGCCGGCATGAACACATTGCGCTGGTAGTCGGTCATCGCCTGGAAGCGGTGCGACAGCAGCGCCTTAAGGGTCTCGGCATCGGGCACGGCGATGTTCGGACGCACGTCCATGGCCGGTGCCACCCGCAGCACCTTGGCCAGGCGCAGCGCCTGCAGCAGGCGGATCGCACTCCAGCCGATGTCGAATTCCCAGCGCCGCATCGCGAAGCGCGCCGAGCTGGGGAAGGCATGGTGGTTGTTGTGCAGCTCCTCGCCACCGATCCAGAACCCCCACGGCGTGAGATTGGTGGAGGTATCGGCAGACTCGTAGTTGCGGTAGCCCCACCAGTGGCCCAGGCCGTTGACCACGCCGGCCGCCCAGAACGGGATCCATGCCATCTGGATCGCCCACAGGGCCACGCCGGGCAGGCCGAACAGCACGCTGTTGATCACCAGCAGCAGCACCGGGCCCAGCGTGGCGTGCGGGGTATACAGGTGGCGCTCGATCGCATCGTCCGGGGTACCGCGCCCGTACTGTTCGATGTCCGCGCGCATGCCGCGTGCCTCCCGGTACAGCTCCACGCCGTGCCAGAACACCCTGCCGATGCCGCGGGTGACCGGGCTGTGCGGGTCGTCCTCGGTCTCCACCTTGGCGTGGTGCTTGCGATGGATGGCCACCCACTCGCGGGTGATCATCGAGGTGGTCAGCCACAGCCAGAAACGGAACACGTGGGCCAGCGCCGGGTGGAAATCGACCCCGCGATGGGCCTGGCTGCGGTGCAGGTACAGGGTCACCGAGAAGATGGTGATCTGGGTGAAGACCAGCAGCACTGCCAGCATGGCCCACCACCCCAGGCCGAGCACACCACCGGTCAACAGGGACATCAGGGCATCAGGCATGACGGCTCTCCGGATCGACGCGGGGATGGCAGACATGATGGCCGCTTGCGTTGCAAACTGCATCCCTGCGGCGATGTATCGCATCGCCATCCGTGGCACCGTTCACAGTTGGGGACCTGAGTTGTCGAGCCTTGATCCACGCGCCAGCGCCATGACCGCCGCCCCGCCCGTCGCGGAGCTGCCCCCCTTGATCGAACTGGACCGCGCCACCGTGGTGCGCGGCCAGGTGAAGGTGCTGCACGGGCTCAGCCTGCGCATCGCGCAGGGCCAGCACACCGCCCTGCTCGGCCCCAACGGCTGCGGCAAGTCCACCTTCATCAAGCTGATCACCCGCGAACTGTATCCACTGGCGCAGGGCGACGGCACGGTGGCGGTGAAGGTGCTGGGCCAGAACCGCTGGCAGGTGGACCGGCTGCGCTCGCAGCTGGGCATCGTCACCGGCGACCTCAGCAGCAACCTGGCCGACATGCCCGGCCTGACCGTGGAACAGGCGGTGCTGTCCGGCTTCTTCGCCAGCTACGTGGTGCCGGCCTTCCGCGAGGTGACCGCCGACATGCGTGCACGCGTCGGTGAAACGCTGGCGATGACCGGCGCCCTGACGCTGCGCGAGCGCGCCTATGCCGAGCTGTCGGCCGGCGAGACCCGCCGCGTGCTGATCGCCCGCGCGCTGGTCAATCGACCGCAGGCACTGCTGCTGGACGAACCCTCCACCGGGCTGGACCTGGTCGCGCGCGAGCAGCTGGTGGCGACCATGCGGGTGCTGGCGCAGCAGGGCATCACCCTGGTGCTGGTGACCCACCACATCGAAGAGATCATTCCCGAGATCGAGCGCGTGGTGCTGCTGCGCGATGGTCGCGTACTGGCCGACGGCACCCGCGCCGAGCTGCTGCGCAACGAACCGCTGTCGGCGGTGTTCGGCGGCGCGATCACCGTATGCGAGCAGGAAGGCCGGCTGACCGCGTACGCGGGGTGATCGACATGCCACTGTAGAGCCGAGCCGATGCTCGGCTGCTCCTGATCACGACAAACAGCAGCCGGGCATCGGCTCGGCTCTACAGGATGCAATGCAGCGGGCCGGATATCCCGGCCCGCCACCGCCGTGCTCAGAACCGCAACGCCAGCGCGCGCGACTCGATCGGTGCCATCCGGCTCTGGTCCTGCAGCTGCAGGTCGCGCAGTTCGTACGGCGCACCGAAACCGGCCGGCAATGCGGCCTGGTCGAACGGCAGCACCAGCTGGCCTGCACCGGGGCCATCGAACCACGCCGCCGCATGTGCCTGCGCGACCGGCTTCAACTGGCCATCGCGGGCCGTGGCGTACAGCGTGCCGCGTGCTTCGTAGCGGCCAGCGGCGGCCACCTGCAGCGGCAGTGCCACCTGGCGGCTGGACGGATCCGGTGCCGCCTGGCCACTGAAGCGCGCGGTCGGCCGTGCCACCGCGAAAGCCACCTTGCCGTCGCGCGGCACGCCATCGGCCTGGGCAAACACCTGCAGTTCCCACAGCCCCTGCACGCTGCCGAGATCGGCGGGGATGCGCACCTGCGCGCGCAGGCTGCCGTCGGTGGTGCGCAGCAGGCGCTGCGGCCAGCTGCGGCCATCCGGTGCGACCAGCAGGGCTTCACCGCCCAGGCCGCCACGGCGCGATGCCAGCTGCGCGGTGGTGGCGCCGTCTTCCAGCAGGCGTGCCTGCAGCTGCACGTTGCCACCAGCCAGCACCTGCGCCTGGTTGGCCTGCACTTCCAGCCGCAGCGGGCTGTTCGGCTCAAGCACCTGCACCACATAGCGGCCCTGCGCCTGCGTGCTCTGCAGCGTGTACGCACCGGCCGAACTGGTCGCGCCGGTGCGCAGCATGCTGCTGCCATCACTCACCGGCATGCCGGCATCCTGCAGCGCGCGCGCATCGACACTGCGGGCCACGCTGCTGCGGCCGGCCGGGTCGCGCACCTGCAGGGTGTTGGCAGGCAGCGCGCGGGCACCTGCGGCCGGGCTCAGCTGGATCACCGCATCGGGCGCCGTCAGCGGCAGGTCCAGGCCGCGTTGCAGCTGCGTGCCATCGACCTGCTGCCAGTAGCTGCGGCTGAACGAGGCATACGGCGTGGCCGCCTGCAGCGGTTGTGCCGGGTCCAGCGCCCAGGCAAAGGACAGCGGCGCGTGCTCGCTTTCATCGGCGGGCAGCGGCGCGGCCACCAGTGCGGCAGGCACCTGATCGCCCGCGCGGGCGGCCTGCAGCGGCTGCGCGGCCTGCGCTGCGGAAAGGGACAGCACGGCCAGCAAAGCACTGGCCAGCAGGGTGGAATGGTTCGTCATGGTCATCTCCCTCACTGGTTCAGGTCGTTGCGCAGCAGGGTGCCGAGGCCGAAGCACTCGCGCCGGCTCTGGTTGTGGCTGAGTGGTTCGGCGCCCTGGGTGCGTGCCTTGTCGGTGAACCAGGTGGTGCCGGCAGCCTTCTGGCTGCTGCACTCCAGGAAGCCATCGGAGCAGGACGACAGCCAGTTCTGGGTGAACTCCAGGCCGACATTGGCGGCGTAGCCACCGCAGTAACTGTTGCTGTCCCACACCGCCGATTCCACATCGCTGCCGACCACCGCACGGAACGGTTTGGGCAGCGCCGGGCGACCGGCCGTGCCGTACAGGTTCTGCGCGTTGTAGGTGGCCATGCTCGCCACCTGCTGCTGGCGTACCGCGTCGTTCTTGTAGCCCAGCAGCCAGCCCAGCGACGTTTCGAAGGTATTGCCGTTGAGCACCGCATCGGCCAGCGGCGTGCCCGCCGAGGACGGAGCCAGTGCATTGACCTTGCGCACCGTGCGGATGATCTTCGGATAGCGGCTGTCGTAGGTCGGGTTGGACAGGATCCAGCGCATCACATTGCCGCCGTTGGAGTGGGTGATCACCACCAGCTGGGTGATGCCACGGCTGTCGATGAAGCCGGTCAGCTGGTTGGCCAGGCAACCGGCCGCTTCCGGTTTCCACATGTACTGGGTGAAGTCACAGTTGATGACGACGTAGTTGCTGCTGTTCGGCAGACCCTGGCGCACGGTGTCGATGATCGCCGGCTGCCAGTAGTCCTGGGTGGCATTGGTCTGCGCGCCGGTGCCATGCACGAAGGCCACGCCGACCACGTCGGCGGCCTGCGCCGGGGCGGTTGCCAGCCCGAGGAGCAGGGCCAGGACGGTACTTCCTGTTGCGGTGCTGCGCATCGCTTCTCTCCCTCTGTCAGTGGATCCCCCCGACCCGGCTGGAACTGGACGGCCTCTCGACCACCGTTGTGTCGATGCTCGCGGCGCAGGCGCGTGAAAGTCCGTGCGCTGCGCCCGGATTCAGGAGACTGACGACACTCGATGACGTTTTTCATACTGCCCCGATGACCATGCCGGGTCTGGCCGTATGACCGATGGCCACTGCGGTGTCGCATACGGGCTGCGATCATGACGCGATGTTTTTCCTCTGGAGCCGTCCATGTCGCTGATTTCCCACACCGCCCGCCCACTGCTCGGTCTCACCGTTGTCGCGGTCCTGGCTGGCTGCGCAGCCACCGCCAGCAAGCCGACCGCCGTCGAAGCCAACATCACCACCAAGGCGGTGGGCTATCTGGACACGAGCGCGGTTCCGGCCAGCCTGGACCTGGTGCCGGCACCACCGGCGGCCGGTTCGGCCGCCCTCGCCCTGGACGAACAGGTCAGCCGTGAAGCCCGCGCGCTGCGTGGCAGCCCGCGCTTCGCCCAGGCCGGCGTCGATGCGGAACTCGGCTTCCCCGAAGGCGCCAACCACTTCTCCTGCGCCGCCGACATCGACGTCGATGCAGTGAAGACCCCGGCGCTGTACCGACTGCTGGAGCGCAGCCGGATCGACGCCAGCGCCGCCACCAAGGCGGCCAAGAACCACTACCAGCGCCCGCGCCCGTTCATGGTCAACGGTGAGCCGACCTGCTCGCCGAAGGACGAGGACGGCCTGCGCAAGAACGGTTCCTATCCGTCCGGCCACACCTCGATCGGCTGGGCCTGGGCCCTGATCCTGTCGGAGATCGCGCCGGACCGCGCCGATGCCATCCAGGCCCGCGGCCGCAACTACGGCGAGAGCCGCCTGGTGTGCAACGTGCACTGGCAGAGCGACATCCTCGAAGGCCGCTTCATGGGCGCGGCCGCCGTGGCCCGCCTGCATGACAACGCTGCCTTCAACAAGGACCTGCTGGCCGCACGCAAGGAGATCGAGGCGGCGCGCAAGGCCGGTCGGCACTCCAGCCGCGACTGCGCCACCGAGAATGCGGTGCTGAAGGTGCGCCCGCAGAGCGCGCTGTAAGTGATGGTTCGGGGTCAGAGCCCTTCCCTGCGGAAAGGGATCTGACCCCGGCGCGGAATGCCGACCCCATCGGGGTCGGATCCCTTTCCGCAGGGAAGGGCTCTGACCCCGCACAGCAGAAGGGCCGGCATTGCGCCGGCCCTTCTGCATTGCATCAACGCAGCCACCGCATCAGAACTTCGCGGTGAACTCCACGCCCCAGGTACGCGGCTCGTTGAGGAAGCCGGTCAGGTTGTTGAAGTCGATCGCGCCGACCACGCGGGTCTGGTTGGTCAGGTTGCGACCGAACACCGCCACGTCGTACTGGCCGTAATCCCAGTTGTAGCCCAGGCGCAGGCCGCCTTCCAGCGAACTACGGCCGCGGAATTCCGGCGACTCGTAGATGAAGAAGTTCACCGCACTGCGGTAGGCCCAGTCGGTGTAGGCGTACAGCTCGCTGCCATCGCTGAGCGGGAAGCCCACGCGCAGGGTCGCGTTGTGGATCCACTTCGGCGCCTGCGGCAGCGGGTTGCCGTTCACCAGCGCATAGGTCTGGCCGTTGATCACCGTGGTCGGGTCGGTGATGGTGCAGCCACCGCCGCAGATCGCCACCGCCAGGTTCTTGTCCTTGATCTCGGTGTCGTTGTAGCTGCTGCCGAAGGTCAGCAGGACGTTGTCGGCCAGGTAGGCCTCCAGGTCCAGCTCGACGCCCTGGCCGATGGTCTTGTCGGCGTTGAGCAGGGTGGCGGTGTTGTTGCTGCCGCCCACCGCGATCAGCTGCTGGCCATCGACGTTGTAGCGGAACACGCTCAGGCCCAGGCGCGCGCGGCGCTCGAACAGGTCGGCCTTGATGCCGGCCTCGTACGAGATCACCTTCTCCGAATCGGCCTGCGACAGGCCCGGCGCGAAGGCCAGGCGGCCCTGGATCGACGGCGCGCGGAAGCCCTTGGCCACACGGGCATAGGCGTTGATGTCGTCGGTCAGCTTGTAGACGCCGCTGAGGTCCCAGCTGACGTCGTTGACGTCGGTGTTGGCCAGGTACGGGCCACTGACCGGGGTGCCGAACGGAACGGCCTGCAGCACGCTGGCGCTGAAGTCCTTCTTGTCCTGGGTGTAGCGCACGCCGGCACGCAGCTTGAAGCGGTCGGTGACATCGAAGTCACCCGAGGCGAACACCGCCCAGGCCTTGTTGCGCTGGTTCTGCACCACGTGGCCGGTCTGCGGATTGGCCGGGGCCAGCGAGTCGTAGTTGAAGTTGTTGATGGTCACGTCTTCATCGAAGTAGAAGACGCCGGCCTGCCAGTCGAAGCGGCCCCACTCGTTGGACTCGATGCGGACTTCCTGCGTCCACTGGCGGTGATGCGGCAGGCCGTCAGCCGACTCCGACGAGAACGGAATCAGGCCGGGGCCGTAGTTGCCGGCGCCAAGGAACGCCGCGCCGTAGCCACCGTCGATGTCACCGCGGTTGAGCGATTCGGCGGTTTCGTAGCCGGTGATCGAGTGCAGCGTCACCGAGCCGAGGTTCCACTGCAGGCGCGCGCTGCCACCCCAGGTCTTCAGGTCGGAGAAGTTGACGCCGTCGTTGGCCACCTTGTCGCGGTCGAAGTTCTCGACCAGCGAGTTGCCACCCTTCTCGATGATGTTGGCGCGGAACAGGCGGGCGGTGCCATTGAGCTTGCGCTTGTGCAGGTTGAACAGCGCTTCGAAGTCATCGCCTTCGTACAGGAACTGCACGCGGCCGGCGGCTTCGTCATAGCCTTCGAAGCCACTGTTGGGAGCGCCGACGCGGGTGTTGTCGACCCAGTCATCGCGGCGCTGGTAGATCGCCGAGACGCGTGCCGACCAGCGATCGGTCAGCGGGCCGCCGTAGGCGCCCTGTACGTTCCAGCTGTTGTAGCTGCCGTAGCCGACGCGGATGTAGCCATCGGCATCCTGCGACGGACGCGCCGAATCGAACTTGACCACGCCGGCCGGGGTGTTGCGGCCGAACAGCGTGCCCTGCGGACCACGCAGCACTTCCACGTTGGCCAGGTCGAACAGCGGGAAGCCCTTCAGCAGCGGGCTTTCCTGCACCACGTCGTCGTACACCAGCGAAACCGGCTGCGACGCATTGAGGTCGAAGTCGGTGTTGCCCAGGCCGCGGATGTAGAAGCGCGGGAAGGCACGGCCGTAGGACGACTCGATGTTGAGGCTGGGCACGCGTGCGGCCAGGAAACGGATGTCATCGCCGGCCGAACCGAGCACATCCAGCTTCTCGCCCTGGATCGCGGAGAGCGCGACCGGCACGTCCTTGGCGTTCTCGACACGGCGCTGCGCGGTCACCTGCAGGGCGTCGAGGGCAACCGGATCCTTGGCAGCGGGGGTTTCCTGGGCGGCTGCTACCAGCGGCAGCAGGGCGGAAAGAGCGGCAACGAGGGGGCGCGCGACCGGAAATCGGCCACGGGAAGTGCGGGTCGGGGACATGGCGGTAGGCTGTGTTTGGAGGGGTGGTAAAACGGCGCTACCAGATAATTGTTGCAATACAGCACCTACGCCGCAAATGCCCGCCGTTCATGGCCCCGTCGCCGGCACCCCCGGGCGCTCGCTAGACTCGGGGTTTCCACGCGACGGACCCGCCGCCATGACCCAGTGGTACTTCCATGCCTCCGCCCAGGCCGAGCGCATCGGCCCGCTTGATGACGGGGCCGCACGCCGCTACGCGCAGGCCAATCCACGCGCCCTGGCATGGTGCCAGGGCATGAGCGGGTGGACGCCGATCGCCGAGGTGGCCGAGCTGCAGGCTCCAGCCCCGGGCATGCCCAACACACCGCCGCCGGTCCCGGTCCCCGCCGGCGCCAGCGGCCGCGCCGACGACATCGAGTTCCGCATCGTCGGCCATGAAATGCAGTTCGTGGAGATCGAGCTCGACCCCGGCGAGAGCGCCATTGCCGAGGCCGGCGCCTTGATGTTCAAGGACGCCACGGTGCAGATGGACACGGTGTTTGGCGCTGCCAACGGTGACCAGGGCGGCTTCATGGGCAAGGTGATGGCCGCCGGCCGCCGTGTGCTGACCGGCGAGAGCCTGTTCGCCACCGTCTACACCCAGAGCGGGCATGGCAAGGGCAAGGTCGCCTTCGCCGCGCCCTACCCCGGCACGGTGCTGGCGATGAAACTGGACCAGCACGGCGGCCGCCTGATCTGCCAGAAGGACAGCTTCCTGGCCGGCGCGCGCGGCGTGCAGATCGGCGTGCAGTTCCAGCGCAGGATCATGACCGGCCTGTTCGGCGGCGAGGGCTTCATCATGCAGAAGCTGGAAGGCGACGGCTGGGTGTTCATCCACGCCGGTGGCTGCGTGATCGAGCGCGAGCTGGCCGCCGGCGAGCGCCTGGACGTGGATACCGGCTGCGTGGTGGCCTACCACTCCAGCGTGGACATGGACGTGCGCCGGGTGGCCGGCATCAAGAGCATGCTGTTCGGCGGCGAAGGCGTGTTCCTGGCCACGCTGACCGGCCCCGGCAAGGTCTGGCTTCAGTCGCTGCCGTTCTCGCGCCTGGCCGGCCGCATGTGGATGGCCGCACCGCAGGGCGGCGGCCAGAGCCGCGGCGAAGGCTCGGTGCTGGGCGGCCTGGGCCGGATGCTGGATGGTGACAACCGGTTCTGACCCACTCATTTGGTAGGTGCCAACCTTGGTTGGCACATTCCTTCAGCGCGCGACCAGGCATTTGTGCGGACCAAGGTCCGCACCCACCAGAAGCGATTCACGTTTTTTTTGCTGAATAGGGAGTTCCCCCCACCCTGCCCGCCCCGCCACGGCTTCGGTATGCTGGCGCCCTTTCCTGAATCCAGCGCCGCGAGCGCACTGCCGATGAGCCTGTTCCGCCCCCGCATGCTGCTGTCCGTCGCCCTGATCGGCCTGCTGGCCGGCTGCGGTGGCGACCCGGTCCGCCCCACGCCGCCGCCGGCACCGACCGTGGTGCCGCAGGCCAAGCCGATCAGGATCGGCATCGCCCTCGGTGGCGGCGCGGCCAAGGGCTTCGCGCACATCGGCGTGATCAAGATGCTGGAAGCCAACGGCTTCGAGCCGGCCGTGGTCTCCGGCACCAGCGCCGGCAGCGTGGTCGGTGCGCTGTACGCCAGCGGCATGGACGCCTTCCAGATGCAGAGCAAGGCAGTCGCGCTGGACGAAGCCAGCATCCGCGACGTACGCCTGTTCTCCGGTGGCCTGGTGCAGGGCCAGAAGCTGCAGGACTACGTCAACGAGCAGGTCGCCAACCGTCCCGCCGAGCGCCTGAAGAAACCGTTCGCCGCCGTTGCCACCCAGCTGGAAACGGGCGAGCGCGCGATCTTCGTGCGCGGCAACGTCGGCCAGGCGGTGCGCGCGTCGAGCAGCATCCCCGGTGTGTTCGAGCCGGTGAAGATCGGCGGCCGCAACTATATCGACGGCGGCGTGGTCAGCCCGGTGCCGGTGGACGCCGCGCGCCAGCTCGGCGCCGACTTCGTGATCGCCGTGGACATCTCCAGCAAGGCCAGCGGCAAGGCACCGACGGACATGCTGGGCATCGTCAACCAGTCCATCTCGATCATGGGCCAGCGCCTGGGCGAGCAGGAGCTGGCGCGCGCCGACATCGTCATCCGTCCGAAGGTACTGGACATCGGCGCCGCCGATTTCAGCCAGCGCGGCACCGCGATCCTGGAAGGCGAGAAGGCCGCAATGGCGGCCATGCCGCAGATCCGCGCGAAGATCCAGCAGTTGCAGCGCGCGCGCGCCGCCGCGGCGGCACCCGCGCCGGTGGCCGCACCAAAGTGCGAGGAAGCCTCGCGCCTGGGCAAGCTGATGGGTCGCAAGGACAAGTGCTGATCCATTGATGCCAGGCCACCGGGCACGCCTGGTGGCTGCTCAGGGCTCCAGCTGCGACAACGGCAACGCCTGGAAACCCTTCACCGTGCGCAGCACGAAGCTGGAATTGGCATCGGCCACGCCGCCGGCGTTGAGCAGCCGGTCCAGCAGGAAGTGCGAAAAGTGCTCCAGGTCGCGCACGTAGACGTGCAGCAGGTAGTCCATGTCGCCGGTCAGCGCATGGCAGGCCACCACTTCATCCCAGCCCTGCACGCTGTCCACGAAGTGGCCGATGGCGGCCTGGTCATGCTTTTCCAGTTGCACGCGCACGAAGGCCTGCAGGCCCAGGCGCAGCTGGCGCGGTTCCAGCCGCGCGCCATAGCCGACGATCACGCCCTCGCTTTCCAGCCGCTGCAGGCGGCGCAGGCAGGCCGAGGGCGAGAGGTTCACCCGTGTCGCCAGCTCGGCGTTGGTGGCGCGCCCATCCCGCTGGATTTCAGCCAGTAGACGTATATCCGTGCGATCGAACTGGACTTCTCCGGCCATTGTTGCCCCGCAACATGGTGAGTACGCAAGGATATTGCGCCAACAAGGCCAATCGACGCAACTTTTGCAACCCTGTTGCGCGCGCCCTGCCCTAGCATCGTGGGTATCCCGTCAAGGAGTGCCCCATGGACCTCGCCCAGCCCCGCCGCGTCGAACACCAGCAGACCGACAAGGGCTACGTGCCGGTGTATACCACCGCGCTCGTCGAGCAGCCGTGGGACACCTACAGCGCCGATGACCACGCCACCTGGAGCACGCTGTACCAGCGCCAGCGCGAACTGCTGGTCGGCCGCGCCTGCCAGGAGTTCCTGGACGCGCAGGACGAGATGGGCATGAGCGCACACATGATTCCGCGCTTCGACCAGCTCAACGAAGTACTGGGCGCCGCCACCGGCTGGACCCTGGTCGGCGTTGAAGGCCTGCTGCCGGAACTGGATTTCTTCGACCACCTGGCCAACCGCCGTTTCCCGGTGACCTGGTGGATCCGTCGCCCGGACCAGATCGACTACATCGCCGAACCGGACCTGTTCCACGACCTGTTTGGCCACGTGCCGCTGCTGATGAACCCGGTGTTCGCCGACTACATGGAGGCGTACGGCCGTGGCGGCGTCAAGGCCCACGCGATCGGCCCGGATGCACTGCAGAACCTGACCCGCCTGTACTGGTACACGGTGGAGTTCGGCCTGATCGATACGCCCGACGGCCTGCGCATCTACGGCGCCGGCATCGTGTCGTCGAAGGGCGAGTCGCTGTACTCGCTGGAATCGCCCGCGCCCAACCGCATCGGTTTCGACCTGCAGCGGATCATGCGCACCAAGTACCGCATCGACACCTTCCAGAAGACCTACTTCGTCATCGACAGCTTCGAACAGCTGATGCAGGCGACGTCGCCGGACTTCACCCCGATCTACGCGGCACTGGCCGACCAGGCGCATCTGCCGGCCGGCGAGGTGCAGGGCGATGACCGCGTGTTCCAGAAGGGCACGGGTGAAGGCTGGGCCGACGGCGGCGACGTGTAAGCGCGTAACGCACACCGCTTCGCAGTGGAAACGGCGCACCCTGGTGCGCCGTTTTCGTTGTTGCCTGCACCGTTCTGTCGCGACGGCGCAGGCGAGGGCAGGACACTCAGCCGTCCACGGCCCGGCAGGAACCGCGCACCATCAGCTGCGGATGCACGCTGGCCGCAGCCGGCGCCTCCGGTACGTCGGTCTGCACCAGCATCGCGGCAGCCATGCGGCCGATGTCGGAGACGTGGCGGCGTACCGACGTCAGCGGCGGCCACAGCCGCGACGCCAGCGGGCTGTCGTCGTAACTGACGATCGACAACTGCTGCGGCACCGCGATGCCCGCACGCAATGCCACCTGGTAGACGCCCGCGGCCATTTCGTCGTTGCCGGTGAAGATCGCACTGGGGCGTTGTCCGCCCATCAGCAGGCGTTCGGCGGCATGCACGCCGGACTCGAAGGTGTCGCCCGCTTCCAGCACGCGCTCGCCCGGCAGGGTCAGGCCGACCTGCGCCAGCCGTTCAAGGAAGCCGTGGGTCCGCTCGCGGGCAGCGCGCCGGTCACCGGGACCGGCAATCACCGCGATGTCGCGGTGGCCGAGCGAGAGCAGGTAGCCCGCTGCTGCTGCCGCGCCATCGCGATCGTGGGTGACCACCGCCTGCACGTCTTCTTCCGACGCATGCGCGTTGATCCGCACGTAGCGGCAGTCGATGTCGTCCAGCATCTGCGCGAGTGCAACCGATTCGGATGCACGCGGGCCGAGGATCACCCCATGCAGCTTCTGCTGCTGCACGAAGCGGCGCACGCCGTCCGCACAGTCCGGATCCTGGCTGTTGCACGGGTGCACCACCAGCTCATAGCCGGTGCCGCGCAGCGCTTCCAGCGCGCCGTGCTGCAGGTCGACAATGCATTGGGCGCCGGGGTCGTCGTACACCAGCCCGATCAGGAAGGAGCGGCGGAACGCGAGTCCGCGCGCCAGCGGGTCGGGCACATAACCGACCTCGCGCATCAACGCCTCGACCTTGTCGCGGGTGTCTTTGCGCACCAGCGGCGAGTTGTTGATGATTCTTGAAACCGTTTTCTTGGAAACTCCCGACAGTCGTGCGATGTCGTTGATCGTGGCAGCCTTGCCTTTCGATGCCGGCAACGCGGCATCGCTCATATTTCGCACTGACATGTATAGAACCAGGTAAGTCGGAGAATTCTAGCCTTGCACCCGTCGGATGCGAAGTTGCGGAACGTCGCAGCGGATCTGAATCGCGTCGTGTTCGACACGTTTTGCTGCGCGAGGTTCCCTTGTGATCGCTCTAGTGTCTCTGCATCTGAACCGTTCTTCTGCGCGTGTTCACCCTGAATGCGGACGCGACGCGCGCGAACGCCAACATTCCCTTAACCATGCTCCGCTACAGTCAGGTGCATGGACCTGCAGACCTCTCCGTTTCCGCCGTTCCGTGGCCGCGACCGGTTGATCGCTGCGGTCGACGCGGCGGTGACCGCCGGTGATGCCGGGCGCATCACCGCCGACCTGCAGCTGGCGCTGCAGGAAGCCATAACCGACAGCCGCATCGAATTGCCCGAATGCGTGCATCGGCCGGTCAGTGATCATTACGCGCGACGTCCGCTGTACCACAGCCGCGAACACGGCTACAGCGTGATCGCCATGAGCTGGGGCCCAGGGCAGGGCACGCCGCTGCACGACCACGATGCCATGTGGTGTGTGGAGGGAGTGTGGTTGGGCGAACTGGAGATCACCCGTTACGAGCTGCTGGAGCGCGCCGGCGAGCGCTGGCGTTTCCACCGCCACGCCACGCTGCGCGGAGGCTGCGGCAGCGCCGGCAGCCTGATCCCGCCGCACGAGTACCACACCCTGCGCAACGCCAGCGACGACGCATTGGCGATTTCTGTGCACGTGTACGAGTCGCAGATGGAACGCTCGGCGGTGTTCGACCCGCTCGGTGGCGACTGGTACCAGCGCCGCATCCAGGCACTGCAGGCCGACCCGGCCTGACCGGGGCAGGGCGGGGCGACGCTGCCAGCACCTTCGTGAGCCACGTGGCATCATGCGCCGCTGCGCTGCCGTACCCGGCGGCGATCCGCGATGCCCCGTCGGGCAAGGAGCAAGACCATGTCCAGCGCTGATCCGCGCCTGCGCGCGCTGTTGAAGCTGGCACCGGTGATCCCGGTGTACACCCCCGAAGATGTGAATGAAGCGGTCGACGTCGCCCAGGCACTGTTCCGCGGCGGCTTGCCGGTAATCGAGGTGACGCTGCGCACGCCGCAGGCGCTGGATGCGATCAAGGCGATGGTGGAGGCCGTGCCGGACGCGGTGATCGGTGCCGGCACCGTACTCGACGCCGCGCAGATGCAGGCAGCAAAGCAGGCCGGCGCGCGCTTCGCGGTGTCCCCCGGTGCCACGCCGGCGTTGTATGCGGCCGCGCGTGATGCCGACCTGCCGTACCTGCCCGGTGCCGCCACCGCCTCGGACCTGATCCTGGGCCTGGAGCATGGCCAGGACACCTTCAAGTTCTTCCCGGCGGTACAGGCCGGCGGCGCCGCGCTACTGGCCGCCTGGCACGGTCCGCTCGCCGATGTGCGCTTCTGCCCGACCGGCGGCATCAGTGCGCAGACCGCACCGCAGTTCCTGCACCTGCCCAACGTGCTGTGCGTGGGCGGTTCGTGGCTGACCACCCCGGCACTGCTGCAGACCCGCGACTGGGAGGCGATCGAACGCCTGGCCCGCGAGGCGTCCGTGCTGGCCAGCTGAACCTGCTCCGCGAATCTTCAAAGGTTTGATCGTGATCAAAGCGCCGGCCTCGTGCCGGCGTCATTCTGTGGGCAAGCGCACTACGGAGATCCGAACATGAATTCGACCATGAAGGCCGCTGTCGTGCGTGAGTTCGGCAAGCCACTGGTGATCGAGGAAGTCTCGGTACCACGCCCGGGGGCGGGCGAGGTACTGGTCAGGATCGAGGCCTGTGGCGTCTGCCACACCGACCTGCACGCCGCCGAGGGCGACTGGCCGGTGAAACCGAACCCGCCGTTCATCCCCGGCCACGAGGGCGTGGGGCACGTCGTGGCCGTGGGAGGCGGGGTAGGGCACGTCAAGGAAGGCGACAGGGTCGGCATCCCCTGGTTGTACTCGGCGTGTGGCCATTGCGAACACTGCCTGGGTGGCTGGGAAACGCTGTGCGAGACACAGCGCAATACCGGTTACTCGGTCAACGGCGGCTTCGCCGAGTACGCACTGGCCGATGCCAACTATGTCGGCCTGCTTCCGAAGGATGTGGGCTTCGTCGAGATCGCACCGGTGCTGTGCGCCGGCGTGACCGTCTACAAGGGCCTGAAGGTCACCGACACCAAGCCCGGCGACTGGGTGGCGATTTCCGGCATCGGTGGCCTGGGCCACATGGCGGTGCAGTACGCCCGTGCGATGGGCCTGAACGTGGCTGCGGTGGACGTGGACGACAACAAGCTGGCATTGGCCCGGCAGCTCGGCGCGCAGATCACCGTGAACGCGCGTACCACCGATCCGGCCGCCTTCCTCAGGAAGGAGATCGGCGGCGCGCACGGCGCCCTGGTCACGGCGGTCTCACCGAAGGCGTTCGAGCAGGCGCTGGGCATGGTCCGCCGTGGCGGCACCGTCTCGCTCAACGGCCTGCCGCCCGGCAATTTCCCGCTGGACATCTTCGGCATGGTGCTCAACGGCATCACCGTGCGCGGCTCGATCGTCGGCACCCGGCTGGACCTGCAGGAGTCGCTGCAGTTCGCCGCCGAAGGCAAGGTCGCGGCCACGGTCAGCACCGACCGCCTGGAGAACATCAACGACGTGTTCGCGCGCATGCACGCGGGCACCATTGAGGGCCGCGTGGTACTCGACTTCGCTGCCTGACCGCCCGTGCATGGCCGCCGTCGCTCCGTCCCCCTCTCCCACGGACACGGCGGCCATGCCGATTCATCGGTAGTGCCGGCCGCTGGCCGGCAAACCCCAGGCGGTTCGGTAGTGCCGGCCGCTGGCCGGCAACGCGGGCACTCTGTGGCCGCCGTACAATGCGCGCATGCCCGGCCTGCTCAAGACCCTGTTCCTGTCCATCGTCGCCCTGATCGGCGGCGTCCTGTCGCTTGCGCTGGTCAGCAGCGTCGCCAGCTGGCTGCCCCCGTTGCTGGGCCTGTCGCCGGACAACAACAGCGTGCAGCTGGGCTGGGACCTCACCTTCAGCGTTCTTGGTGGCATCGCGGGCGTTTCCTTTGCCACCTATTACGCCCCCTGCTGGCCGCGTTCGCATGGCTTCTCGATCTGGTCGCTGATCGCGCTGGGCTGTGGCTACGCGATGTGGACGGCCGGTGCGGATTTCCCGTTCTGGTTCGTCATTTCGCTGCTGACATCGCTGCCGCTGCAACTGCTGGCCGGTTGGTGGTTCGGCCGCCGCGCCTCGCGCGATCCGCGCTGAGCGCATGCAGGTAGTGCCGGCCGCTGGCCGGCAACCTCGGCCATCCTGCCGTTGCCGGCCAG
>NZ_JBMRGJ010000012.1:0-118215 GCF_049384325.1 Stenotrophomonas sp. CASM114 | reverse complement strand
TCCTCACCCTGTCCTGCCCCGACCGTACCGGCATCGTCTATCGCGTGTCCGGCCTGCTGTTCGACCACGGCTGCAACATCCTCGACGCCCAGCAGTTCGGCGATGAGGAAAGCGCCCGGCACTACCGTCGTGGGTCAGGCGGTCGCGATTCCCGCCTTGCCCAGCGCATCGCGCACCATCGCGTCGTTGGCTTCGGTCACCGGCCGGGTCAGGTCCCACAGGAACTTCACCCGGAAGCCGGACTTCACCGCATCCTGCGCGCTCCACAGCACGCAGTAGTCGCGGGCCAGGCCGCACACGTGCACTTCGCGGATGCGGCGCTCGTGCAGCCAGCCGGCCAGGCCGGTGGCCGGGCGCTCGCCATCTGGGCCATGGTTCTCGCGGAAGGCGCTGTACGAATCCACCTGTTGGCGCGTGCCCTTGCGCAGGATCAGGTCGGCCACGGTCCAGTCCACGCCCGGGAGCAGCGCGGCACCGGCGCTGCCCTGCACGCAGTGGTCCGGCCACAGGGTCTGCGGCTGCGCGTGCAGCAGGATGGTCTCGAACGGGCGTTGGCCGGGGTGCTGGCTGGCGAACGAGGCATGGTCGGCCGGGTGCCAGTCCTGGGTCGCCACCACGGTGCGGTAGCGGCGCTGCGCCAACAGATCGGCGATCGGTGCCACCAGCGCATCGCCCTGGTCGCAGGCCAAGGCGCCACCGGGCATGAAGTCCGGCTGCAGATCGATCACCAGCAGGGCGACATCGGCGGGCAGGGCGGTCATGGCAGGTCCGCTACAACAGAAGGGGCGACCAGCGTGGCCGCCCCATGCCTGCACGTCAATCGCCCTGCGGCGTCCCAGCGTCCTGCCCGTAGTACAACAGGCCGATCCTGATCCGCTCGCGGCCATTCTCGCGGCGATGGCGGTTCGCATCGCGAAGCGAGTACACGCAGCCGCAGTATTCCTGCTGGTAGAACTGCTCGCGCTTGCTGATCTCGATCATGCGGCTGGCGCCGCCGCCCTTGCGCCAGTTGTAGTCCCAGTACTGCAGGCCTTCATAGCGCGACGCCGCACGGATCCCGCAGTCGTTGATCTGCGCCATGTTCTTCCAGCGCGAGATGCCCAGCGACGAACTGATGGTGTCGTAACCGTGCTCGTGCGCGTACAGCGCAGTGCGCTCGAAGCGCATGTCGAAGCACATCGTGCAGCGGATGCCGCGTTCGGGTTCGTTTTCCATGCCCCGCGCACGGCTGAACCAGTTGTCGGTGTCGTAGTCGCAGTCGATGAAGGGAATGCCGTGCTGCTCGGCGAAGCGGATGTTCTCCTGCTTGCGCAGCTCGTACTCCTTCACCGGGTGGATGTTGGGGTTGTAGAAGAAGATCGCGTAGTCGATCCCGGAGGCGGTGATCGCCTCCATCACTTCGCCGGAACAGGGCGCGCAGCACGAATGCAGCAGCAGGCGCTTGCCGTCGGCGGGCAGGGTCAGGGTGGGGCGTTGGAGCTCGGTCATCGTCAGGTACCGCATGGACCGCCGGCAACGGCGGTGGCCCATGCATCAGCGCGTGGGTGAACGGGTCTGGCCGGATACCGTGAACAGGACGCGCGCGGCCACACAGCCTGCACGCGCAGGACGACGACGGCCCCGGCAACCTCCCCGCGGAGATTCCAGGTCGAGTCAGGGGACGGTCGTGTCCCCCGGCCGGGGCCGGTATTCGGGCTGATGGACACGGGCCGCAGCCCACCTACTACCCGCCGCTTCCCAGGCGCGAGCCCAGTGCTGTTGGCAGGATTCGTTTCCATTCACCGCTGCGGGGCAGCTCCGGAATGGACGCGCGAGGCGCCTTCACCGGATTCCCGTTTAAATCCCTCCCCGCGCCGCAGCGATGGGAGGGATACCTTCGGCGTGTGCAAGGTGGACCTGTTGGTGGCGCCGGTCAAGAGCGCAGGGGTCAGAACCCGCTACGCTGCAACGGGATCCGACCCCAGCGGAAGGAAGGGGTCGGATCCCGCTGCCACGCAGCGGGCTCTGACCCCGGTCGGGATGCACCTTCAATGCCCCACGGCCGCCCGCGTGCGGATGTCGTCCAGCCGCTGGTCGTGCAGCAGGCGGCCGTTCTCCCACACGGTCACCATTGCGTCCTCGAAGCCGTCCGGCAGGGTGTCGTCGCCGTTGGCCGGCAGCGGCACCGTGTGCAGGCTGCCATCGTCCAGGCGGCGCAGCAGGCGCATGCGGCCACGCTTGCTGGCCTTGCCGGCGTCGGTGACCGGATCCTTGTAGACGTCGATCCACTCACCCTCGACCCTCGCCGCCGAGCACTTCAGTGCGAACTTCTGCGTGTCGCGGTCCAGCCGCTGCAGCAGCGCACCGCCCATGCCGAAGGCTACGTTGTCGGCGGCATAGCCGTCGTCGGTGATGCGTTGCAGGATGGTGCGGATGGTATCCGGGTTGATGCCATCGCCCTGGATCACCCGCACGTGGTTGAGCACGCGGTAGCCCTTGCCGTTGAGGCTGTGGCCGAACGCTTCATCCAGCCGGCGCAGGCTTTCGGCCACCACCTCCACCGGGTCCCCCGAGTCCGGGCGGATGACCAGGGTGGCGCCCGAGGCGATCACTTCATCGCGCAGGGTGGTACCCCAGTGCTCGCTGATGGCGCGGTAGATGTCATAGCTGTCCGATACCACCGCCACGATCGCACCGGGCGTGCCGAACTGGCGCAGCATGTTGCGGTAGGCGTCCACCTCGCGCTCGCGGCCCCAGCTGGTGATGGTGCTGTGCTCGGCGGCGGGAATCGAATAGCCGGCCATCGGCGCTTGATAGTGCGCGCGCGCCAGGCACAGCGCCGATACGGTATCGGTGCCGAGGAAGTTGACCAGGTGTGCGGCACCGCCCAGCGCGGCCGATTCCAGGCTCGATACACCGCGCGCGCCGAAGTCGTGCAGCTTGAACGGTAGCTGCCCCTGCGGGTCGTCGCTGGTCTGCTGCAGGAACGCGGCGATGGTCTGCCGTGCGTGCCAGCTGATGGTGGCCACGGTGACCGGATACCACACGCGCAGCAGCAGCGTTTCCAGGTACGACGGCACCCAGAACGCGGCCGGATCGGTCGACTCGATGGTCATCAGTGCCTGGTGGGTGGGCACCACGCTGCCCTCGGGAACGGCGCGGATGCGCACCGGCAGGTGGCCGCCAAGCCGGTCGACGATATCGCGCCAGCCGGCCTCGTTGAACGGTTCGCCATGCGCGGCGAATACCGCCGCAGCGTCGTCGATGTCGGCGTGGGTGACCGGTCGTGCCAGCGCGTCCTTGAGGATCGCCTGCAGGCCGAAGAACACCGTGCGATCGTGCAGGCCGCCACGTGATTCGACGTAGAAGAACGTGGCATCGGTACCCGGCGGGTACTGCAGCCAATGGCTGGCCTTGTAGCTGTCGGTGTTGAGGAGAAGATTATCGAGGTAGTGCATGACGGAAGCTCCTTCGCGTCGGGTGGCACCGGCGGTCTATCCGCCAGTGGGAAAGCCGGGCCGGTCAGCCGCGGCCGAGGAAGTACTCCAGGATGTGCAGGTGGTCTTCGAACAGCTGAGGGCCCATGTCCAGTGCTTCACTCACCGGTATCCAGCGTGCCTTGTCGGCATCGTCGCCACCGCGCACCGGCGGCAGCTCGCCGGCCGGAAACTCGAAGTGGAAACCGTGGGTGATGGTGCGGCCACGCTGGCTGCGGTCCGGGTGGTCGAACACCTGCTGGCCCTTCAGCGACCCCTTCAACACCGGCAACGGAATCTTCAGGCGGGTTTCCTCGCGCAGTTCGCGCAGGCAGCTGTCGAGCAGGCTCTGTTCCTGGCCGACGAAGCCGCCGGGCAATGCCCACAGCCCCTTGCCGGGTTCCGAGCGGCGACGCACCAGCAGCACGTGGCCCGAATGCACCACCACCGCATCGGTGGTGACGAAGGTGGGCGCGTAGGGCGCATCCTTCCAGGCGGCCTTGTACTGTTCGATGAAGCGGTACTCGGCCACCAGCTGGCCATACGCAGGCGCACTCTTGCGGAACGCTTCGAGCATGTCGTACACCGGCGCCGGCACATTGCCACGCAGCATCAGCAGCGCGCCGTGGAAGTCGACGTCGCCGGCCTCGAACAGGTAGCGCCGCAGCTCGGTGGCCGACAGGGTGGCGGTGTGCTGCACGTCCACCAGCGGCCACTGCGGGAACTCGCGCAGGTAGTAGCTGGACGCATCCTTGTCCATGCCGATCAGGCCTACCCTGGCATCGGCGGCGGCACCGTCGTTGCGCAGGGCGTCAGCCACCTGGCGCTGCACGTTGGCGATCCACTGTGCTTCGTTGTACAGGTGGTCACGCAGCGGGCGGATCAGCAGACGGTCGGTGTGGCCGTCGAGGGCCGCCTGGATCATCACGGCGCGTTCGGCCACGGTCCAGGGATTGCGCAGGCTGCGGGGGGTATCGGCAGAGCCGACCAGGAAGATCAGCTTGCGGGCCCGGCTCAGGGCCAGGCGGGCAACGGCGGCGTGGCCGTTGTGGAAGGGCTCGAATCGCCCGATGAAGACGAGATAGTCGAATTCCATGAGAATCCCTCATGTCGTTGTGGCAGCCGCGGGTCTGTCCCTTGGCTTGCTGCAGATGCTACGCCGATGGCGGGGCGGGTCAAGCCTGCAGCCGTGCTTTCTGCTGAACGGCGCATTGCGTGCGCGGACTGCGCCGTTGTTCTCAGGCCCTGAGAAGCCCCTGCGCCATACTGCAACCCACGCGGCGGACGGCATGCTCGGGGGCAAGACAGTGGCGGACAAGTACTGCGATCTGGTCATGAAAGGCGGCATCACCAGCGGCATCGTGTACCCCAATGCGGTACTGGCGCTGGCCCGCGAGTATCGCTTCAAGAGCATCGGCGGCACTTCAGCCGGCGCCATTGCGGCAGCGGTGGCGGCTGCAGCGGCCTGTGGCGATCGCCGCCAGCAGGCCGGCGAGCAGCTGCCCGGCGATGCAGGCTATGGCGGGCTGTCGGCGGTGTCGGCACAGCTGTCCCGGCGCGGCTTCATCTACAGCCTGTTCCAGCCGGCGCGCGGCGCGCGCGCGGCCTATCGGCTGCTGGTGGTGCTGACCGGCAATGCCCGCCTGCCGCACAAACTGCTGTGCCTGGCCGTTGCGGTATTCGAGATCGCGCCGCTGGAAGTGCTGGTGTCGCTGGCGCTGCTGCTCGGCCTGGGCTGGTGGGGCGGTGGCTGGAGCGGCGTGGCCGCCACGCTGCTGCCATCACTGCTGTGCGCCTACGGTGCGGGTGTGGCTGGTGCCGCGCTGCGGGTCGCGCGGGTGGCGCGTCGCAACCTGCTGGGCCTGTGCAGCGGCCTCAGCCGCGATCCACGCAGGCCGGCGCTGACCGAGTGGTTGCATGAATGCCTGCAGCAGCTGTCGGGCAAGCCGCTGGATGCACCGTTGACCTTCGCCGACCTGCACGATGCGCCGCGCTACGCCGGTGAGCCGGACAGCCCGCATGCGATCAGCCTGCAGATGATCACCACCTGCATCTCGCACAATGAGCCGCGCACGCTGCCGCTGGGCGGTGCGCAGTTCTGGTTCCTGCGCGAGGAGTTCGAGCAGCTGTTCCCCGCCGGCGTGGTGCAGTGGCTGGTGAGCCAGGCCGGCCCGCCGCTGGAGGTGGACGGGCGGCAGTACTACCACCTGCCACAGGGCCCGAAGCTGCCGGTGCTGGTGGCCACGCGCATGAGCCTGAGCTTCCCGCTGCTGATCAGCGCGGTGCCGCTGCATGAACCCTCACGCCGCGAACGACGCTGCGAACCGACCGCCCCCGCAGCCGACCAGGAGCACAACGTTGCCGACAGCATGGAAGGGCTGACCAGTGCCGGGCAGACCTGCGGCCCGGTGATCACCGCCTTCCGCATCTGCTGGTTCTCCGATGGCGGCATCAGCAGCAACTTCCCGATCCATCTGTTCGACGCCGCGCTGCCGCGCTGGCCGACCTTCGCCATCAACCTGGTCTATCCACAGCACGCCGAAGCGGTGAGCCAGGGCAGCGGTGGCCGCCAGGCGCTGGAACATGCGGTGTTCCTGCCCACCGAAAACCGCCACGGCTGGCAACGGCATTACCAGTCCATCGCCACGCCACTGGCCGCAGCCGAGCTGGGTCGTTTCCTGTTCGCGGTGGTGGCGACCATGCAGAACTGGCGCGACCTGCTGCAGGCGCGCGCACCGGGCTACCGCGACCGCATCGTGCACGTCAGCCTGCAGGGCGACGAAGGCGGCATGAACCTGGACATGCCGCAGGAGGTACTCTCCCGCATCGCCGACAAGGGCAGCCTGGCCGGTGCGCGCTTCTGTTCGTTCTCGTTCGAGAACCACTACTGGATCCGCTGGCGCAACCTGGCCTCGGCCTACCAGCGCTACACGCTGGAAGTGGCGCGCACCGATGATCCGGCGCAGCAGGTGCTGGCCTACCGCGCGGCGTACGCGATGGTCGCCAGCGGTCAGCCGACGCCACCGTCGTACAAGCTGGGCTCGGAAGACAAACGGCTGGCCTCGCAGCAGTTGTGGGGCTTGATGGTCGAGCAGGGCCGCACCTGGGAGGACCTCGGCCCCGACCTCACCGACGGCGCACCGCGTCCGCTGCCGCAGATGAAGGTGACCCCGATCTACTGACCCGATCCTGCGGTCGAATCGGGGTCAGATCCGTTTCCGCAGGAAAACGGATCTGACCCCGCAGTGGTTGCTGCTCTTGCCGGCCAGCGGCCGGCGCTACCACGGGTGCAGGGCGCAGCCCTGCAGAACCCCCTACCGCCCCGGCAACTGCGCGAACGCGCGCTGCATGCAGTCCTCGCGCGGGCATACCCGGCACCCCGGGCCGATCGATACCGAATTGCCCGGGCTCTGCACATCCAGCCCCAGTGAATACACCAGGCGTTCGGCATGCTGCAGGTCGCAGCCCAGCGCCACCGCGAAGGTCTTGCGCGGTTGGCCATGGCCGACCGGGCCACTGCTGACCTGCCGCGCCAGCCAGAAATGACGGCGGCCATCGGGCATGCGCGCGGTCTGGGTGAGGATGCGCCCGGGTTGGTTGAACGCCTCGTAGACGATCCACAGCGGGCACGATCCACCCACCTGCGAGAAGTGGAAATCGGTGGCCGAATGGCGCTTTGAGACGTTGCCCGCCCGATCCACGCGGATGAAGAAGAACGGCAGGCCGGGCGCGCTGCGCCGTGCCAGCGTGCTCAGCCGGTGGCAGACCGCTTCGAAGCCGACGCCGAACTGGTGCGCCAGCAGTTCGATGTCGTAGCTGCTGGTTTCGGCTGCACGCAGGAAGCGCATGTACGGCATCACCAGCGCACCGGCGAAATAGTTGGAGAGACCGATCCGCGCCTGCGCGATGCGTGCCTCATCGGTGAACCCGGCGCGCGCCACCACCGCATCGATCTGCGGCAGGTAGCCGTGCAGGGCCAGCTCGGCCGCCATCTGGAACGCCTGCTGTCCGGGCTCCAGGTAATCGGGCAGCCACAGCCGCCGCGCACCGGCATCGTAGTGCCGCTTTTCGCGCCCGGCCTGCAGTGCGGCCACTTCCACCAGCACGCCATGGCGGTCGGCCAGCAGCTGGCGCAGCCGCGGTGCCACATGCCCGGGCGACAGCCCCCACTCGGCGAACAGGCGTTCGGCCAGTTCGTCCAGTTCGGGAATGTGGTTGTGCATGCGGTTGAAGAACTCGCGCACCTGGTCGCCGGCCGGCAGGGTGCTGCCGGCGCCGGGCTCGCCCAGCTGGAACTCCAGTGCGGCCGCGTGCTCGCGCAGCGCCAGGTGACGACGGTGCAGGTCCAACAGCGCGCGGCTGACCTGCGGCAGGTTGCCGGCCAGGGCGCGCAGTTCGGTCGCGCTGACCTCGGCCAGGCCCAGGTCGCGCAGGGTTTCGCCCAGCGCCTCCTGCAGGGCGGCGGGCTCATCGTCATCGAACAGCGAGGAAACGTCGCCCAGCACCTCTCCCAGCTTCTTCTGCACCGCCGGTGTCAGTGGGCGCTTGTT
This sequence comes from Stenotrophomonas sp. CASM114, assembly GCF_049384325.1. Taxonomy (NCBI): domain Bacteria; kingdom Pseudomonadati; phylum Pseudomonadota; class Gammaproteobacteria; order Lysobacterales; family Lysobacteraceae; genus Stenotrophomonas; species Stenotrophomonas sp. CASM114. The sequence goes on along the minus strand of NZ_JBMRGJ010000012.1, from coordinate 110,210 downwards.
GCGCTCGATCTGGTTCAGGTAGCTGGCCGACAGCCCCAGCGCACGCGCCAGATCGGCCTGGCTGTAGCCGCGCTGCTCGCGCAGCCGCAGCAGGCGCAGGCCGAGTTGCCGCTGGGGAGCTGAATAATTCACAGAATTAACAGGAATCGTGGGGCGCGTTGGCCAGATTAAGCGGATTCAGCCCGGAAATCGAGCCGGGTGCTGTGAATAATGCCAAGCATCTTTCGCACCCTGTGGGATTGTCGTCATGACTGTTGCAGCGCCCCGTATCCGCATGCTGATCGATGGCCAGTTCGTTGAATCGGCCACTTCCCACTGGCAGGACGTGATCAATCCGGCCACCCAGGACGTGCTGGCCCAGGTGCCGTTCGCCACCACCGGCGAAGTGGACGCCGCCGTCGCCGCCGCCAAGGAAGCCTTCAAGACCTGGCGCAAGACCCCGATCGGCACCCGCGCGCGCATCTTCCTGAAGTACCAGCAGCTGATCCGCGAAAACATGAGTGAGCTGGCCCACATCCTCACCGCCGAACAGGGCAAGACCCTGCCGGACGCCGAAGGTGATGTGTTCCGCGGCCTGGAAGTGGTCGAGCACGCCGCCGCCATCGGCAACCTGCAGCTGGGCGAGCTGGCCAACAACGTGGCCAATGGCGTGGACACCTACACGATCATGCAGCCGCTGGGCGTGTGCGCTGGCATCACCCCGTTCAACTTCCCGGCGATGATTCCGCTGTGGATGTTCCCGATGGCGATTGCAACGGGCAACACCTTCATCCTCAAGCCGTCCGAGCAGGACCCGATGGTCACCATGCGCCTGGTCGAGCTGGCGCTGGAAGCCGGCATTCCCAAGGGCGTGCTGAACGTCGTCCACGGCGGCGAGGAAGTGGTCAACGCGATCTGCGACCACCCGGACATCAAGGCCGTGTCGTTCGTCGGGTCCACCCGCGTCGGCACACACGTCTACAACCGCGCCTCGCTGGCCGGCAAGCGCGTGCAGTGCATGATGGGCGCCAAGAACCACGCCGTGGTGCTGCCGGACGCCAACAAGGAACAGACCCTCAACGCAATGGTCGGTGCCGCCTTCGGTGCCGCTGGCCAGCGCTGCATGGCGGCTTCCACGCTGGTGCTGGTCGGTGAAGCGCGCAACTGGGTGCAGGACCTGGTGGCCAAGGCCCAGACCCTGAAGGTCAGCGCCGGCACCGTGTCCGGTACCGACGTCGGCCCGGTCATCTCCTGCAGCGCCCGCGAGCGCGTGGAAGGCCTGATCGCCTCGGGCGTGGAGCAGGGCGCCAAGCTGGTGCTCGATGGCCGCAAGCCGCAGGTCGATGGCTTCGAGAAGGGCAACTTCGTTGGCCCGACCATCTTTGCCGGTGTCACCACCGACATGCGCATCTACCAGGAAGAAATCTTCGGGCCGGTGCTGGTCATCCTCGAAGCGGAAACGCTGGAAGAGGCCATCGCGATGGTCAACAGCAACCCGAACGGCAACGGCACCGCACTGTTCACCCAGTCCGGCGCTGCCGCGCGCAAGTTCCAGGAAGACATCGACGTCGGCCAGGTCGGCATCAACGTGCCGATCCCGGTGCCGGTGCCGCTGTTCTCGTTCACCGGTTCGCGCGCCTCCAAGCTGGGTGACCTGGGCCCGTATGGCAAGCAGGTGGTGCTGTTCTACACCCAGACCAAGACGGTCACCGCGCGCTGGTTCGATGACGAGACGCTGAGCCACGGCGTCAACACCACGATCAGCCTGAAGTAACGGCAGGAGCAGCCATGAGCCACTCGATGACGACGGAACTGGAAGAAGCGCAGCAGGCGTACCGCGAGGCGGCGCGCGACTTCGCACAGGCCGAACTGGCGCCGCACGCCGCGCGATGGGATGCGGAGGGCATCTTTCCGCGCGAGGCGATCGCCAAGGCCGGTGAGTTGGGCTTCTGCGGTCTGTACATGGACCCGGAAGTGGGCGGCAGCGGCCTGAGCCGACTGGACGCCGCCGTCGTCATCGAGGAGCTCGCCAACGTCGATCCGTCGACCGCGGCGTACATCAGCATCCACAACATGGCCTCGTGGATGGTGTCCAGGTGGGGCCAGCCGGCCCTGCGCGATGCGTGGGGCACCGATCTGTCCTCGGGCAGCAAGCTGGCCTCGTACTGCCTGACCGAACCGGGTGCGGGTTCCGATGCGGCGTCGCTGAAGACCACCGCCGTGCGCGATGGCGACTTCTACGTGCTGAACGGCTCGAAGGCCTTCATTTCCGGCGCCGGTGCCACCGAGCTGCTGGTGGTGATGGCGCGTACCGGCGGTGCCGGTGCCGGCGGTGTCAGCGCCATTGCGGTGCCGGCGGACCTGCCGGGCATCAGCTTCGGCCGCAAGGAAGAGAAGATGGGCTGGAACAGCCAGCCCACCCGTGGCATCACCTTCGAGAACGTCCGCGTGCCGGTCAGCCACCTTCTGGGAGAGGAAGGCGGCGGCTTCAAGCTGGCGATGAAGGGGCTGGACGGCGGCCGCATCAACATCGCCGCCTGCTCGCTGGGTGCCGCACAGGGTGCACTGGATGCTGCGCGCCGCTACATGGGCGAGCGCCGCCAGTTCGGCAAGGCGCTGGCCGAGTTCCAGGCGCTGCAGTTCAAGCTGGCCGACATGGTCACCCAGCTGGTGGCTGCACGGCAGATGGTGCACACCGCGGCACGCAAGCTCGATGCCGGTGCCAGCGATGCCAACGTGTGGTGCGCGATGGCCAAGCGCTTCGCCACCGATGCCGGTTTCAACGTCTGCAATGAAGCGCTGCAGATCCACGGGGGCTACGGCTACATCCGCGAATACCCGATCGAGCGCCTGCTGCGTGACTGCCGCGTGCACCAGATCCTGGAAGGCACCAACGAGATCATGCGGGTGATTGTTGCCCGTCACCTGCTCAACACCGAAGAGGAACTGCGATGAAGGATTGGCGTACCCAGGAGCACGTGGGCCTGAAGGTGGAGGTCGATGGCCACACCGCCGTGGTCACCCTGAACAACCCGCCGGCGCATACCTGGACCGTGCACAGCCTGTCGGCGCTGCGCGACCTGGTCGGCGCGCTCAACGCAGACCGCGACATCTACGCGCTGGTGATCACCGGTGATGGCGAGAAATTCTTCTCCGCCGGTGCCGACCTCAACCAGTTCGCCTCCGGCGACAAGGCCGCTGCACGTGAGGCCGCGCGCCGCTTCGGTGAAGCCTTCGAAGCGCTGTCCGGTTTCCGTGGCGTGTCGATCGCCGCGATCAACGGCTACGCCATGGGCGGTGGCCTGGAGTGCGCGCTGGCCTGCGACCTGCGCATCATTGAAGACCATGCCCAGGTCGCGCTGCCGGAGGCCACCGTCGGCCTGCTGCCGTGTGCCGGCGGTACCCAGAACCTGCCGCGCCTGGTCGGCGAGGGCTGGGCCAAGCGCATGATCCTGCTGGGTGAGCGCATCAACGCCGAGACCGCGCTGCGCATTGGCCTGGCCGAAGAAAAGGTCGGCAAGGGCGAAGCCAAGGCGCTGGCGCTGGAATGGGCGAAGAAGGCCGGCAAGCAGAGCCCGACCAGCATCGCCGCCTGCAAGACCCTGGTGCAGTCCACCCGCACCGGCACCCACGCCTCGGCGCTGGTGGCCGAGCGCGAAGCCTTCGTCGACCTGTTCGACACCGCCGACCAGGTCGAGGGCGTGACTGCCTTCCTGGAAAAGCGCGCCGCGCAGTGGAAGAACGCATGAGCACGGATACCGCTGCCGACGACGCACCGGTGCTGTTCGAAGAGCGCGTGGCCGGCAACGGCACGCGCATCGGCATCGCCACGCTCAATGCGCCGCGTACGCTCAACGGTTTCTCGCTGCCGATGGCGCACCTGCTGCTGAACCAGCTGAATGCCTGGGCCGACGACGATGGCATCGCCATGGTGGTGCTGCAGGGCGCCGGCGAAAAGGCGTTCTGTGCTGGTGGCGACCTGCACAGCCTGTACAAGGCCATGGTCGCCTTCCGTGAGGCCGGCCACAGCGACATCCGCCAGAACGCCTATGCCGCCGAGTTCTTCGACGTCGAATACCGCGTCGATTACCTCATCCACACCTACACCAAGCCGATCCTGTGTTGGGGCCACGGCATCGTGATGGGCGGCGGCATCGGCCTGATGTCCGGCGCCAGCCACCGTGTGGTCAGCGAACGCTCCAAGCTGGCCTTCCCGGAAATCACCGTCGGCCTGTTCCCCGATGTAGGTGGCAGTTGGCTGCTGTCGCGCGTGCCGGGCAAGGGTGGCCTGTTCCTGGCCCTGACCGGCGCACTGCTCAACCCGGGCGATGCCATCTACGCCGGCCTGGCCGACGTGCACGTGGCCGAAGAACGCCGCAGCGCGGTGTTCGATGCGCTGCTGCAGGTGGCCTGGTCCAATGACACCGCACACAACCACGAACGCCTGACCCATCTGCTGCAGTCGCATGCCAGCGATGCCGCCACCGGTCCACTGCTGGCCCACGCGGCGCAGGTCGATGCGTTGTGCGAAGGCGATGACCTTGAAGCCATCGTGGCGCGCATTGCCGGCCTGCAGACCGACGACGCCTGGTTGCAGGCGGCTCAGAAGACCCTTGCTGCCGGTGCACCGGGTTCGGCACGGTTGGCGTACGAACTGCAGCGCCGCAGTGCCGGCCAGGACCTGGCCGCGATCTACCGCCTGGAGTACATCGTCGCCCTGCATTGCGCCGCCCATGGTGATTTCGCCGAAGGCATCCGCGCGCTGCTGGTCGACAAGGACCGCAACCCGCAGTGGAACCCGGCCACCCTGGCCGAGGCCACTGGCGCGTGGGCAGACACCTTCTTCGCTTCCCCCTGGGCCGACGCCGCGCATCCGCTGGCCGACCTGGGCACTCCCCTTGTTGAAAGGAGCCTTGCATGAGCCGCATTGCATTCATCGGGTTGGGCAACATGGGTGGCCCGATGGCCGCCAATCTGGTCAAGAACGGCCACAGCGTGCGCGTATTCGATCTGGTTCCGGCCGCGGTGCAGGCCGCTGTCGACGCCGGCGCCAGCGCTGCATCGTCGGCGCGCGACACCCTGGCCGATGCCGAAGTGGTGATCTCGATGCTGCCGGCCAGCCGTCATGTCGAAGGCGTGTACCTGGGCGACGACGGCATTCTTGCCGCGATCCCGGCCGGTGCACTGGTCATCGACTGCAGCACGATCGCCCCGGCCAGTGCCCGCAAGGTCTCGGAAGCGGCCGCCGCGCGTGGCCTGCAGATGATCGACGCGCCGGTGTCCGGCGGTACCGCCGGCGCCCAGGCCGGCACCCTGACCTTCATCGTCGGCGGCGAGGAAGACGCGCTGGAACGCGCACGCCCGGTGCTGCAGGCGATGGGCAAGAACATCTTCCACGTCGGCGCCAGCGGCGCTGGCCAGGTCGCCAAGCTGTGCAACAACATGGCGCTGGGCGTGATCATGGCGGTGACCGGTGAAGCCATCGCACTGGGCGTGGCGCACGGGCTGGACCCCAAGGTGCTGTCGCAGATGATGGCGGTCAGCACCGGCCGCAGCTGGGCCACCGAAGTGTGCAACCCGTGGCCGGGCGTGCTGGAGAATGCGCCGGCCTCGCGTGGCTACAGCGGCGGTTTCGGCAGCGATCTGATGCTGAAGGACATGGGCCTGGCGGTGGAAGCGGCGATGAGTGTCGGCGCTTCGATTCCGCTGGGCGAAGTGGCCCGCAATCTCTACTCGATGAACCACCAGGCCGGCCGCGGCAAGCTGGATTTCTCCAGCGTCGTGCAGCTCATCACCAGCGACCAGTAACTGGTCGCTGGTCCGCGCATTCCACCTTATCCCCGCGCCGTTGGCGCGCCCCCTTGAACAACAAGGGGGCTCTTCTCCAGAAGGATGGATGCGCGCCGCAGCGAATGCGTCCCCGGCCACGTGCTGGGGCCCACCCGAGGTGGGATGGGCGGATGCCCGGTTTCGACCGGCATCCGCCCATTTTTTTGGGGGTCGGATCCCTTTCGCAACGCGAAAGGGCTCTGACCCCATATAGCCGTGCGGGCCTGGGATGGGGTCAGAGCCCTTTGCCGGTGGCAAAGGGATCCGACCCCGGCACCGCATCAGGCAACGATCAGCGTCACGTCGATGTTGCCGCGGGTGGCGTTGGAGTACGGGCACACGATGTGCGCCTTCTGCACCAGTTCTTCCACCTGCTCGCGCGGCACGCCCGGCACGTTGATGGTCAGCTCTGCCTCGATGCCGAAGCCGGTCGGGATCTGGCCGATGCCGACCTTGCCGGTGACGGTGGTGTCGGCCGGCAGCGCGACCTTGGCCTGGCCGGCCACGAACTTCAGCGCGCCCAGGAAGCAGGCCGAGTAGCCAGCGGCGAACAGCTGTTCCGGGTTGGTGCCCGGGCCGCCGGCACCACCCAGCTCGCGCGGGGTCGACAGCTGGATGTCCAGCACGTTGTCGGACGAGACGGAACGGCCTTCACGGCCGCCGGTGGAGGTGGCCTGGGCGGTATACAGAACCTTTTCGATGGACATCGGGATGCTCCTGATCAGTGGGTGGGTACTGCTATGGAGCCTACTTTGCCCGGTTTCTGCGTACGTTGGGTTGCAGTCCGTACGAAAAACTTGATTGATCGTCCTGTTGGCCTAGATCGTCCACTCGCGGTCGGTGGTGAACATGATGGTCAGCCAGCGGTCCGGCGAGGCCTCGCCCAGCGCATCGCCGATCTCGTCGCGCAGCTGGTCCCATTCCAGCAGGGGCCGCGGCGGGTCGTCCTCGCGTACCACGAAGAACAACTCGATCTGCTCGCCACGCCCCACCTGGGCGACGTAGCTGCGATGCTCGACGAAGCCATGCTTGGCCACGATCGCGCGTGCCACCGCGTCCACGTGCGCCTGCAGTTCCGGCGGGGTGACCAGCAGGATGCCGGCCAGCGCCCGGCGCACCGTCCCGAGCGGGGCGATCATCACCAGCACGCAGACGAAAGCGAGGATGGCCGGGTCGATGTACGGCCCGACCCAGGCCAGCGAGGTGCCGCGCACCAGTACGCCGCCAAGGAAGGCCAGCAGGTAGCAGGCCGACATGCTGGCGGCGATCACCCAGTTCTTCGCGTCCAGCGCGATGAACTCCGAACCGATGCGGCGGTTGACGCGCAGCACGAACCAGGCCAGCGCACCTTCGCCGATGATCGACAACCCGGCGAAGGCGATGGCTGGGCCGAGTGCGATGTGGCGGCCGCCGGACATCAGCGCATCCACCGCATTGACCAGCGCATACAGTGCCGCGCCGATCATCAGCGTGCCGCTCACCCCCAGCACGATGGGCTCCAAGTGCCAGAAGCCCATGGTGAAGCGCTGGTTGAGCCGCGACTGCAGCGCGTCGGTGCTGGTGGACAGTGCGATCAGACGCGCGACCAGCAGTGACAGCCACGTCATCACCACATCGATCAGGCCGTAGATGCCATCGAAGATGATCAGCGAGGAATTGGCCAGAAGACCAAATACCACCGCAGCGGCAGCCAGCAGCAATGAGCCTGCGATGGACAGGCGCAGCACGCCTTGTTCGGTACGCGCATCGAAGAAGCGTTCGGGGGTGGCAGGCATGCGGGAATCCAGCGGGAAATGGGCTGCGGAAGCAGCGCGTTGCCATTCTATCCAGCCTGCGGCACGTCGCCATGACCACGCCCGCACAGCGCCTGGAAAAGTCACCAGACTGGTAACCGTTTGCGGATTGACGGGTGCACACCCGAAGCGTATCGTTTGTACCACGATGACATAGAAGCCTCCGGTGACCCCGGGGGCTTCTTTCGTTTGCGCCGTCGCGCGCTGCGAGGTCACCGCCACCGGCCCTGACGTCCCCGTCGCAGCCGTTCTGTTTTCCGCCCCGATCCTGCCTTTCCCGCGCCGTCCTGGTGATCGCGTGGGGCGCCGCCGTGCGCGCAGGATCGGGGCACTCCACATCCATCAACGAAGGAGGATTCGATGCCCCTGCTGACCCTTGAGCAGTGCCGCGCGCACTGCCGTATCGACGGCGATTTTGACGACGCCATCCTGGGTGACCTGCTGGCCGCAGCCAGCGACGCAGCCGCGGCCTATCTGGGCCGCGAGCTGTACGCCGATCAGGCCGCGCTGGACCAGGCGCTGGACCAGCTGCCGCAGGACATGGCGGCGGCGGTGACCGGGCATGAAGCCGCGGTTGCCGCCGCCAATGCCGAGACCAACGCGGCCAAGGCCAAGGCCATGCGTGATGTGGCCGATCGCCGCCTGGCCGTGGCGACCGCGCGCAGTGCGCGCCTGCTGCAGGGCATGCCGGTCAACGACAGCATCCGTGCAGCGGTGCGCCTGTTGCTGGGCCACCTGTACGCCCATCGCGAAGCCGTGGTCGTCTCTGCGCAGACGTTCGATGCACCGGCAGGCGCCGCTGCCATCGCAATGGAGCTGCCGTTCGGCGTGGCCGCGCTGCTTGATCCGTACCGATCGGCAGCAACGCCATGAACGCCGGCCACTTCAATCGCCGCATCCGCATCGAGCGCCAGGACGGCCAGCTCGATGCGTGGGGGCAGCCGCTGGACGCCTGGCAGCCGGTGGCAGAACTGTGGGCCGCCATCATCGCCGACCGCGCAGACAGCGTGCAGCGGCTGACGCTGGAAAGCCGCCTGCCGGCAACGATCCGGCGCCAGCGCTTCCATGTCCGATTGGCAGCCGCACGACAGGCAGGCATCCAGGCCGGCATGCGCATCGTGCATGACGGTCGTGTTTTCAACATCACCGGCGTTGCGCCCGACTTCAGCCGGCGCCAGACCACGGTGCTGTTCACCGAACAGTCTTCAGGCATCGCCTGAGCGACGCCAACCAGGACACCGCGATGAGTTACGAAGCACAGCTGCACGCGCTGCTGGCCCCGCTGCTGCAGGGCCGGCTGTATCCCGACCTTCCGCCGGAACCGGTCATCTATCCGTGTGCCGTCTACCAGCAGATGGGTGGACAGTCCGTGTGGTTCAACGAAGGTTCCATTCCCGAACAGAAGCACGCTCGCGTGCAGCTGACCGTCTGGGCAGACAGCCGCGCCCAGGCCAACACCCTGATCCGCAACATCGAGGATCAGGTATGCGCAGGATTGCCGACCGCCGAATCGTTCGGCGCTGCAATCGCCGTGCATGAGCCGATGCTGCACAAGTACGGCGCGCGGCTCGATTTCGGCCTGTGGTACGTCGACCCGTAAACCGCATCACCCGTGCAACACCCCAGCCCGGCATTCGCCGGGCTTTTTTTTATCCAACGAGGAAATACACCATGGCACTCAAGCTTCCCAAGGGCACCCAGTTCGGCTTCGCACCGGTCGTCTCCACCGCGATCGCCACCAGCGCGATCTCCAAGGCCGCGCCGGCGCTGGCCAGCGTTGCCGCCAACAGCGTCGACACCGGCGATGTGGTGGTCATCGAACTGCCGGGCTGGCCGGCCCTGAACAACCGCGCCACCCGCGCCGGTGCTGAAGCCACCGGCAGCGTTGAACTGCTGGGCATCGACACCACCGATACCGTGCTGTTCCCCGGCACCAGCGGTGCCGGTGTACTGCGCAAGGCGGGCGCCTTCGTCGACCTGGACCAGCAGGGCGACCCGACCACCGCCGGTGGCGAGCAGCAGTACTGGAGCGGCACGCTGCTCGAAGACCCGACCGGTCGCCAGGTCCAGATGCCGACCTTCAAGAACGCCAAGACCATCACCCTGCCGCTGTTCTACGATCCGAAGAAGCCGTGGTATTCGGCACTGAAGAACGCTGACGCCAAGGGCGAGCCGGTGATCCTGCGGGCCAAGCTGGTCGGTGGCGACGTGCTGTACTGGTACGGCTACCTGAGCTACAACGGCGACCCGACCATGGCCGCCAACACCCCGATGGGCACCACCGCGACCTTCACCGCGCTGGCAGACTCCATCCTGGTCGAGGGCGCCTGATGTTCCAGGTCAAGGCGCCGGAGAGCTTCAAGAGCACCCTGACCATCGTCGGTCACGGCCGCGAGCAGAAGCTCAACCTGACCTACCGGCACCTGTCGGTAGCCGACTACGCCAGCCTGCTGGAGCGTCTGGGCGATGACACGTTGAGCGTGGCCCAGGCCATCCTGGACATCGTGGTGGACTGGGATGCCGATGTGGCGCTGGACACCGCCGGCGTCGAGCTGGCGCTGCAGCAGCAGGCCGGCCTGGATGGCGCCATCATCGGTGGCTACACCCAGGCCCTGCAGGTCGCACGCAAGGGAAACTGATCGAGGCGGTGGGGGCCCTGTACTGGCGGGCCCCCACCGAGTCCGAGCTGATGAAGCTTGGATTGAAGGCAAAGCACTTTCCACCGCCGCAGGTCGAGCTGTGGCCGGAGTGCGTGCTTCCCATCGAACTTTTCTCGCGGGTTGCCACCCAGTGGCGCGTCGGCGCAGGTGGCCCGATCGGGCTGGATTACAACGTGGTCTACCGGGAGCTGGAGCGCGAAGCGCTCGACGGCGACCAGCATGACGAGGTGATGGCGGCCATCCGCATCATCGAACGCGCTGCCTTGGAGCAGATGCAACAGGAATGAGCCGGTCATCGCGGCAATGCCGATGGCCGATCCAGGCTCCGCCGAAGCGGAGCCGACTCTCCCGAGGAACACTCAATGAGCACTACATCGCCTGGCAGCATACGGACCACCGTGGAGGCCAGCAACGCATTGGAAACGGCCATGCAGGCAGCAAGGCGCGGCATGACCGAGATGACCGGCACCACACAGGAGTTCCAGCGGCAGCTGGAGAAGATCAACACGGTGCAGCAGGCCTTCAATGCCGTGCTGACCACCAGCGCATCATTGGTCACCGCACTGTCCACGCAGCTGACCGCCCTGAACACGCAGCTGCAGGCGGCGACGAAGGCAGGAACAACCGCAGCGGGCGCGGACGCCGGCAAGGCTGCAAAGAAGGAAGAGAAGGCCCAACAGGACGACAAGGGCCTGGCAGGCATCCGCAAGGGCCTTGGCGGCGCGCTCGGCGACTATATCGGCAAGACCGAGAACACCGCCACGGCTGCCAAGAAAGCCTTCGACAAAGCATTCACCGGCGCCGACGAAGCGTTGAGGAGCTTCGTGACCACCGGCAAGTCCAAGTACAAGGAACTGGCCCAGTCCATCCTGTCCGACCTCAAGATGATCGCCGCACAGCAGGCACTGGTCTGGGGGGCGAGGAAGATCGCCGGCTTGATGGGGGTCGACCTGACGCCAAAGGATGCAGCGACGGACGCGGCGGCGGTGGCTGCAGGCGTGGCGACTGCCAAGGACGCCAAGGCCGGTGATGCCAAGGCGGGCGAAACCAAGGACGCCAAGGACACCAAGGGCACCACAGGACTTTCGGGGTTCCGCAAGGGCTTCGGCAGCGCGCTCGGCGAGTACATGGAAAAGACCGAGAACTCCGCCAAGTCCACCCAGGATGCCTTTTCCAAGGCGTTCACCGGCGCAGAGGCGGCACTGCAGAGCTTCGTGAAGACGGGCAAGTCCAACTACAAGGATCTGGCCAAGTCGATCATCGCCGATCTCAAGATGATCGCCATCCAACAGGCAATCGTCTGGGGCGTCAAAAAGATCGCGGGCCTGTTCGGATATGGCACGGGGGTGGAGGCCAACGCCAACGGTGGCGTCTACCAGTCGCCGAGCCTGTCGGCCTATTCCGGCGGTGTCTACAACACTCCGCAGCTGTTCGCCTTCGCCAAGGGCGCCGGCGTGTTCGGCGAAGCGGGACCGGAAGCGATCATGCCGCTGCGGCGCGGGCCGGACGGCCGCCTGGGTGTGGCCGCGCACGGTGGCGGCGGTGGCGGCGGAGTGGGAGTCAGCATCCGCATCGACAACAACGGTGGCAAGGAAGTCACCACCAACGAAAGCATGCTGCAGCAGTTCGGCAACGAAATCGGCCAGTTCGTGGAACGCAAGTACCGCGAGCTGCAGAGTCGTGACCTGAAGGCAGGTGGTGTGCTCAGCAGGAGTGCCATGCAATGACCGACACCTTCACCTGGCCGGCAACCAGCCAGAGTACTGGAACAACCACCGCCGCAGTGAAGCGCGCGAAGTTCGGAGATGGCTATGCGCAGGCCGCTGCCGATGGCCTGAACGCCACTTCACGCAGTTACCAGCTGCAGTTCGTCGGCAACCGCAAAACGATCAACGAGATCGTGACCTTCCTGGATGGTCATGCCGGCCGCAGCTTCCTGTGGAAAGGGCCACTGGGGCAGGGGCTGTACATGTGTGATTCCTACACCGACAGCCATCTCGGCGGCCAGGTATCGACCATCACCGCCACCTTCGAGCAGACCTTCCACGCGTAGGCATGAGCATGGATCTTCAACGGATCGACCTGGATACCATCCAGCCCAACGGAAAGCGTGGGGAGACCCAGCGGCCGGCCTTCACCAAGATCAACCAGAACTTCCAGCAGGTTGGCCAGGCAGTCGACGGCCTGCCCGGGCAGCTCGCCGATACCATGATGCGCGCGCCGGCACGGCGCAATCGCCTGATCAATGGCAATCTCGACATCTGGCAGCGCGGCAGCAGCTTCGGCATCTCCGGGAACTACACAGCCGACCGATGGTTCCTGCAGATGGGCAACGTCGAAGACGCCGTGTTCAAGCGCAATCCCGCAGCGGCAGGCGACAACAACTTCCCGTTCAGCACCTTCACGTTGTCGGTCAGTTCGAGTGGCAATACGGATGGCACAAACCACTTCTTTGTCTTCGAGCAGCGCGTGGAAGACGTCCGCAACTTCGCGGGCGTGGAGAGCACCGTTTCGTTCCTGGTGTTCAACGCCGGCGCCGCCGGGCGGAAGATCGCCCTTGAATTCGCCCAGACCTTTGGCGCGGGGGGAAGCACGCCTGTGCTGGGAATCGCGCCGGAGGTGGTCGAGCTGGCCTCCGGCCTGAACCGGATCCGCAGGACGGTGACCCTGCCTTCCATCTCAGGGAAGGTACTGTCCGGTGACGGTGCGGCCGTGGTCTGCATATGGGTGACGGCGGGCACGCAGTTCGCCAGCCGCACCGCAGGACTGGGCGCGCAACAGGGCCAGCTGTACTTCGGAGAGTTCCAGTGGGAGGCGGGCCCGCTCGCGACGCCGTTCGAGTGGAGGCCGAAGGGGGAAGAGCTGCGGCTGTGCCAACGCTACTACCAGGTGGATGCCACTGGCGTGCCGTTCGACGGTGGATCGCGCTTCAACGCGGGCGTGGGCCTGATCCGGGGCGACAACGCGGTGTACCTCACCTACCGATTCAATCAGCGAATGCGGTCGGTACCCGCGGTCGCCTTCTCGAACCCATCGCAATGGCGGCTGCTCACGGGAGACGGTGCAACCAGCCTGACAGCGCTCAGTGCGGCGGAAGTTACGTCGACCCGCATGACCATCATCGGTGCGCTGAACACTGCCGCAGCGGGTCAGGCCGGCATCCTGCAGAGCGGAGATTCGGCAGCGGAGGGCACTGGATTGACCATGGATGCCGAAATCTGAGGTCCGCGGGAGGGCTGGAGAGCGTTCCTTCGCAACCGAAACCATCAAGGAAACAGCACAAATGCCACGAAAGATCATCGACCTCGATTCCGTTCAACCGAACGGAAAGCGGGGTGAAACACAGCGCCCGGCGTTCACCAAGATCAACGACAACTTCGCCGAAGTCTACGACGCGTTGACTGAGGTGGCGAAAATCCCGCAGATCGTGGGGAATGCCATCACCGAGCGCGTTCCAGGCAGGAATCTGCTCATCAATGGTGCCCTGCAGTTCTGGCAGCGCCGTACATCTGGTCGTGTCGGCACTGGGTCGGGGACGCTGGGCGCGGAAGTGTTCTTCGCCGACCGTTTCACGAACTCGGCGCTGGTCTGCAACCACGACGTACAGCGGGTGGCGTACGACGGGCAGGCCGGATTTCCGGAAGATACACGGTCGATTCTGGTCTGCACCGTATCCGAGGCCATCGCCAGAAGTGGCGCCTGGATGGGGCAGAAGATCGAGGGTGTCGGCAGTGCAAGCGGAGACATCACGATCTCGGTATGGGCGAACTCTGATGCGCCCGGTCGCAGTGTGGGCGTGCGTGTCATCCAGGATTTCGGAACCGGCGGCTCACCCTCGCCGCAGGTGGTGCTGGAAGCCGGTGTGCTCACACTGGGCACCACCGCCAAACGTCACAGCATCACGGTGACGTTGCCGAGTACCCGGGGAAAGGTGCTCGGCAGCAACGGCAACGACCACCTCTACGTAGTGTTCGACCTGTGCGGTGCTGGTCAGAAGGGCGAGCTGGTGGCACAGAACGGCTCGTTCGGCTTTACCCAGTTCCAGGTCGAATCGGGCCGCGCAGCGACACGCTTCGACTGGCGGCCGCCAGGTGTGGAACTGGCGTTGTGCCAGCGCTACTACGAGAAGAGCTACAACCTCGACATCGTACCCAACACGGCGCACAACGAAGGGCGCGAGGCATTCTCGATCAACTCACCGGGAATGGCGCATTACCAGAGCGTGCGATTCCAGACGGCAAAGCGCGCTCATCCCTACGTGATGATCATCTCGGCCGACAACATCCAGCAGGATGGACACATCGCGGAAGACAACATCTCCCGCGTGCCCTGCCTGGTCAACTACGCCTCGCCTTCCGGGTACGAAGTCAGCTGGACCAACAATCCAGGCCGCTGGGGCGGCTGGTGGCATTGGTGGGCCGACGCCGAGCTTTGATGGGGCGCCCGCAGGGAACAGGACGACAGCAATGACGAGAAAAATCATCGACCTCGATTCCGTTCAGCCGAACGGAATGCGGGGCGAAACCCAGCGCCCGGCGTTTACCAAGATCAACGACAACTTCGCCGAAGTGTATGGCGCGCTGGATTCGCTGGAAAGCGCTTTGCAGAGCGCGGCTCCAGGCAGGAACCGCCTGATCAACGGCAACTTCGATTTCTGGCAGCGGGCCAGCACTGGCACCACCCAAGGCGGCGAGATCTATGTGGCCGATCGTTGGACCGTGGCAGCGCTGAGCTGCACGCATACCGCAAATCGCGGGGCCAATCTTCCTGCCGGCGGTGCCGCGCCGGAATCGCGCCGTTTCCTCAACAGCGTTGTCTCCAAGGTCAGTGCAGGCAGCAGCGCCTATGTCGCACAGAAGGTCGAAGGGGTCGCCACGCTGTCCGACGGCGAAGTGGTGGTTTCCGGCTTCGCCTATGGCCCGCCAGGAAAACGCATCGGTGTTCGTCTCATCCAGCACTTTGGCACCGGTGGTTCGCCGTCCGCCGCGGTCAGCGTAGAGCTGGGAACCGTAGCGGTCACCGCCGCGTCCTGGACCTATTTCCAGCTCAGTGCGCGATTGCCATCGGTGAAGGGGAAGACGCTGGGCAGCAATGCCGACAGCGATTTCCTGTGGCTGGTGGTGGATCTGTGCGCCGATGCCTATGGCGGTGTCATCTCCGGTCAGAGCGGAGAGTTCGGCCTTGCGATGATGCAGCTGGAGCGCGGCGACAGGGCAACGGCATTCGACCTGCGCCCGCTGGCCCACGAGCTGCAGCTGTGCCAGCGCTACTACGAGAAGAGCTACAACCTGGATGTGCCGCCTGGCACGGCCGATGGCATCGGACGCGACAACCAGTTCTACGACCGCAGTGTCGGCGTTGGCAGCACCTCGCATATCCGGTGTCGCGTGCCCAAGCGGGCCATCCCAGCCTACACGGTCTACAGCGATGTGAACGGGCAGGCAGGGCGCATATCCGGCGCAAGCGGCGGCATCGGCACGGTGACATCCATCGTATATGCCGGCCAGTCCGGCGCACAGGTCAATTACCAATCCGCCGCAGGCAACTGGGGCTCCTCCTTCCATTGGACCGCCGACGCGGAGCTATGACATGTATCAACTGACCGAAGAGATCGACACCATCAAGTGCCTGCAGACCGGCGCCTTCATTCCACGTGGCCACCGTCTGTGGAATGACTATGAAGCCTGGTGTACGGCAGGCAATGAGCCGGAGCCGGTACCGCCGCTGTTCGTACCCGGCTCGGCGCAGTTCCATCGCTTCATCCGCGGAAAGGCGTGGGAGTGGATGGCCCAGTGTGCCCGCGATCGCGGCTATGACAGCATCGAGAGTTGCTGCAGCTACGCGGGCAGTGCGGTGCCGCGCTATGCGCAGGACGCCATCGCCATGATTGCCTGGCGCGACGGGGTCAACCTCGCATTGGAGACTATTGAGTCCACCGCCGAGGAGAACGCGCCGGACTGGCGGCAGGTCCAGGCGCAACTGCCGCAGCCGGATGCATTCGGCTGGCCTGCCGAGCAGGCGCCGGAAATCATCGGCGGCTGAGGAGGACGACGCATGGCACGACGCACAATCGACCTTGATACCGTGCAGCCGAACGGAAAGCGGGGTGAGACGCAACGGCCGGCCTTCACCAAGGTCAATGAGAACTTCGCCGATCTCTACACGGATCTGGATGAACTCGAAACCACGGTGCAGGATCTCCGGCGCAGGCAGAACGGCCGGAACCGGCTGATCAACGGTGACTTCAGGTTCTGGCAACGGGGCAGCAGCCGCACTGTGGTGTCGCCTCTGGCGGTGTATGTTCCCGATCGCTTCCAGGTGGTATGCACCGGGGCGGGGCAGGTCGCGGTGTCACGCCGCAGCTTCGATGCCCCGGCATTCGGGGTCACGGGATTCATGAACTGCGATCTCACCGGATCGACGGCCGCGACCGAGGCGTTCGTCACCCAGCCGGTGGAAGGCGTGCAGACGCTGGCGGGAAGTACCGTGACGCTGAGCATGCAGGCATGGGCCGCGACGCCGGGCTGCCGCATCGGCGTTCGCTTCATCCAGACGTTTGGTACCAATGGGTCTCCGGATGTGACGGTCCGGGCAGGCGTCCAGGAGATCGGCACCGCGGCCGCGCTCAGGTACTTCACCGTCGAGTTGCCATCCATTGCTGGCAAGACCGTGGGAGCCAACAGCAAGCTGCACGTCATCGTCGACTTTGCGACACCCGGTGGTTATGGCGGACAGCTTGTCGGCCAGTCTGGGTCCTTTTCGCTGACCTGCATGCAGTTGGAGAAGGGGGCGACACCTACCGACTACGACATGCGTGATGACGCAACCGAGCTGATGCTGTGCCAGCGGTACTACGAGAAGAGCTTCCCGCTGGAACAGGCACCGCAGCTTGGCATGCCGTCACCGCAGGGCGTCGCCGCTGCGTTCCAGGCAGGCCTGGCGCGCAGTGAGCAGATCTCCTTCAAGGTCGCCAAACGCACTGTGCCCGCACTCACGCTCTACTCCAACAGTGAAGTGGCGCCGGCCCTCGGCTACTGGTCGTTGTTCAACGGCAACGGGTGGTCACGCGGAATGGCTGTCCCGCTGTTCCTTCGTCCCGATGGATTCACGCTTCAGCTTGATTTCGGTTCTGGCCTGACGCCGTTCTATGCCTATCTGGTGGGCGGCAACTGGGCGGCTGACGCCGAGATCTGACCCTGGTCGTCAACACCGGCGCACGCAGCGAGGACTGCACATGACACGAAGAATCATCGACCTGGACACCGTCCAGCCCAATGGCAAACGAGGTGAAACCCAGCGGCCGGCGTTCACCAAGATCAACGACAACTTCGCCGAGATCTACGCTGGTCTGGACGACGCGCAATCGGCGCTCATGCATCTGGAAGGCCGCATGGCCGGAAGGAACCCGCTCATCAACGGCGACTTCCGGTTCTGGCAGCGCGGTGCAGCGTTCCCTGCATCCACGGGCTCTCGCTACATCGCTGACCGCTGGGCGGTCAATGCCATCGGCACCAGGGTGGCTGCCTCACGCGAGGATGTGCCTCCAGGCGGCGGCCAGGGAGGGCGCCTGCTGGCTGGGTCGCGCCACCTGCTTCGGCTGGAGGTGCAGAGCGTTGCCGGTGCCGGCAACATGGCGCTGGTCCAACAGCGCATCGAGGATGTCCGGACACTGGCCGGGCGCACCGTCACGATCAGTTTCAAGGCGCGCGCCTCGGTGGACGACTTCCGCATCGGCGTGGAGTTGCAGCAGTCCTACGGAACGGGTGGGTCTACCGCGCGCGACAGCATCGGCGCCTCGGTCGTGCTCGATACGCTGTGGCGATGGCACCAGGTCACCGTGGAAGTTCCCGGTCTTGCCGGCAAGACGCTGGGCCCGGACAGCTACCTGCAACTGAGCTTCTGGCTGGACGCAGGTGCCGATTTTGGCGGCCGCGCGTTCGCCGCCGGGCAGAAGAGCGGCAGCGTGCAAGTGGCCGAAGTGCAGATCGAAGAAGGCGATACCGCCACCGACTTCGACCGCCGGTCCGAAGCACTGGAGCTGCTGTTGTGCCAGCGCTACTACGAGACGGTGGATGTAAACCGGATCATCGGCATCACCTACACCGCCAACGGCGACACGCGTGCGTGCATCCCGTTCAAGGTGCGCAAACGCTCAGCGCCCAGAATCTCCTCGCCGTCCACCGCGCTGAACCTGGTGGGCTTCGGCAATGCCGGCAACCTGGTCAACTTCGACGGCGGAGCGCCCAGCTGGCAGTCCACGGTTGACGCGGCAGTCATCGCCTCGATGCCGAACAACATGCAGCTCTGGGGCGCGGTGGTGGTGTGGTCGACCACCTCGCAGGTGCTGGTCCAGGCCGATGCGGAGCTCTGAGCCATGACAACCCCCGCTCCGCAGGCGCCAAAGCACGCCTGCTTCACCACCACTGCTTCGCTGCGCCCAGGCCACCACGTCATCGTACCGTGCGGCCAGGAACGGTACCCCGTGCCACCCCCTCTTCCCAATGCCGCACAGGAGAACACCTCATGATCACCGCCGATGCCCAGCAGCTTGAGCCGGGTGGCCGCATCACCGTCTATGAACTCGACGCCAGCAGTTTCGGCGCCGACAAGCTCTTCTTCCACGCGCACCTGCAGAGTGGCCTCATCTGGTGGCAGGGCCAGGAATATGGCCCCTGGCCGATCGAGGCCAGCGGCTTCGAGCGCACCAGCGACCAGCCGCCGAACCCGCGCCTGCGCGTAAGCAACATCGATGGCCGCATCACCGCCATGTGCCTGTTGTTCGATGACCTGGTCGGTGCACGCATCATCCGCCGGCAGACGCTGGCCAAGTACCTGGATGCCGCCAACTTCGAGGAAGGCAATCCCAGCGCGGATCCTGGCGAGCACTTCCCTGATGAAGTCTGGTTCATCGAGCGCAAGATCGGTGAGGACAAGCAGATGGTCGAATTCGAGCTGACCACCGCGATCGATCTCAATGGGCAGCAGCTGCCGGGCAGGCAGATCATCGCCGGCATGTGTGGCTGGCTGGTGCGTGGCGGTTATCGCGGCGCGTACTGCGGCTACAACGGTCCAGCGGTGGCCGACAGCGACGACGTCGCCACCGATGATCCGGCGCGTGACCAGTGCGGCGGTCGGGTACGCAGCTGCAAGCTGCGCTTCGGCCAGGACAAGCCGCTGCCCTATGGCGGCTTCCCCGCCGCGGGCCTGTTGCGCTCCTGATCGATCCCCTCCCGAATTCCACTTTCCAGGCCCGCCCGCGCGGGCCTTTTTCATGGGTGAAACATGCAACCGACAACCCTGCAGGCCATCCAGGCGCACGCCGTGGCCGAGTACCCGCGCGAATGCTGCGGGCTGATCGTGGCCATTGAAGGCCACGAACGCTATCTTCCCTGCCGCAACGTGGCCGCCACGCCCAGCGAGCATTTCCGCCTGCCCGCTGAGGACTATGCCGTGGCCGAGGACAAGGGCGAGGTGCTGGCCCTGGTGCACAGCCATCCCGATGCCGCCGCAACGCCGTCCGACGCCGATAGGGTCATGTGCGAGCGCAGCGGGCTGACCTGGCACATCGTCAGCGTCGGCCAGGTAACAGGCGAGGCACCGCTGTGCGGTGATCTGCAGACCCTGCATCCCACTGGCTACATGGCACCGTTGGTCGGTCGCCAGTTCGCCCATGGTGTGCTGGACTGCTACAGCCTGGTCCGCGATTTCCACGCACGCGAACTGGGCATTCCGCTGTCCGAGTACGAACGCCAGGACGACTGGTGGAGCCACGGCCAGGACCTGTACAGCCTTGAACGGCTGCACGCCGAGGGCTTCGACCTGATCGAGGGCGAGCCGCAGCGGGGCGACATGATCCTGATGCAGATCCGCTCGCCGGTCACCAACCACGCGGGCATCTACCTCGGCGACGGTCAGATGCTGCATCACCTGCATGGGCGCCTGTCCGAGACCGTGCCGTACGGCGGCATGTGGGCCGAGCGCACCCGCTGCATCGTCCGCCATCGCGGGGTGCGCCATGACTGACCGTCTTCGTACGATCCGCCTGTACGGCAAGCTGGGTGCGCGCTTTGGGCGCAGGTTCCGGCTGGCGGTGAACAGCCCGGCCGAGGCGGTGCATGCGCTGTGCACGATGCTGCCAGGATTCCAGCAGTACCTGATGGGCGCAAAGGCCAAGGGCATGGAGTTTGCCGTGTTCAACGGCCGGCAGAACCTGTCGCGGGATCAGCTGCACGACCCGCCGGGACAGGATGACATCCGCATCGCGCCGGTTCTGGTGGGCAGCAAGCGAGGGGGCGTACTGCAGACGATTGTGGGCGTCGTCCTCATCGTTGTTGGCGCCGTGGCATCGGCATGGGGATATGGAGCGATCGGCCAACCGATGATGAAGCTCGGTGTTTCCATGGTGATCGGCGGCATCACCCAGATGCTCTCCCCCCAGCCAAAAGGCCTGGGTGCCAAAGACACACCCGAAAACGCGCCCAGCTACAGCATGAACGGCACCGTCAACACGCAGGCGCAAGGCAACCCGGTGCCGGTCGCCTATGGCGGCCATGACACCAAGGGCATGTTCATCGGCTCGGCCGTGATCAGCGGCGGCATCCTGGCGGAGGACCAGTTTTGAATCAGACCACTCATCCCACGCCGCGCACGCGTGGCGCAGCCACGCCAGTGCTGGCGGGCGCCAAGAAGGGCGCGAGCAACGCCCGAACCCCGGTCGAAACCGCCGACAGCCTGCACTCGATGGCGGTGGCCCGCATCATCGACCTCGCCAGCGAGGGCGAGATCCGTGGCCTGGTCGCCGGGAAGCAGTCGATCTACCTGGACCAGGTGCCGATCGAGAATCCGGACGGCACGCTGAACTTCTCCGGCGTGGACGTGCAGACGCGTTCCGGCACCCAGGACCAGGAGCACATCAGCGGCTTCCCCTCCATCGAGAACGAAGTCGGGGTCAACGTCGAGCTGCGCAGCGATGCGCCGGTGGTGCGCACCGTGTCAGGTGCCGATCTGTCAGCCGTCCGTATCCGCTTTGCGGTGCCGGCGTTGCAGAAGACGAACACCGAGAACGGTGATACCGAAGGCTACCGGATCATGTACGCGGTGGATCTGTCCACCGACGGCGGCCCGTTCAGCACCGTGCTGACCGATGCCTTCAGTGGCAAGACCACCAGCCAGTACGAGCGCAGCCGCCGCATCGATCTGCCTGCCGGCAGCCAGTGGCAGGTGCGCATCCGCCGGCTGACCGCCAACGCCAACAGCAGCACTATCGCCGATACCATCAACGTGCTGTCGATGACCGAGATCATCGATGCCAAGCTGCGCTATCCGAACTGTGCGTTGGCGGCGGTGCAGGTTGATGCCAGCCAGTTCCAGAACATTCCCACCCGGTCCTACCAGCTGTGGGGCCGCATCGTACGCATCCCCTCCAACTACGATCCGCTCAGCCGTCTCTACAGCGGTGTGTGGGACGGTACCTTCAAGAGTGGCTGGACCAACAATCCGGCCTGGGTGTTCTTCGACATCGTCACCAACGATCGCTTCGGCCTGGGCCATCGTGTTCCGCTGGACTGGGTGGACAAGTGGCGGCTGTACCAGATCGCGCGCTACTGCGATGAACTGGTCAGCGATGGCCAGGGCGGCAAGGAGCCGCGCTTCACCTGCAGCCTGTATCTGCAGACCCGCGCCGAGGCCTATCGCGTGTTGCAGGACATCGCCACCATGTTCCGCGGCATCAGCTTCTATGCGGCGGGGCAGGTGATGGCCTCGGCCGACATGCCCAAGGACCCGGTGCTGACCTACAGCCAGGCCAACGTCATCGAAGGGCGTTTCCACTATGCCGGCAGCAGCCGCACGGCGCGGCACACGGTGGCCCTGGTGTCGTGGATCGATCCGGACGACTTCGGTCGGCAGAAGGTCGAAGTGGTCCAGCACCTGCCCGGCGTGGCCCGCTACGGCATCAACCAGACCGAGGTGACGGCGGTGGGTTGCCACTCACGTTCGCAGGCGCAGCGCGTGGGCAACCACATCCTGCATACCGAGATGCTGGAAACCGAGACGATCAGCTTCTCGGTGGGCCTGGATGCGCTGGGCTGCATGCCCGGTGATGTGATCCAGGTGGCCGACCCGAACCGCGCCGGCCGCCGCAATGCGGGTCGCATCCGCAGTGCAGGTGCGCGCAGCCTGGTGCTGGATCGCATGCCGGAACAGATCGCGGCCGGTGACACCCTGCGTGCCACCCTGCCCAGCGGGCAGACCGAAGCACGCACGGTGCAGTCGGTGGACGGCGAGACGGTGACCGTCAGCGCGCCCTGGTCGGCGGTGCCGGTGGCGCAGTCGGTCTGGGCATTGGAATCGCCGGAGCTGGCCCTGCAGCACTATCGCGTGCTGTCGATCAGCGAAGGCGAGGACCTGACCTATCAGATCACCGCGCTCAAGCACGTGCCGGGCAAGTACGCCGCCATCGACGACGGCACGCGCCTGGAGCAGCCGCCGATCAGCATCATCCCGCCCAGCGTGCAGCCGGCACCGGCCAACGTGCGGATGGCCTCGCATGTGGTGGTCGACCAGGGCATCGCTACCTCCGTGCTCACGATCGAGTGGGATGCTGCGGACAAGGCGATCGGTTATGACGTGGAATGGCGCCGTGGCGATCTCAACTGGGTCCGCGCTGGTCGCGTCGGGACGCAGAGCCTGGAAGTGCGGGGCGTCTACGCAGGCGAGTATCTGGCCCGCGTACGCGCGGTCAATGCGCTGGGCGCGGTGTCGCAGCCGACGCTCAGCGCGCTCACCACCATTGAAGGCAAGACGACGCCGCCCCCCTCGCTGGCATCGTTGACCAGCACTGCCCGCCCCTTCGGCATCACACTGTCCTGGGGCTTCCCCGCAGGTGCAACCGATACCGAACGGACCGAACTCTGGTACAGCACTGGCCCCAATCGCGAGAGCGCGATCAAGCTGGGCGACTTCGCCTACCCGCAGGCCCAGCACCAGATGAACGGCCTGGCCGCTGGCGCGCGCTTCTGGTTCTGGGGACGGCTGGTGGATCGAAGTGGCAACATCGGCCCGTGGTATCCGGCGCAAGCCGGGGTGATGGGTGAGTCCAGCAGCAACCCGGATGACTACGACGCCTACTTCGCCGGCCGCATCAACGAAAGCGCGCTGGGTCAACAGCTGAAGGGCAAGATCGAGCGCGTCACCGAAGTGCTGCCGCTGGTCTGGGATGCCTCGGCAATCTACACCCCGGGCCAGACCGTCATCCACGACGGCCGGATCTGGAGCTGGCAGGGCGCCGCTGCAGGCAACGAGACGCCGCCGGGCAGCCACTGGAAGAGCATCGGCGACGCGATCGCCGAGGCGGGCGCCATCGTCGGCCGTGTCGACCAGCTGGAAATGGACGTGACCGACGTCGATGGCAAGGTGGCTGCGCAGGGGCAGAAGGTCGATGGCCTGTTCGCCCAGGTCAGCGACCACAGTGCCGGCGAGGAGGACTACAACGTCGGCGAGAACGATGTCAGCGCCGGCGCCATCACCGTCTACAGCGTGATGGCCGAGAAGGACGCGGCACTGGCCAAGCGCGTGGACACGGTCGAAGCGTCCATCGAAGGTGTCCCAGGCAAGATCGAGGGCGTCAGCGCCGCGGTCCAGCAGGTCTCGCAGGCCGTGGTCAACCTGGATGGCAAGGTCAGCGCGACCTATACGGTCAAGGCGCAGATCACCAGCGCCGGGCAGATCTACATGGCCGGCATGGGTCTGGGCGTGGAGCAGCAGCCAGATGGCAGCTACCAGAGCCAGATCCTGATGCAGGCCGATCGCTTCGCGCTGATCAACGAGAGAAATGGACAGATCACCACGCCCTTCGTGGTCGAGAACGGCCAGACCTTCATCAGTCAGGCATTGATCGGGAACGGCAGGATCCAGAACGCGATGATCGGTGATTTCATCCAGTCCAACGCGGTGGGTGCGAGAGGGCAGCCACGCTGGCGGTTGGACAAGAGCGGCGCGATGACGATGACCGGCCCCGACAATGGTGGCTATCTGACCATCGTCAACAACGTGATCCAGGTATTTGATGCAGCAGGAACGCTGCGCGTGCAGATGGGGGTGTGGTAATGCCAGTCGGAATCCAGGTTTTCAATGCGGATGGCAGTCTGGGCTATGACCCGCAAGGCAGGTTGTTCCGCGTGCTTGCAAGCATCCAGTACAGCACGGTCGACGGCAGCGCAGCCTTCTCCCGGCAACCGGAAGATACCGATCTGACGGCGGTTGCCCGCGGCAGGTATGCCCCGGACTTCTCCATCGACGTGGCCTCCGGCATCGTCAGCTGGCGTCACGTCAATGTTCCCGCCAAGGACCGCTATCCCGGCATCGTCGAAATATGGGCCCGCTGATATGACTGCAGGAATCAAGATCATCAATGACTGGGGCACCGTACTGATCGACGATGCCTTCCCGACACTCGCCATGCTGGCTCAAGGCACTACCACGCTGGATGGCGAAGGAAGCAGGTACATCGGCAACCATGCCGGCATGGTTGCCGTGCGTTCGACCTCGGTGGTTGGAAGCCAGTACTACAATCAGATCGACGGCTATTCGGCTGGGCTGTATCTGTTTGGTCCGCCCGGCGCAGTGGTGCAGTGGTATGTGTACGCGCCACCGCAGGAGCCACCAAGCAATTTTGGACTGATCATCCGTGACGGTGCCGGCCGCCTGATGTTCGACGCAGGCCGGAAAGCCGCGCGGGTGGCTGGCCTTCGTTCTGCGTCGACACGGCCTGGCTGGCAGGGGAGCGCCCAGTTTGATCCTGGACGTGCCTGGGCAGTGATGCCCCTGGTTCACGCGTACGATTCGGCGAACACGTTCCAGCGATGGGGCGATCCGCAGGAATACCTGCAACACGAGGACGTAAGTGTTTCCGGAGGGGCGGTCAACGGTGGAACCATCACGTTCGGGATGACGCAGACGGCGCGGCGTACCTACGGCCCCTACTACGGACTACCTCTACCCACCCGGTTCACCTATACCGGGAACAATGCAGCCCTCGCGGTGCTTGATGTAACCGGCTACTAGTGTCGGCCATGCTGGCCGAGATCGGCCTGCTCGAGTTGATCGAACAGGTGGGCGGGGGCGGCGGCGGGCACTGACGCTTCCGCGTTCGCGTCTGAGACGACGCGCACGCATTCTGAAGCCGGTCAGGCACCTGAAACCGTCGCTGTCGTAGCATTGCCCGCGTGATGGGGCCGATGGACGGCCCCGCGTTGACGGGCCACGTGCCTGGATGCCAAGGAGATGCAAGCAATGCAGGGAACAAACCACCTTCCAGCGGCCCCCCGCGAAACGTTCGGCAGGGCCGGGGCCATCGCGCTTGCGCTGGCCCTGGGCCTCAGCCTGGCAGCATGCCAGGCCAAGAGCCCGGAGGCGGATACGGCAGCTGCCCCCGCGCCCGCCGCGCCCGCCACCGCATCGCCGCCCGCCACTGCAGAGCCTGCACGCGCAGCACCTGCCACGACAGCGGCCGATGCCGATGATCAGGACATGCCGCCGCAGCGCCCGGATGATTCCTACAACAAAGCCACGCTGCGGCCGCAGTACGCCACGTGCGTGAACTCCAGCGGCGGCGAGACCCCCGCACTGCAGGCGTGTGGCGATGAGGAGCTTGCCTGGCAGGAGCAGCGACTCGAGCAGGCCTTCATGAAGATCGTCGACGGTCCCGATGGCAAGGACAAGGACAGGCTGATGGACGAGCAGGCCGCCTACATGTCCGATACCAATCGCTACTGCAGCTGGAACCCTGCCGAAGACGGGCAGGGGCAGATGCTGGACGCGCAGTCCTGCCGGATCAATCGCACCGCCAACCGTGCCGACGTGCTGCAGGCACTGACCTCGAAGTAATTCCCCCGCAAAGGAGTGCAGGAAAATGGATGTTGTGACCCAGGCAAAGCAGGCAATGGACAACTGGCATCGCGGCCAGACGTCGGCGCATTTCGAAACCGGAGGTCGCGGCCCCGGCCACGTTTCCACCGGCAGGGGCGACCATGGCGGCGTGTCGTATGGCAGCTACCAGTACGCCACCAACGTTGGCGGCGTGGATGAGTACGTCGCCGCCTCGCGCTATGGCAACCGCTTCAACGGCCTGCAGGCAGGAACCCCGGCCTTCACCGAACGCTGGAAGGAAGTGGCGGCCGCCGATCCGGCAGGGTTTGCCAGGGACCAGCACGACTTCATCCAGCACAAGTACTACGACGTGCAGATGGGCCGCCTGAAGGATGTGGGCATCGATCTCTCCGGCCGTGGTGCGGCCGTGCAGGATGCGCTGTGGAGTACCTCGGTGCAGTACCGCGGCATGACCCGGTCGGTGTTCCAGAAGGGCCTGCAGCAGGCCTATGGCGAAGACTTCAAGCTGACTGAGCTGAGCGACGAGCAGATTGTCCGCGCGGTGCAGGACTACAAGCACGCCAATGTGCAGGTGCACTTCCAGAGCTCGCCCACCCTGTGGGATTCGCTGCGTGATCGTGCGCTCACCGAGAAGACCGCACTGGTCGGGCTGGCGCGCTACGACCAGGTCAACCACAACCCCGAGGCTTACCGGGGCAAGGATTACCAGCAGGTGTTCGGTGAACCTGAGCCCGGCCAGCGCGGCCAGCGTGCGGCCGCATCGGCGATGGCCGACGGCGTGCTGGCACCCGGCGAGCGCGGTACCGAGGTCCAGGCCCTGCAGGCCAAGCTGATCCAGGCCGGCCATACCGGTCGCAACGGGCAACCGCTGACAGCCGATAGCCACTACGGTGCCAATACCGAGCATGCAGTGCGCGAGTTCCAGCAGGCGCATGGGCTGACCGTCGATGGCAAGGCCGGCCGGCAGACCCTGCAGGCCCTGGATACGGCGGTACGCGAGCACACGCCGGCGCAGCCTGTGGCACCGGCCACGCCTGCACCGGTCACTCCTGCTGCGGCACCCGCGCCCGCGACTGCGCGGGAACCCGATGCCGCCGCCGCGCCCGGTGGCCAGCGCATCGTCGTGGTCGAACCCTTTGGCAACGGCAGCAGCAACCGCACACTGCGCCATGGCACCAGTGGCGAGGATGCCTATCGCGAACTGAAGATCCATCACCCCAACACCAATGCCGAGGCCGTGCGCACCGGCAATGCCGCCAAGGCTGACCGCCCGTCGGCCATGGTCGAGGGCGAACTGGAAACGGTACGGACCCGCGGTGATCGCAACGGCATCCCGCTGGTGCACAAGGATCTGATCCTGAGCAATGCGCGCGGCGACCGGGAGGTGATGATTCCCAATCCGGTCGCCGGGTATGTCCAGGTCAACAATGACAAGTGGAATTCGATCAGCATCTGGAGCCATCCGGCCGGGCATCCGCAGCGCGAACTGGTCGGGCAGGTGCTGCACGGTGCGCGTGGAACCACCCCTTACAAGACCGGTGATTTCGTCGAGTACGGTGCGCCGTTGATCCGCCAGTCCGATGCCGGTACCCCGGGTGCCGTGCACGCGCATATCGAGCTCGAGCCCGATCAGTACCGCAGGTTCCTGGGTGACATGCTCAACGACCG
Source organism: Stenotrophomonas sp. CASM114 (assembly GCF_049384325.1). NCBI lineage: Bacteria > Pseudomonadati > Pseudomonadota > Gammaproteobacteria > Lysobacterales > Lysobacteraceae > Stenotrophomonas > Stenotrophomonas sp. CASM114. The sequence goes on along the minus strand of NZ_JBMRGJ010000012.1, from coordinate 82,393 downwards.
CATCACCCTGGGCGGCAAGGTCCACGCGCAGGGCCCCGAGGCCGCGCAGGCCGCACGCAGTGCACAGCAGGCGCCGATGGCCGATGGCGTGCTGAAGCAGGGCGAGCGCGGCGATGAGGTCAAGGCCCTGCAGGGCAAGCTGGCGGCGCTGGGCTACGCCGGGGCCGACGGCAAGCCGCTGCACGCCGATGGCGTGTATGGCAAGGACACCTTTGCAGCGGTCAAGCAGTTCCAGGCCAACAATGGCCTGGACGACGATGGCAAGGCCGGCCGCAAGACCCTGGCGCAGGTGGATGCGCCCAACGCGGTGAAGGCCGGTATCGCGCCGGCGGCACCGGCCCAGGCCGAACCTGCAGCGCCGGCCAGCATGCGCGACGCCGGGCATGCCGACAACGCGCGCTTCGGCCAGGCTTTGGACAGGCTGCAGGCGCTCGAACAGCAGCGCGCCCAGGCCGGCCTGAAGCCGCTGTTCGCCAACCCGCAGGAAGCCGAACGAGCGGCTGGCCAGCTGGCCTACGAAAGCAAGGTGTCCGGCATGCGCCAGATCGACCATGTCGTGGCCCGCCCGGACGGCACCGGCCTGTTCGCGGTGCAGGGCGAGCTGGGTGACCCGGCAGCGCAGCGGACCTTCGTCGACCGCCAGCAGGCGGTGTCGCACTCGGTCGAGGCCAGCAGCCGGCAGAGCGAAGCGCTGGACAGTCAGTTCAACCAGCGTGCGCAGGAACAGCAGCAGGAACAGGTTCGCAACCGCGGGTTGTAAGCCACGCGGTGTCCCCGGGGCCGGTCGAGCGGCCAGCCCCGGAGCCACCCGCCGCCATTCAGCCGTCCGGTGTAAACTATTGATCTCACTGGCAATGCCAGTCTCCGCGATCAACACCCCGATGACGTCCGCCACCGCCCGTTACGCCGATTCCCTGCGCCTGTCCGTTGCCCCCATGATGGACTGGACCGATCGCCATTGCCGCGTGTTCCATCGCGTGCTGGCACCGGGTGTGCGCCTGTACACGGAAATGGTGCACGCCAACGCGGTCATCCACGGCGATCGCGCGCGCCTGCTCGGCTTCGACCGCAGCGAACAGCCGCTGGCGCTGCAGCTGGGGGGCAGCGATCCCGCGCTGCTGGCGCAGGCTGCGCGCATCGCTGCCGACTGGGGCTACGACGAGGTCAACCTCAACTGCGGCTGCCCGTCCGACCGCGTGCAGGCCGGGCGCTTCGGCGCCTGCCTGATGCGCGAGCCGAGGCTCGTGGCCGAGTGCGTGGCGGCGATGGTCGATGCCGTCGAGATCCCGGTGACGGTGAAGTGCCGCCTGGGCGTGGACGAGGACAACGACTACGACGTGTTCGCCGCCTTCGTCGACCGCCAGGTCGCCGCAGGTGCCGCGATGGTGGTGGTGCACGCGCGCAACGCGTGGCTGAAGGGCCTGTCGCCGAAGGAGAACCGCGAGGTTCCGCCGCTGAAGTACGACTGGGCCTACCGGCTGAAGCAGGAGCGCCCGGCGCTGCCGGTGGTGCTCAACGGCGGCCTGGCCAGCGTCGAGGCGGTGCAGGCGCAGGCCGCGCACGTCGATGGCGTGATGCTGGGCCGCGCGGCCTACCACGACCCCTACCTGCTGCATCAGCTGGAGGCGCTGCAGACCGGCGCCCCGCTGCAGGCCCGCGGCGACCTGCTGCGCGCGCTGCGCCCCTACGTGGAAGCGCGCTTGGGCGAAGGCCTGGCGCTGAAGCACATCACCCGCCACCTGCTCGGCCTGTTCCATGGCCAGCCCGGTGGCCGCGCATTCCGCCAGGTGCTGAGCGAGGGCGCACACCGCCCGGGCGCCGATTGGAGCCTGGTCCAGCAGGCGCTTGCCGCGACCGAACGCGACGCTGATCGCGCCGCAGCGTGACCGCTGTCACATTCCTGACTTGACAAGGCGCGGCGATTCGTTCCGAATGTTCACCTAGCTGAACATCGCGGGGTCGCGGCCGGAAAAGTTCAGACCGGATTCACTGCCCCAAACCAAGAATTTGCAAAGGATTTGTAAAGCGCCGGGCCCCGAACCCAGCATCCGGATTTACGACTTTTGAACGAATCGCCGTGCTCGGCTAGGATCGCATCGATGTCTTCCGCTCCCTTCCATCGCCGCATTGCCCTGGCCACCTGCGTGGTCCTGTCGGCCGTGCCGCTGTCGTCGGCGCTGGCACAGCAGCCGCCGCGGGGTGAGCAGGGGCGTGCGGAGATGATGGAGCGGGGCGAGCGCGGCAACCGTGGCGACGAGCGTTCGCTGTCCGATGCCGTGCGCCGCGTGCAGCGCACCACGGGTGGTCACATCCTCGGTGCCGAGCGCGTGCCGTTCGATGGTCGTGATATCAACCGGGTGAAGTACATGGACGACCGGGGCCGGGTCCGCTACATGGACGACCCCGCCCCGTCGCGTTCACAGCCGCGCACGCCGCGGTCGGATATGTCATCACTACGCGGCGATAACCCCTGAACAGGGATAGTTGTCGCTATCAACCCGTACCCCACAGGCCTCCGGGCCACACCCAGGACACTAGGGAGAGTTCATGCGTATCCTTCTGGTCGAAGACGAAGCCCCGCTGCGTGAGACCCTGGCAGCCCGGCTCAAGCGCGAAGGCTTTGCCGTCGATGCTGCGCAGGACGGCGAGGAAGGCCTCTACATGGGGCGTGAAGTTCCGTTCGATGTCGGCATCATCGACCTGGGCTTGCCCAAGATGTCGGGCATGGAGCTGATCAAGGCCCTGCGTGATGAAGGCAAGAAGTTCCCGGTGCTGATCCTGACCGCGCGTTCGAGCTGGCAGGACAAGGTCGAGGGCCTGAAGCAGGGTGCCGACGATTATTTGGTCAAGCCGTTCCACGTCGAAGAGCTGCTGGCCCGCGTCAACGCGTTGCTGCGCCGCGCCGCCGGCTGGAGCAAGCCGACCCTGGAATGCGGCCCGGTCGCATTGGACCTCGCCGCCCAGACCGTCAGCGTGGCCGGCAGCAATGTCGACCTGACCAGCTACGAGTACAAGGTGCTGGAGTACCTGATGATGCATGCCGGTGAACTGGTCTCCAAGGCCGACCTCACCGAGCACATCTACCAGCAGGACTTCGACCGCGACTCGAACGTGCTGGAAGTGTTCATCGGCCGCCTGCGCAAGAAGCTGGACCCGGATGGCGAACTGAAGCCGATCGAGACCGTGCGCGGTCGCGGCTACCGTTTCGCGATCCCGCGCAACGAGGGCTGAGCCGGCTCACCCTGGCGATAACACGATGTCCGGCCGTCTGTGGTTCTTCCGACGCTGGCGGCCGCGCTCACTGCAGGCGCGCCAGATGCTCGCCGCGTCCGTGGGCCTGGTGGCGTTCCTGGCCCTGGCCGGTTACGCGCTCGACGCCGCCTTCGCCGACACGGCGAAGGCGAACCTGCGTGAGCGCCTGAAGAACTACGCCACCTCCTACGCGGCCGGCATCGACTTCACCCGCGACCGCTCGCTGTACATCCGCGAGCAGCCGCCGGATTCCCGCTTCGACGTGCCCGGCAGTGGCCTGTACCTGCAGGTGGTGATGCCGCACGGCAAGGGCAATTCGATGTCCGCTGAAGGCCCGATGCTGCCCACCGTGGGCGGCGGCCTGCTGGCACCGCGCCAGGAAGTGTTCGAAGGCCCGCTGCCGATGATCCAGATCGACGGCAGCCAGGGCTCGGTGTACCGCTATGGCCTGGGCCTGGTGTGGGGCGCCGATGCCGACCCCGCCACCGAATTCCCGTACACCATCTATGTGATGGAAGACTCGCGCGCGCTGGGTGCCCAGCTGCGCGTGTTCCGTGGCCGCGTCTGGTTCTACCTGGGCGGCATCGGCCTGATCCTGCTGCTGCTGCAGACCGTCATCCTGCAGTGGAGCCTGCGCCCGTTGCGCCGGGTGATCACCGAGTTGACCAAGGTGCAGCGCGGCGAGACCGAGCGCATGAGCGAGCGCCACCCGCGCGAGCTGGAACCGCTGACCGACAGCATCAACGCCTTCATCGAAAGCGAGCGCGAGAACCTCGAGCGCCAGCGCAACACCCTGGCCGACCTGGCGCACAGCCTGAAAACGCCGATTGCCGTGTTGCGCACGCAGATGGACAGCGGTGCCGGCGACGGCGCGCTGCGCGAAGAACTGGACGTGCAGTTGCAGCGCATGAACAACCTGGTTTCGTACCAGCTGGCGCGCGCGGCCTCCTCGGGCCACAAGCTGTTCTCCGCGCCGCTGCCGATCGAGTCCAATGCCGAGGAAATCGTGCGTGGGCTGGAAAAGGTCTACGCTTCCAAGGGCGTGCTGTGCGAATTCGATATCGATCCGGCCGCACGCTTCCACGGCGAACCGGGCGACCTGCAGGAACTGCTCGGCAATCTGCTGGAGAACGCCTTCAAGTGGGCCAACCGCCGCGTGCTGCTGACCGCGCAGCCGCTGCCGGCCCCGAACGCGCGCCGCGCCGGCCTGCTGCTGGCGGTGGATGACGACGGCCCGGGCATTGCCCCGGACGACATCGGCAAGGTGCTGCAGCGTGGCGTGCGTGGCGACGAGCGCGTGCAGGGCCACGGCATCGGCCTGTCGATCGTGCAGGACCTGATCAAGGATTACCGCGGCGAACTGACCGTGGGCCGTTCGGCCGAACTGGGCGGCGCCCGCTTCGAAGTGCGCCTGCCGCCAGGGCCGTAAGCCTCGTTGATCGGTAGTGCTGGCCGCTGGCCGGCAACCAAGCAATGCCATCGAAGATCATGAGGTTGCCGGCCAGCGGCCGGCACTACCGCATTGCGATCCTGGGCGGCTCGCCGTAGAACCGTCGCAGCTGCGCCGCCACCTCCGGCAACGCCTGCTGCAGCAGATCCGGTGCCGAGAAGTGGTACTCGCTGGCCACCGCGAAGAACTCTTCCGGCGCCTCGGCCGCATACGGATCGATCAGCGTCTCTTCGCCTGCGTCCACCTGCGCACAGAACGCGTCGCAGGCGCGCTGGAACGTGCCCGCCCACTCGCGCTGCCATTCGCGCGGCAGCGGCGGCGTACCATCCATCGCACCATCGAGCGCATCCAGCTTGTGCACCATCTCGTGCACCGCCACGCAGTAGCCCTCGTGCGGCGCCGCCAGGTCGGCCTGCACATCGGCCCAGGACAGGATCAACGGACCGCTGTCCCACGACTCGCCGATCAGCTCGTCATCCCACTCGTGCAGCACGCCAGCCGCATCCATGTGGCTGCGGTGCACGCGGAAGGCATCGGGGTAGACGATCAGCTGCGACCAGCCCTCCAGCCCCACCTCACCGAACGCCAGCAGCGGCAGGCAGCACAGCGCGGCCAGCAGCACGCCGTCACCGGCCTGCAGCTGCAGCTCACCGATCGGGGTGATGGTCTTCTCGTGCAGGAAGCGCGTGGCCAGTACGCGCAGGCGCGCGCGGCGTTCGTCGTCCAGTCCGTGCAGCCAGGCCGCGCGGCGGCAGGCGTGTTCCCACAGTGCATCGTCGATCGGCCGCGGCGTAGGCCGCAGCCACTGCAGCAACGACTTGATCAGCGGAACATTCCCGGCAGGTAGCTGTGCCACTTCGGCGCACGGATGCGCTGCAGCACGTCATCGTCGCTGCCGCCGCCCCCGGTGCTGGTGGCACTGCTGGCCGCAGGGCGTACCGGTGTCGGCTTGGTGGTCGCAGCCGAGGCAGTCGCGGTCGGCGCGCGCTGCGAGGCGGCATCACCGTTGGAGGACACGCAGGCGCCGCGGCTGTCGTCCAGCGCTGCCGTCGCAGACGCCGCGAAGGGCATCATCAGCAGGATCAGGCAATGGGCATAACGGCGCATTGACGACATCCACGTTAAGGGAGGGTGAGTTCCCGATTCTAGCCCGAACCCGGCGCCCCGTTGGAAGCCCCCGCGGAACCCAGCGTGGCGGGCGTCGCTGGCGGCTTTCCCGCATAATTCCTGCCTGACTTCGTGGAAGCTGCCGTGGACGATCGCCAATTGCTGGCCAAACTCGCTGCCGGTCGCCTGTCCGGCGACGCCCTGGCCCGTGAGCTGGGCCAGACCCGTGCGGCTATTTGGAAGCGTATTCAAGGGCTTAGGGCCGCCGGTGTGGATGTCGAGGGCCGTGCCGGCGAGGGCTATGGCCTGACCCGCCCGGTTGACCTGCTGGACCCGGCGGCGATCCGTGGTGGCCTGCCGGCCGGGGTCCTGCCGCTGCTGCACGACCTGCAGGTGGCCTGGACGGTGGACTCCACCAACGCTGAATTGCTGCGGTGCAGCGCGCCCCAGCGCGGGGTCAGCGTGCTGCTGGCCGAACGCCAGACCGGTGGCCGTGGCCGTCGTGGCCGCACCTGGGCCTCGCCGCTGGCCGCGCATATCTACCTGTCGGTGCTGCGCCTGTACTCCGGTGGCCTCGGCCGCCTGGCCGGGCTGAGCCTGGTGGCCGGCATCGCCGTGGCTGAAGCGCTGCACGACCTGGGCTATGCCCAGGCACAGCTGAAGTGGCCGAACGACCTGATCGTCGATGGCAAGCGCAAGCTGGTCGGCCTGCTCGCAGAGGGCGGTGGCGAATACGCCGGCCCGGCGCGCGCGGTGATCGGCATCGGCATCAACACGCACATGCCGCCGTCGTTCGCCGAGCAGATCAGCCAGCCGTGGGTGGACCTGGACACCCTGGCCGGGAAGCCGGTGGACCGCAACGTGGTCGTTGCCGCCGTGCTGGCCCGTCTGCTGCCGGCGCTGGAGGAATTCGATCGCGAAGGCCTCGCTCCGTTCCTGCCGCGCTACGCCGCCTTCGACATGCTGGCCGGCCGCGAAGTACGCGTGGAACTGGACGGGCAGTGGCAGCACGGTACCGCGCTTGGCCTGGCCGATGACGGCGCATTGCGCGTGCGCATCGATGGCCAGGAGCGCCTGCTGCACGCCGGCGAAGTCAGCGTGAGGGCAGCATGAGCGATTGGTTGTTCGACCTCGGCAACTCGCGCTTCAAGTTCGCGCCGTTGCAGGGTGACCGTGCCGGTGACGTGCAGGCCTGGGCGCATGGCGCCGAAGGCATGGCCGGGCAGCCGCCGCACAGCCTGCCCAGCGGTACCACCGCGTTCGTGGCCAGCGTGGCCGCACCGTCGCTGACCAGCGCCATGCTGGACCAGCTGCAGCGCCGCTTCGAGCATGTGCATGTGGTGCGAACCAGCGCCGAATGCGCCGGCGTCCGCATTGCCTATGCCAAGCCGGAAAAGTTCGGCGTCGACCGCTTCCTGGCCCTGCTGGCCGCAGCCAAGGCGCAGCGCCCGGTGCTGGTGGTCGGCGTGGGCACCGCACTGACGATTGACCTGCTTGACGCCGACGGCCAGCACCACGGTGGCCGCATTTCCGCATCGCCCACCACCATGCGCGAGGCATTGCACGCCCGTGCGGTGCAGCTGCCGGCCACTGGCGGCGACTACAGCGAGTTCGCCAACGACACCGCCGATGCGTTGGCCTCCGGTTGCGATGGCGCCGCGGTGGCGCTGATTGAACGCAGCGCGCAGCAGGCGCACGCGCTGCTGGGCGTAGCGCCGTCGCTGCTGGTGCACGGCGGCGGCGCACCGGCGCTGATGCCGCTGCTGCCTGGCGCCGACTACCACCCGTCGCTGGTGCTGGATGGCCTCGCCCGCTGGGCGGTGCACCAGCCCGCAGGCTAGTATCCGCGCATGCTGACCCGTGCCCTGATCGTCGTACTGGCCGTTCTCAATCTTGGCGTCGCCTGCTGGTGGCTGCTGCGCGATGCACCGCAGAAGCCTGCGCCGCCGCCGCAACCCGCTGGTGTGGCCGAGCTGCGCTGGGTGCCCGGTGGCGCGGATGCCAATGCCGCAGCCGAGGCCACCGCCGCCGCCCCGACCGCACCGCTGATGGAGCGCGAACCGGCCGCGAAGACCGCAGTGGCTGCGACGCCTGCACCCGCGCCGGCCGGGCCGGCCAAGCCCGAAGTTTCCAAGCCGCAGACGGCTGACGTTACGCCGATTGCTGCCGCTGCCAAGCCGGCAGCACCGCCTGCACCCGTTCCGGCACCGGAAAAGCCCGTAACCCCGCCCGCGGCCACCGAGCCGCCGCGCTGCGTCGCGCTGGGCCCGTTCGCCGACCGCGCCGCCGCGACCGGTGCGCAAGGCAAGGCCGGCGCGCTGCTCAGCCAGGCGCGCCTGCGCGAACAGCCCGCTGCCAGCGGCAGCGCCCGTTACCGGGTGATGCTGCCGGCCGCCGCCAACCGTGATGAAGCGCAGGCCACCGTGAAACGTATCGTCGCCGCCGGCCTGAGCGACTACTACATCATCAGCCAGGGGGAGGAGGCCAACGCCGTGGCGCTGGGCCAGTACCGCAATCGCGAAGGCGCCGAGCGCCGCATGGCAGCGGTGCAGGCCGCCGGCTTCCAGCCGCGCCTGGTGGCCAGCGGCGACGCCGGCCAATGGTGGCTGGAAGGACAACTGGCGGCGGGCACGCAGCCGGCCCAGGCCCAGCAGCGCAGCGGGGCGGCACAGAGCCGGTCGCTGGACTGCACGCGGTTGCGCTAGAATCCCCGGACCGCGGCACTGCCGCCGGTGCACCACCCATGCCGCTTTAGCTCAGTTGGTAGAGCAACTGTCTTGTAAACAGTAGGTCATCCGTTCGATTCGGATAAGCGGCACCATCAAACTCCAGTTGTGCAGCTCGACACGGCGGCGCAGTAATCGGTCGAGCACTGCTCCCTGCTGCGTCTCTCCCCTTCTTTTCCTTCCTTGCTGTTATCTCATCTTGCACCTGACGAGGCGCGTCCCACCCGCCTGTGCGCGTGCTTCGTGGTTGATGCGCGTTTCTCGTAGTTGAAAATGTGTAGCCAGTAGGCTACATTTTTCCATGAAGATCCAGCGTACCCGTCAGTTCGCGACATGGATTGACGCTCTCAAGGACGTAACTGCACGCGCTCGCATCTTGGCCCGCATCGGTCGGCTCGCCGAAGGCCATCCGGGTGATCACCGCTATCTGGGGGACGGTATTTCCGAACTGCGTATCGATGCAGGGCCGGGCTACCGCCTGTACTACACCCAGCGCGGCAGGCAGTGGGTGATTCTTCTGGTTGGAGGCGACAAGGTTCGCAGCGGCGCGATATAGAGACGGCCAAGGAGATTGCACGTGCCCTGTGAGCGTCGAACCGGCTGTAGTCGAAACGAATCAATACCGAAGTACTGGAGCTGTTCCATCATGGCCACTAAGAAAAAAGTCGAACTCAAAGCAATTGATGTGGCCGAACATCTTCGGACACCCGAAGAAATGGCCGCCTATCTCGACGCCTGCATCGACGAAAGCGACGGCGATTCGGCATTCATCGCCAAGGCGCTGGGCGATATCGCCCGTGCCCAAGGGATGAGCAAGGTCGCACGTGCGGCGGGTCTGTCGCGGGAGAGCCTGTATCGCGCACTGTCCGGCGAGCGCAGCCCCGATTTTTCGACCATCCTGAAGGTGACCCGGGCACTTGGTGTGCGATTGCACGCCAGAGCTGTGTAAAGCATCAGGGCATTTCGCTCAAGCTTGGCCATCTCAGAAAGTCTGGCGCGAACAGGTTCAATCAAACCGGATGATGCGGATCAACCCCTTTGTCGAGGATCCGTCTCCGAAGGCGGCCACCGTGCCACAGGGGAATACCTCTTTCGCACCGTCGTGGTTGATGAATGAGATCGTGCAGTGTGCCCGCGTTCCCGGCGTGATCCGGGTGATGCCGCAGTCATTCAAGACGAAGCCGTACCACATAAGTTCAGGGCTTATCGAAAGCGCCATGGGGCGCGCGGTGGAGGCGATCATCTCGGCAACAGCGCCGCCGCGCGAATCCACTTCGTCCAGCCGCAGCTCAACGAGAACAGGCTTCAGGTTTGGATAGGGTGTGCTCATTCCAGCAGCGGGTCTGCCTGATTCGCTAGCCTGGGCAGTGACGTTGTGAACCTGTGCATTGGGGATCTCAATGTTCTGCATTACTGAGCCCCACCCACCTGCAGCGCCACATACTCCGCCAGCCCCCGGCAGGCCAGCATCAGCCCCTCGCGCACACCGTCGCCGATATCGTCTTTCTCTTCCCCGTCCACGCGCACGCGTTCGGCGGCGTGATATAGCTCCAACAACGACACCAGACCCACCGCAGCGCGGTCCCGGCGAGCGGCGGCCACGGCTTGGCCGGGTGTGCTGGCGGGCCCCGGTCACGGCTGTCCATCGGCGGCGTCACCGGTCTGGATGCGCTGCAGGCAGCCGGGCAGATTGATCGGTGCGGGGGCTTCGTTCGCAGCGGCGAAAGCGGCTTCCAACGGCTGCGCCAGTTCGGGTGGCAGGCGCAGCGCGGCCTCGCCAAGGGTGGCGGTCAGGTACGGGTGATGGGTCTTGGGCATGCGGGCGTCCTCGTCGGCAACAGAGGTGCCACCCGAAGAGGGTGGCGGGCGATGCGTGGCTTCCAAGACCGGGTCAACGAATCGGCGGGCACGAGGCCCCCACGCACCGCCCGCCGTCGATCGGCTAACGGATTGCCAGCCGGCGCCGCCCCTGAAAGGACGACGCCGGCTGGCAAGCGTATACATCGTTGACAACACGGGCTTGGAAGTCCCGACCACCTTTTGCAGGTGGCGATTCATCATGCGCACGCGAAATCCCCGCCTGCCAGTCGTTTGTTTTGATGGCATCGGGTGATCTGAAAGGAAAAATGAATTATCGCGTTTGGCCTGTTTCGAGCATCGCAATGCCAGAAGCGACATATCGCGCAGTGCCGTCATCATCGGCCATCCGGGCCGCGCCACTGTTGCCGCACGGCTTACAGTAGCGTGCGACGTAAAGCTGGCTTAACAGCCTCGGTAAGGCACCAAGGCAACGATACCAGGCGTGAATCCCCACGCGCGCTACCCGGATCTTGATATTCCTCACGGACCGCCCGCAGCGCCCACCGCATACTGCGGCTACACGCCCACCTGGGCCCCTTCGGGATCCGCACATGCGTCGCCATGCCCTGTCGCTCTCCGTCGCACTGGTGTCCACCGCTTTCGTGGCCCCGGCCATGGCCGCGGTGCCGTTCTTCAACGCCAGCTGCCCGGGCGGTATCGATGTGCACGCCGACGAAGGCGGCCCCGTCTACGTGCAGGGCCGCGAGGCGGCGCTCAAGCGCTTCAACGACCGCTACGTCGAAGCACGCGATGCCAATAGCGGCATCACGTTGTCGATCAGCAGCAGCGAGGATGGCACGCCGCAGATCAGCTACACCGGCCGTGGCGGCGCCAATGGCATCTGCCAGGTCAGTGCCAGCGGAACGCCGGCGCGGGAAGAGCATCGCGATCGCCGTCGCCACGATGACGACAGCGATGCGGCGCTGCCGCGCGAGGTGACCTGCGAATCCACCGACCAGCAGCAGGTGTCGTGCGACATGGATACGCGCGGCAACGTGGAGGTGGTGCGCCAGCTGAGCCACACCCGCTGCGAACAAGGGCAGAACTGGGGCCTGTCGCGGCACTCGGTATGGGTGAACGGCGGGTGCCGGGCGGTGTTCCGCAATGTGTCCAAGGTGGCGTACAGCGCGCCGGCGGGTGATACCGCGCTGGGCTCCTGCAATTTGCGCAAGGGCGCGCAGGGCACGCTGGTGACCCAGATGCCGGTGGGTAGCGACTACCAGGAACTGATCATCGATTACCCCGATGGCCGCTTCCTGTGCATGATGCGCAACAACGGCCAGGTGCAGAGCCTGACGCCGGTTCGTCGCCGCGGCGGTTGAGTTCGCCGTGGGCGGGGGCCTCCGTCAGCCGCCTGGTGTTCGCAGCAGCACCCATGCCAGTATCAGGGTGAACACACCAATGACGGTCAGGCCGAACCACGCCGCGGCCACCTTAACGTTGCCGATCAACGCCGCCAACATGCGGTCCAGTTCGCTTGTCAGAATCGGATACTCAGCGTGCGCCTTGCGCAGACGCTGCCAACCGAACGCCAAGAACAGCAGAAGCGAGAATGGCGTCAGCAGCAGCGCCGCCTGCATCAGCCAGCCGTTCGGCGACGCATCGATCAAGCTGTTCAACAGAACCGCAAAAAAAGCGATGGGCAGCGCGACGATGAAGAAGCGTGGCCAGGTGGTGTTGATAAAGGGCGACATCACAATCTTCCATGAAAGGCGGCAGGTCCGTACGGCATCATGCCATGCCGTTTCACTGCTGCACCGCTGCGGCACGCCAGGACGGAGGTCAGCGCGGGTTTACCGGGTCATTGCCCTTCTTGTAGGTGTACCCGGTGACATCCCAGCCGCCGCCATGGCCGGACGAGGGTTCCACCCAGGTGAATTCCCACGTCTACAGGGAGCCGTCGGGAAGCGGGTTCTCCACCCGGTAGATCTCACCGGGAATGCCCTGCTCCGGCAGCTTGCCGGGAATCGATTCATCCGAGCGTGCAGACGCGCGCCCTACGGAGAACGCGCGCCGTTCCACCTGTACGTCGTCGTAACCCCCAACACGTTCCCGGTCGGCGGCGTAACGATGGGGCCGCGAACCACCGCTATCTTCATTGTGGACTTGACGGAGGTTGCGCTCAGGTTCGGTTGAAACCTGGGACTTACAGCATTCTCCGATTGCACAGGATGTCAGCTGGCGTCGATGATCTGCTTCACGATTGGTCGAAGCACCTTGTACGCGTTCTCACCTTTCAGCTGGTAGAGCTCGGGAGTAGGGTGTGTACAGTCAGACAGCAGCTCTCGCCAATTGGGCGTGGCAAGCAATGCCCAGAATTGGGAAGCCATTGGTATGTTCATCTCGTGGCCCAACTGATCGAGATGCATCACGTAGTACGGCATCCCTGTTTCTCGGGCGGGGTGGCACGATGGATTGGGCTCGTAGATCACCACGGTTTTGCCATGTTCTCTTGCAATACGAACCAGCTCGCCCATCACGCGCTTGTATTCCTGTGGTGATGCGGAGATCTTCCCAGACTCTGGACGGGAGAACAGATAGGCATCGCCAAGCCCAAAGTTCAGAGTCACGATCTGGGCATGGGATTTCGCCATGACAGACTCCCACGACTGGTGAATTCCGTCGGTCCCGTTCAGCGCATCTGAGGATTGAATTCCGCCAATCCCTTCGTTCTTCACAACGACACGATCACCGTACTCTGTCCGCAGCAAACGCTGCAGTGTGTTGGGCTGATTCATCGCGGCGATGATCGTTCCGGAAGGCGTGGCGGTGTAGCCTACGGTCGTGGAGTCGCCATATTCCTCGATGAGGATCTGCTTCGTTGTCGCATCAACCGGAGCCGCAGCATCTGCAGTAGTGACGGGCGCAGAGCAGGCGACAAGGAGGGGCGAAACGGCGGCCAGTCGTGCTAGTCGGAGTATGAAGATCATGGACGGATTCTACCCCTCCCGAATGCCGCTATCGGTACCGATTCGTTCCTGATCGGTCGTCAAGCCACAGGCTGCAGCAGGTCCTCGCGATTGTTCGGGGGCCTGCTTGTCGCGCGCCTGACGCCGATTTGCCGAGATTCCGCGGCGTCGTGCCTGGGGCGGGGCAGGGCAGCGTCCCGCTACTGCTGGTTTACCGGGTCATTTCCCTTCTTGTAGGTGTACCCGGTGACATCCCAGCCGCCGCCATGGCCGGACGAGGGTTCCACCCAGGTGAATTCCCACGTCTGCAGGGAGCCGTCGGGAAGCAGGTTCTCCACCCGGTAGATCTCACCGGGAATGCCCTGCTCCGGCAGCTTGCCGGGAATCGATTCATCCGAGCGTGCAGACGCGCGCCCTACGGAGAACGCACGCCGTTCCACCTGTACGTTGCCGTAGCCCTGTGGGGCGAACGACGGCTTTACCCGCTGCGCCACCCAGTCGAGCACCTGGCGTGCGCTCGCCGTCTGCATGGGATACGCGTCGGTGGTCACCGTATGCGTGATGCGTTGCGAGGAGGCATTGGCAGCTGCCGGAAACAGTCCGCCCAGGGCAATTGCCAGTACCGCAAATCCATTGAGTGCATGTTTCATGCGCGTCGTTCTCCAGGGTTGGGGAAATGAAGCCGCACCGTCCGGGTGCCGACGCAGGGTGGACACAAGGACCGCCGTGGGTAAGAGGCGATGCCGACTCGGGTGTGAAGTGGATCAAGGAAGGGCGGGTTCCTGACCGCTCAGCGCTGGAATGCCTGACGGGGGCGCCTTTGTGCTCGCGGCGATCCGGGCATTGCCCTGCTGCACCGCCGCGAGTGGTGTCACACAGCTCTGGCTAGACTGTGCTTCTTTTTCCCCACCGCAGGAGGCACCCATGGCCCATCCCATCTCCGTATCCCTGATTGGCGTTCCCACCGACGTCGGTGCGGGCCATCGCGGTGCACGGCTGGGGCCGGAGGCGCTGCGCGTGGCGGGCCTGCCGGAGGCGCTGGAAGCGCGTGGTGTGGACGTGCGTGACGTGGGCAATCTGGATGGCCCGCGCAACCCGTGGACCGTGCCGGTGGAAGGCTACCGCCATCTGGATGAAGTGGTGGCGTGGAACCATGCACTGATGGAAGCCAGCTACGCCGAGCTGCAGGCCGGCCGCATGCCCATCATGCTCGGCGGCGACCACTGCCTGGGGATCGGTTCGATCACCGCCGTCGCGCGCTGGTGCCGCGAGCAGGGCAAGACCCTGCGCGTGCTGTGGCTGGATGCGCACTCGGATTTCAACACCAGCGATGTCACCCCGTCGGGCAACATCCACGGCATGCCGGTGGCCTGCCTGTGCGGCCTCGGCCCGGAGGCGCTGACCCACCTGGGCGGCAGCGCACCGGCGATCACCCCGGCGCAGATGCACCAGATCGGCATCCGCTCGGTGGACCCTGAGGAGAAGCGCCTGATCAAGACCCACAAGGTGGATGTGTACGACATGCGCTACATCGATGAGAACGGCATGAAGCGCGCGGTGGAGGCGGCGCTGGCCGGCATCGATGAGAACACCCACCTGCATGTCAGCTTCGATGTGGACTTCCTCGACCCGAGCATCGCACCGGGCGTGGGCACCACGGTGCCGGGTGGGGTGAACTACCGCGAGGCGCAGCTGGTGATGGAGATGATCGCCGACACCGGGCGCATGGGATCGCTGGACATCGTCGAGCTCAACCCCTTGCTGGACAAGCAGAATGCCACCGCCGAACTGGCCGTGGACCTGGTCGAAAGCCTGTTCGGCAAGTCCACCCTGATGCGCGACTGAGGGCCTGGCCTGAACGGATCGCCGATCCGTTCACACCCGCTCCACGCCGCTGCCGCCAGATTGCACTTCACGCGGCGGCGGTGGCAGTGTGCCCTCCCGCCGAGCGACAGAACCCCATCCGCGAATGAAGCGGTGTAGCGGCGAACCCAAGGAGAAGCCCATGAAGCGCGTAGTTGCCCTGATGCTGTTGTCGATGTTCTCGGTGGCCCTGCTGGCCGGTTGCAATACCGTTGCCGGTGCCGGCAAGGACGTGCAGAAGGCCGGTGAAAAAGTTGAGGACGCCGCCAAGGGCAAGTGAGCCCGGCGCGGATTGGAAAGCGAAAAGGCCGGGAATCTTCCCGGCCTTTTTTGTGCGCGCTGTTTGCCGCGTGGCTGTCGAAGCGGAGTGAACCATTCAAGCAGGTGAGCATGTATTTCATTGCCGGTTGACCGGTACTCAACAGCCGCTGCGCGAAGCTGGAGCCACGGTAAGAACGCCGTTGCAACCAAGGACTCCCAGCAATGAACAAAGACATCATTTCCGGCAAGTGGTCGCAGCTGAAGGGCAAGGCCCAGGCCAAGTGGGGCGATCTGACCAACGACGACTTCGATGTGGCCGAAGGCAATGCCGAGTATCTGGCCGGCCGCCTGCAGGAACGTTATGGCTGGGCCAAGGACCGCGCGGAGAAGGAAGTGCGCGAGTTCCAGGACGCGGTGAGCAAGGACTATCCGGACTACAAGTAAGCGCTTCGGTTTCCCCCACAACACGACGCCCGCACCGTGAGGTTGCGGGCGTCGTGTTGTCTGCGCGGGACGATCAGCGCGCCGGCGGGTCCGGCACGTAGCGGTTGGGGAACGCCTGCGGTTCGCGCGGCAGGCGCGAGGGCGAATCCACCAGGATGCCGCGCGCACGCAGGTTGCGGGCGCTGTCGTAGCGCAGCTGCAATACCTGTGCGGGGCTGCGGCTGGCGCGCTCGAAGTCGGTATCGCGCACCGAGGACTGCTCGCGCGCACCGTGGCCGGTACCCAGCGCTGGGGCCTGCGACTTGCTGGCGTAGCCTTCGATGCGGCTGGCTTTGGCACTGGCACTGGCATCGGCCGCCGCTTCGGCCGCCGGGGCCGGCAGCGGCAGGCCACGGCGCAGGATCGGCTCAGGGCGCCAGCGACGTGCCTCTTCGAACACCGCCACGCCCACAACGCCGATGTTGTCCGGGCGGCCGGTGCGGCTGGCATAGCTGCCGCTGGGGCTGCTGAACACGAACTGCGCCACTTCGTCCTGGCTCTTGCGCCAGCCGGTGATGTCGGCGCGCTGGCCGGGGTTGAGCACGTAGCCGGTCTGCGAGGGATCGGCATCCTCGCCGGAGATGGCGTTGACGCCGTCCACCGACAGCACCACCAGCACCCGGCGCGGGCTGTCGTTGTACAGGCGCACGGCGTAGCGGTGGCCGCGCTCGCCGGCCACCCAGCGCTGGCCCTCGGCGGGGTAGCTGCGCAGTTCGGTGCCACGGTCGCGGTCGACCAGGGTCATGCGCACCGGGCCGCCTTCGTAGGCCGGTGGCGGAGGTGGCGCCGGGCGGAAGCCGGCCAGGGGCAGGATCAGCAGCAGGGGCAGCAGGCGTTTCATCGGGCGTCTCCAGCGGGGTTGGGTGAATGAACGCGCCGCAGGCCCTGACGGGGTTGGTGGCGTGCAAGGTAAACTGGCCCCGTTCATCGAAGGTTACCCCACGCAGTCATGACGACCCGAGTCCTTACCGGCATCACCCCCTCCGGCACGCCCCACCTGGGCAACTACGTTGGCGCCATCCGTCCGGCCATCGCCGCCAGCCGCGCGCCGGGGATCGAGAGCTTCTTCTTCCTGGCCGACCTGCACAGCCTGATCAAGTCGCAGGACCCGCAGCGCACCCAGCGCGCGACCCTGGAGATCGCGGCCAGCTGGCTGGCCTGCGGCCTGGACCCGGAGCATGTGTGGTTCTACCGCCAGAGCGACATCCGCGAGACCACCGAGCTGATGTGGTTCCTGACCGCCATCGCCAGCAAGGGCATCCTCAACCGGGCGCACGCCTACAAGGCGGCAGTGGACAAGAACCGCGAGGAAGGCGTGGACGAGGACGCAGGCGTCAGCGCCGGCCTGTTCATGTACCCGGTGCTGATGGCCGCCGACATCCTGATCTTCAAGGCCAACCAGGTACCGGTGGGCCGTGACCAGATCCAGCACATCGAGATGGCGCGCGATTTCGCCCAGCGCTTCAACCACGTGTACGGCAAGGAGTACTTCCCGCTGCCGGACGTGGTGATCGATGAGCAGGTGGCGACGCTGGCCGGCCTGGATGGCCGCAAGATGAGCAAGAGCTACCACAACACCATTCCGCTGTTCGTGCCGCGCGAGGAGCTGAAGAAGCTGGTGTTCTCGATCCTGACCGACTCGCGCGCACCGGGTGAGCCGAAGGACACCGAAGGCTCGGCGCTGTTCCAGATGTACCAGGCGTTCGCCACGCCGGAACAGACCGCGGAATTCGCCAAGGCGTTCGCTGCCGGCATCAGCTGGGGCGACGCCAAGCAGCAGTTGTTCGAGCGCATCGACAGTGAACTGTCGCCGCTGCGCGAGCGCTACAACGCGCTGATGGCCGAGCCGGAGAAGATCGAAGCGCTGCTCAAGCGCCGTGGGCAGCAGCTGCGCGAGCAGTTGGCGGCACCGCTGCTGGAAGAACTGCGCCACGCCGTGGGCCTGCGCGACCTGTCCACGGCGGGCGACATCGCCAGCGAAGATGCCGGCGTGGCCCGCGTGGCGCCGCCGCAGTTCAAGCAGTACCGCGAGAAGGACGGCCGGTTCTACTTCAAGCTGACCGCCGGCGACGGCACGCTGCTGATCCAGAGCGAAGGCTTCGATTCGCCGCGTGATGCCGGCCAGCTGATTGCCGTGATCAAGCAGGCCGAGCAGGGCGACCAGCTGCAGAGCGAGCTGTTCAAGCTGGACGCCGAGGTGGACGCCGTGCTGGCCGCGCTGGCCGTGCTGCGCGAAGCGGCCTGATCGCCGGGCCTGCCTGCCCTTTGTAGAGTCGAGCCATGCTCGACTTTGCT
Source organism: Stenotrophomonas sp. CASM114 (assembly GCF_049384325.1). Lineage (NCBI taxonomy): Bacteria > Pseudomonadati > Pseudomonadota > Gammaproteobacteria > Lysobacterales > Lysobacteraceae > Stenotrophomonas > Stenotrophomonas sp. CASM114. Next base: position 64,187 of record NZ_JBMRGJ010000012.1, on the reverse strand, counting down.
CCGCCCCTGTAGAGCCGAGCCCGTGCTCGGCTGGGTAGCAAAGCAGCCGAGCATGGGCTCGGCTCTACAGGGAAGCCCCCCGCCGGCACGACCGTGGCACAGCAGCCATGGCATGATGTCCACGCGCCGCCGGCGCGATGACATGGAGTCTGCGATGGCCTGGTTGTCGCTGCTGCTGTTCCTGCCCTGGTTCCTGCTGCTGGGCAGCCTGTACTGGCTGTTCCCGCGCCAGCCGCGTAGCGCGCGGCGGCGCCTGTTCGATGGCACCACCCTGGTACTGGCGTTCGCGCTGAGCATCGTGTCGATGCTGTGGGGCTACCGCATCGGCGTGGTGCAACCCGGCGCCGGCCCGATCTGGCCGCAGGTGCTGGCGGTGCTGTACGCCTACGGCGCGTTCCTGGCGGTGCTGGTGCTGGCGTTGCTGCTGCGACCGCGCTGGCTGGACCGGTAGTGCCGGCCGCTGGCCGGCAACTGCATTCAACGGGCTGCGCCGAGGTTTGCCGGCCAGCGGCCGGCACTACCCGACCAAAGCCGCATCGAACCCGGGCCGCCTGCGCGCCTACCATGGGCGTCTGTTCCCGATCCTGCCAGGTGCGTGCCGATGACCGCCGACCCCAGCATCCACACCATCGATACCGGCTTCCAGCGCCCGGACTTCGACGCGGCTTACCTGATCGTTGAAAACGGCCGCGCCGCGTTTGTCGACTGCGGCACCGGCCTGTCGGTGCCGGCGATGCTGCAGGCGCTGGCGGATGCCGGCCTGGGCGTGGAAGCGGTGGACTGGTTGCTGCTCACGCACGTGCACCTGGACCACGCCGGCGGCGCCGGCCTGCTGATGCAGCAGCTGCCCAACGCAAAGGCGGTGCTGCACCCGCGCGGTGCGCCGCACATGATCGACCCGACCCGGCTGATCGCCGGTGCCACGGCGGTGTATGGCGCCGACGAGATCGCGCGCAGCTATGGCCGCATCGAGGCGATTCCGGAGTCGCGCGTGGTGGTGGCCGAAGACGGCCACCGCATCCATCTGGCCGGCCGCGAGCTGGTGCTGCTGCACACGCCGGGTCACGCGCTGCACCATTATTGCGTGTGGGATGCGCGCAGCCGCAGCTGGTTCACCGGCGATACCTTCGGTATCTCCTACCGCGAGCTGGACAGCGCGCAGGGCGCTTTCATCTTCCCGACCTCCTCGCCGGTGCAGTTCGACCCGGAGGCGATGAAGGCCTCGATCCAGCGCATGCTGGGCTACGGCCCGCAGGCGATGTACCTGACCCACTACGGTCGTGTGGAACAGGTGGAGAAACTGGCCGGCGACCTGTTCGAGCAGATCGATGCGATGGCTGCCATTGGCCGCCAGTGCGACGGTCGACCGGACCGCCATCGTTGCCTGTTGGCCGCGTTGCAGGCGCTGTATCTGGAACGTGCACAGCTGCATGGCTGTGCGCTGGACGATGCGGCAGTGACCACCGTGCTGGCGATGGATATCGAGCTCAATGCACAGGGCCTGGCCTGCTGGCTGGATCGCATCAGCAGGTAGATCCACGCCCTGCGTGGATGACGCGGGCCCAAGCCGCGCCGTGATGTCACGACCACGTTACACTCTGGTGACTTCCAAGCTAGCCGTGGTACTGCCGTGAATCCGATGCGCGTGTTGCTGCTGTCGTCCTGCCTGTTCGTCGGTGGCCTTGCCCATGCGGCCAACGACCTGCCGGGTGGCGGCATCGATCCGCAGGCGCTGTCGCGCCATGTGCGCGTTCTGGCGTCGGATGAATTCGAGGGCCGCGCGCCGGCCACCGAGGGTGAAGAGCGCACGGTGCAGTACCTGATCGAGCAGTTCCGCAGCTACGGCCTGCAGCCCGGCGGCGTGGATGGCAGCTGGGTGCAGCCGGTCCCGTTGGTGCGCGCGCAGCTGGACGGCCCGGCCAAGGCCAGCCTGTCGCTGAACCAGGGCAAGCGTGCGCTGGCCAATGGCGTGGACGTGACCCTGCAGAGCCTGCAGCCGCGCAAGCGCGTGCAGATCAGGAATGCGCCGCTGGTGTTCGTCGGCTATGGCATCGATGCGCCGGAACGCCAGTGGAACGACTACAAGGACGTGGACCTGCACGGCAAGATCGCCGTGGTGCTGATCAACGATGCCGATTTCGAGGCCGATGCGCCGGGCGCGTTTGACGGCAAGGCGGTGACCTACTACGGCCGCTGGACCTACAAGTTCGAGGAAGCCGCACGCCGTGGTGCCGAAGGCGTGCTGATCGTGCACGAGACCGCGCCGGCCGCCTACGGCTGGGCCACGGTGAAGAGCTCGGGCACATCGCCGCTGTTCGACATCGAGCGCGGCCAGGACGAGGCGATGGCGCAGCACACGCCGCTGCGTGGCTGGATGCAGCGCGAGCTGGCCGAGGCGATTTTCGCCGACGCCGGCCTCGACTTCGATGCCGAGAAGCGCAAGGCGATGCGCGCCGACTTCCGTCCTGTGGCACTGGACAACGCCAAGCTGAGCGTGGACTTCGCGCTGAAGCGCGAGCAGGTGGTGACCCGCAACGTGGTGGCCAAGCTGCCCGGTGGCGAGCATGGCGACGAGGCGGTGATCTTCTCTGCGCACTGGGATGCGTTCGGCATCGGCCAGCCCGACGCCAAGGGGGACCGCATCCGCCGCGGTGCGATCGACAACGCCACCGGCGTGGCCACGGTGCTGGAACTGGGCCGGGTGTTCGCCGCCGGCCCGCAGCCGCAGCGCACGCTGTACTTCGTGGCGCTGACCGCCGAAGAGAAGGGCCTGCTGGGCGCCAGCTACTACGCCGCGCACCCGCTGGCGCCGCTGGACAAGACCGCCGCGGTGCTGAACATCGAAATGTTCAGCCCGGATGGCCCGACCCGCGACATCGCGTCGTGGGGCAAGGGCCGGGTCTCGCTGGAAGGCGACCTGGAACGCGTGGCCAAGGCCCGCGGCCGCAGCTACAGCCCGGACCCGAACCTGGAAGCGGGCTTCTTCTACCGCGCTGACCACTTCGCCTTCGCCCGCCTGGGCGTGCCGGCAATCACCATCGGCCCGGGCCTGGACAAGCTGGACGGTGGGGTTGAAGCTGGCCGCGCGCTGCGCGAGAAGTACTTCGCCGATTGCTACCACCAGGCCTGCGATGCCTGGACGCCGCGCTGGGACCCGAGCGGCCACGCTGCCGATACCCTGCTGGTCTACGATCTGGGCGCGGAGCTGGCCAACAGCCGCCGCTGGCCGACGTGGGAAAAGGAATCGGAGTTCCGCGGCGCGCGCGACAAGAGCGAAGCGGCCCGCCGCTGAGGTAGTGCCGGCCGCTGGCCGGCAACTGCCTGCTCTTTCAGGAGGTTCATGAGGTTGCCGGCCAGCGGCCGGCACTACCGAAAGAAGGTGGCGTTGCCGGCCAGCGGCCGGCACTACCGAAAGAAGGTGGCGTTGCCGGCCAGCGGCCGGCATTACCGAAAGAAGGTGGCGTTGCCGGCCAGCGGCCGGCACGACCGAAAGAATGTGGAGGTGTCGGCCAGCGGCCGGCACGACCGGGTGTTCGTCAGCGCCGGCGCAGCAGCTTCCATGCGCCCCAGCCGCTGGCGGCGAGCGCTGCCAGATAGCACGCCACCATCGTGCGCAGGCCGACCAGCGATCCGCCGTTGACGCCGCGATGCAGGCGCAGTTGCAGCGAGCTGTGGCCGCTGCCCAGGTCCACTGCCAGCTGCAGCGCCAGTGCGGCGCAGAACAGCAGCAGGGCGATCCCGAAGCCGATGCGTGGCCATGCGGCCTGTGCGCTGGGGCGGCGCAGCAGCCAGGCCAGTGCCGTGGCTGCGGCCAGCGTCACCGCGATCCACATCAGTGGAGGAGCGGGAGACGCAGCGGCCACCGGCATTGCACCGGTGGCCGCGATCAGGGCAACGCGCTTACTTGCGGGTGCCGTCGAGCCAGTTCGGGCCCTTGTTGGTGAGGAAGAACACATAGACCACCAACGATACCGCGATCGTGGCAGTCACGTAGAGGGCGAACCAATCGACGTGGCCGGTCTTCAGCGCGCCCTGGTACAGCAGCGGGGCGGTGCCGCCGAACAGCGAGTTGGCCAGCGCATAGCCCAGGCCCACGCCCAGTGCACGCACATGGGTGGGGAACAGTTCGGCCTTTACCACCGCATTGATGGAGGTGTAGCCGGTGAGGATGACGAACGCCAGCGCCAGGGTCAGGAAGGCCAGGGTGGCGTCATGCTGGTGCGGCAGCTGGGTGATCAGGTACCAGCTGTACAGCACGCCGCCGACGCCGAAGAACACCAGCAGGGTCTTGCGGCCGATGATGTCCGACAGCCAGCCACCGACCGGCTGCAGCACCATCAGGAAGGCCAGCACGCCCAGGTTGATCAGGGTGCCGGTCATCGGATCGTTGCCGGCGAAGGCGCTCTGGATCATCTTCGGGCCGTTCACCGAGTAGGTGTAGAAGGCCACGGTGCCGCCGGCGGTGATCAGGAAGCACAGCAGCAGCGGTCGCCACTGGTGCACGAACAGCTCGTACATCGAACCGGACTTCTGCGCCTTGCCCTCGCGCGCGGCCTCGATGGACGACTCCGACAGCGACTCGTCCATGCCACGGCGCAGCCAGAACACCACCACCGCGGCGATGCCGCCGATGCCGAAGGCGATGCGCCAGCCCCACTCGGAGATTTCCGGCTTGCCCCAGAAGGTCAGCATCAGCAGCAGGGTCAGCTGGGCCAGCACGTGGCCGCCAACCAGGGTGACGTAGTGGAAGGACGACAGGAAGCCGCGGCGGCCGGGAATGGCGGCTTCGGACATGTAGGTGGCGCTGGCGCCGTACTCGCCACCGGTGGCGAAGCCCTGCAGCAGCCGTGCGAACAGCAGGATGACCGCGGCCCAGATGCCGATGCTGGCGGCGGTGGGGGTGATGGCGATCAGGAACGAGCACAGCGCCATCAACGTGACCGAGACGGTCAGCGCCAGGCGGCGGCCATGGCGGTCGGCGAAGCGGCCGAAGAACCAGGCGCCGATCGGGCGCATCAGGAAGGTCGCGGCGAAGATCGCCCACACGTACATCGTGGAGTTCTTGTCGTCGGGCGAGAAGAACTGCGATTCGAAGTACACGGCGAACACCGAGTACACGTAGACGTCGTACCACTCCACCAGGTTGCCGGCGGAGCCTTTGAGGGTGTTGGAGATCGACCGCCGCAGGGCGGCGCGGTCGTTCGCGGGGACAGCAGGTTGGGGCGTGGTGCTCATCTGGGTGGGAATCCTCGATGCGGCGCGTCCGTGCGCAGGGAAAACGGCGCCCGGCCTTGGGGCGGCGCGGCCGGGCAGCCCTCTTGGTACTGCATCGACCGTCAACACGGGGTAGCAGACCAGAGCAGGGTTCATGGATGGATGACAGCGTGCCACCGCATGGGGTCCCGGACCATACTCAAAACGTCCTAGAATCCGCCTTCCCCCGGCTCCCTGGTGTGTCATGTCGGCTCCCCCCTCTTCGTCTGCGGCTGCCCCCCGGGGTGGCCTTGTCGCGCTGGCACTGCTGCTGGTCTACGTGGTCTGGGGCTCGACCTACCTGGGCATCGCCAAGGCCCTGCACGGCGGCGCACTGCCGCTGACGATGGTCTCCGGCAGCCGCTTCATCATTGCCGGCGGCCTGATGTTCCTGGCGCTGCGCCTGTTCTGGAAACTGCCGAACCCGACCCTGCGGCAATGGCGCAACCTGGTCATCATGGGCGTGACCATGCTGGTGCTGGGCAACGGCATGGTGGTGCTGGCCGAGCGCGAGGTCTCCTCGGGCCTCGCCGCCACCGCGGTGGCCTCGGTGCCGCTGTGGATGGCACTGTTCTCGGCACTGCGCGGCCAGCACGCCAGCCGCGGTGAGTGGCTGGGCATCGCCATCGGCTTCCTCGGTGTGGTCTGGCTCAATGCCGGCAGCAGCCTGACCGCCTCGCCGACCGGGCTGGTGCTGCTGCTGATCGCGCCGATCGGCTGGGCGTTCGGTTCGGTGTGGGCACGCGGGCTGGACCTGCCGGGCCCGTTCATGACCGCGGCCGGGCAGATGATCTGCGGTGGCGCGCTGCTGGTGCTGATCGGCCTGGCGGTCGGCGAGCGCCCGAGCACGCTGCCCGATACCGGTGGCCTGCTGGCGATGGCCTACCTGTGCGTGTTCGGCTCCATCGTCGCGTTCACTGCCTACGTGTGGCTGCTGCAGAACGTGCGCCCGGCGCTGGCCGGCAGCTATGCGTACGTCAATCCGGTGATCGCGGTGCTGCTCGGCGCGCTGCTCAACGGTGAGCGCTTCGGCTGGCGCGACCTGCTGGCGATGGCGGTGATTCTCCTGGGTGTGGTGGTACTGACGATGGCAAGGACGCGAAAGAGATGAGCATGGACGAGAAAGAACAGCGCCGGGGCCTGCTGGTCACCGCGTCCACCTTCGTGATCTGGGGCCTGGTGCCGGTGTACTGGCACCTGCTCAACGAGGTGCCTTCGTTCCAGATCATCGCCCACCGCATCATCTGGAGCACCGTGCTGGTGCTGGGCTGGCTGCTGATCAGCTCGCGCCTGGGCTGGTGGCAGAAGATCGCCGCGCAGCCGCGCGCGCTGCCGATCCTGCTGGTGTCGAGCCTGACCATCGCCTTCAACTGGGGCCTGTACATCTGGGCGGTCAACGCCGGCCATGTCATCGAGACCAGCCTGGGCTACTTCATCAACCCGCTGGTGAACGTGCTGCTGGGCGTGCTGGTGCTGAAGGAACGCCTGCGCCGCCTGCAATGGGTGGCGGTGGCGATGGCGGCGGTGGGCGTGGCCTGGCTGACCATCGACGCCGGCACACCGCCGTGGATCGCGCTCGGCCTGGCTTGTTCGTTCGGCCTGTATGGGCTGTTGCGCAAGCTGGTCTCGGTCGACCCGGTGGCCGGCCTGGGCGTGGAAAGCATGTACCTGTTCCTGCCGGCGCTGGCCTTCGCGATCTGGGCGGAAAACGGCCATGGCGGTGCGTTCTTCCATGGCTGGGGCTGGCGCAACGACCTGCTGCTGATCTTCGGTGGCGCAGTCACCGCCGTACCGCTGATCGGCTTTGCCTACGGAGTGAAGCGCATTCCGCTGTCGCTGGTCGGCATCCTGCAGTACATCGCACCGAGCCTGCAGCTGCTGCTGGGCGTGTTCTTCTTCCACGAAGCGTTCGATACCGCCAAGGCGATCGGCTTTGCCGCGATCTGGGCCGGCCTGATCCTGTTCGTCGGCGACAACATCCGCACGATGCGCGCCAAGCGCTAGCGCCGGCGGGGCTGCGGGGTCGGATCCCTCCGCAACGCGGAGGGCTCTGACCCTGTTCTATCCGTCGCCTGGGGTCAGAGCCCTTCGCAGGGCGAAGGGATCCGACCCGCTTCCACCCAAAAAAGAACGGCGCCCCGAGGGGCGCCGTTCTGCTTCCGTCCACGGCCAGGAGAGAGGGATGGCCGTGGCGGGAACGCGGTTGCAGGCTTAGAAGCGCTGCTGGTACTTCATGTACATGAAGCGGCCGATGTCGAAGCCACCGTAGTAGGTGAAGCTGCTGTTCGGCTGGCTGTACATGATCGGACCCTGGTGGTTGAACACGTTGTTCACGCCCAGCGACACGGTGCCATCCCACGGCAGGCTGTAACGCACCTGCAGGTCGTGGAAGGTGTTGGAGCCCACCTTGTTGGTCGGCGACGCGCTGGTGTACGACGAGTTGAAGCCCGGCAGGTTGCACTCATCCATGTACGAGCACTTCTCCTTCATGCTGGAGTAGTAGCGCGCGGTCCAGCCGATGCCGAGGTCGCCGTACTGCCAATCCAGGTTGAAGGTGGAGCGCACGCGGAAGTCGCCGGCCCAACCGGTACGCTGTTCCACCGGGGTGGTGGCGGCGCTGTCGTTGCGCTGCTCCAGGTAGTCGGTGTAGGTGGTGTTCCAGTTGACGGCGAACTTGCCGAACGCGGTTTCCGGCAGGCGGTAGCGCACGTTGATGTCATAGCCGGCGGTTTCGCGGTAGCCCGCGTTGACCAGCGAGCGGTCCAGCGAGTTGACCTGGCCGTTGCTGCCACGGGTGAAGCGGCCGCAGGCGGCATCCGAACCCTGCACGTAGCACTGTTCCAGGATGTTGGTGGCCGACTCACCGACGATGGCGTTGTCGATGCGGATCTTCCACCAGTCCAGGCTGACGTCCAGGCCCTGCACGAAGTCCGGGCTGTAGACCAGGCCGACGGTCCAGGTCTTGGCGGTTTCCGGCTTCAGGCCCGGGTTGGAACCCGAGCTGAAATCGGTGGTGGCCTGCTGGCCGGGCTTGGTGGCCACGCTGCCATCGCTGTTGAGCTGGCGGAAGTTGGCCGGCACCTTCAGCGCCTGGCAGCGGGCAGCGACGGTCGGGCTGGTGGCGGCGGTACCGAAGGAGGTATCGCACGGATCGGTGAACGAGTCGCGGCTGCTGACGGTGCCGCCGTACAGGTCATCCACGGTCGGCGCACGGAAGCCGGTGCCGTAGGTGGCGCGCACCAGCAGGCTGTCGATCGGCTTCCACTTCAGGCCGAACTTGCTGTTGGTGGTCGAACCGAAGTTGTTGTAGTCCGAGTAGCGGCCGGCCATGTCCAGCGACAGTTCGCGGGCGAACGGCAGGTCGGCCAGCAGCGGCACCTGCAGCTCCAGGTAGACCTCGTTGAGCGAGTAGTTGCCGCGGGTCGGCTGGCCGCTGGTGCCGGCGATCTCGCCCTTCTGCACCATCGTGTCCGGAGTGTAGCTGGCTTCTTCGCTGCGGTGCTCGAAGCCCATCGCGGCCAGGATGTCGCCGGCCGGCAGGGTGAGCAGCGAGCCGGAGATGTTGCCGCTGGCGACCTTGGTGGTGCTCTGCATCTTGTCGACGAAGCGGGTGAACAGGTAGTCCTGCACGTCCTGGTTGCTCAGCGAGCCGGGGCCGGTGTAACCCATCGGGGCGGCCGGGTTCCACGGCACGCAGCCGGCGATCACCGCGCCCGGCGCACCGCAGCGGGCCACGTTGCCGTCCATGAAGGACGGGCCGACGGCCAGGTTGACGTGCGGCTGGTACATGCTGCCGGTACCGATGCGCTCGCCTTCGTTGCGGTTGTACATGTAGTTGACGTTCCAGTCCCAGTACCGCGAACCGGTTTCGAAGCTGCCTTCCAGACCAATGCTGGCGCGCTTGGTTTCCAGGTTGTTCTCGGTGCCGCGCGGCAGTTCCTCGGTACGGTGCGCGAACAGCGCATCCTGGCCCCACAGGTTGAACGCGCTGTCCTTGGACAGGGCGGCACGGCTGCCATTGCGGGCCTGTGCGGCGCTGACCGAGTACGGGTAACCGGCCAGGTGCTTGGTCGACTCGCGCTTGCTGTACAACGCGTCGGCGACGATGCGCAGGTTGTCGGTGATCGAGAAGCCACCGTTGGCGAACACCGAGGTGCGTTCCAGGCCTGTCAGCAGGCTCATGTTCGACCTGGTGTTTGCACCATCAGCCGGGTCCGGCGCATGGAAATTGCCGGCCTTGCCCGGGTCGCCGCCCGGGCCCACCGTCAGGTTCTTGCCACCGACGGTGACGTAGCCCCACGGGGTGTTGCCATTGAGGCCATCGTTGGGGTGGCGCGGGCCGTTGGTGTAACGGCTGAACGCGCGGTCCTTGCCCAGCACCTCATCTTCCTTGGTGCGCTCGGCACCCACGCTGAACCAGCCGCGCTCGAAGGTCTTGCCGAAGGTCGCGCTGTAGGCGCGCTTCTGGCCGTCACCCTGGCCGTACTGGCCGACATAGACGCTGGCTTCGCCACCATCGAAATTCTTGCGGGTGATGATGTTGACCACGCCGGCGATGGCATCGGAGCCGTACAGCGCGGAGGCGCCGTCGGTCAGCACTTCCACGCGCTCGACGATGGACGACGGGATCGAGGCCAGGTCGGAGTAACCGCCGGCGCTGACGCCCATGCGGCGGCCGTCGATCAGCACCAGGCTGCGTTCCGGGCCCAGGTTGCGCAGGCTGACGTACATGCCGCCGAAGTCGCGCGAGGAGGTCAGCGACGAGGCGCGGCTCATGCTCGGCGCACCGGCGGCAGGAATGTCCTGCAGGATGTCAGCGACGTTGACGTAGCCCTTCTTCTCGATCTCGGCGCGGTTGAGCGCGACCACCGGCTGTGCGGTTTCGACACTGGCCTGGCGGATGCGCGAGCCGGTGATTTCGATGCGGTCGAGGTTGGTCGGGGTATCGCCGGCGCTCTGTGCGAAGGCGGGGGTGGTGCAGCTGGCGGCCAGCGCGATGACGATCGCGTTGCGCAGCGGATTGGTTTTCAGGGACATCCGTGAAATCTCGTGTTTCAGTAAAAACAAGCGCCCGTTCTATGGGCGCGTGGGGTGCTGCAAACCAACGTGGGGGGGCGCGATTCTAGAATGTTTCCATTCGTAACTGTTTGTCTCGGCGCCGCTGGACGTGCGCGAAAATGAATCGCAACCAACAATCCACAGATGCGCTGTGCGCAGCGTCACGCGCGCTGCGTTTGCGATGGGCAGAGGCATCGATAGCGGCACGAAGCTGGCACGCTTGAGTGGTTGCGACAACGCGTCGCAGTACGCGCTTGTATGCAGGCGCGCAGCCGTTGTGATGCACCTGCCCGCATGAAATGCTCTTCGCCTTGTCATCGAAGGCAGGAGAGGAAGGAATGATCCAGCTTGAAGAAGCACGCCGTCGCGTGGAGGCTGCACTTGCCAGCGACGATGAGCCGGTTGCCATCACGCATGAGCACGAAGTGGTCGAAGGCTGGCTGTTCTGCTTCCAGTCGCTGCGCTACCTGCAATCCGGCGAAATCTCGGATGCATTGGCCGGCAATGGGCCGATCTTCGTCGACCGGCACACAGGCGAGCAGCACGCGCTGGGCACGGCGTATCCGCCCGAGGAGGTCCTTCGCCAGCATCTGGCCGCGCGCGGCCCCGCCGTCTGATGCTGCGGCGGCGGATTTCTGAGTTCGGCAACGTGAAAGGGACGGAGCCTTCGCTCCGTCCCCTTGCGTGATGCGCAGTCCACCGCTGCGCGATGCTCAGGTTTCGCGCAGCGCCGTGGTGATCGGCAAACGTGCCGCGCGCAGGGCCGGGAACAGGCCGCCGACCAGGCCGATGCCCAGTGCCCATTTCAGGCCGGTCCACAGCAGTTCCGGCGACACATGGAACTTGAACACCACTGCGCTGAAGTTGCTGCCGATGGTGGACACGCTGTAGCCATTGAACAGCAGCCACGCCACCGCACAGCCGAGCAGGCCACCGAGCAGCGCCAGCAGCATCGTCTCCAGCATCACTGCCGTCACCACCGGCAGGCCGCGGAAGCCGATCGCACGCATGGTGGCGATTTCGCGGGCGCGCGTGGCGACGGCCGCATACATGGTGTTGAGCGCGCCAAACACCGCACCGACCGCCATGATCGTGCCGATCACCTTGCCAAGGATGTCGATCAACTTGGTCAGCCCGCCGCCCTGCTTGCTGTAGTACACGCGGGTGGTTTCCACGTCCAGTTTCAGGCGCGGGTCGGCGGCGACGGCGGCCTTGAACTGATCGAAGCCTGCCTTGCCCTCGGTGCGCACGCTGATCGACTGCCAGGCGCTGCGCTGGTAGGTGGTGGCCAGCGTATCGGCGTCGGTCCACAGTTCCGAATCATGCGCATCGCCGGTGGCGAACACACCCACCACGGTCCAGGTCTGGTTGCCCAGGGTCAGTGTCCTGCCCACCTCCATGTCGCGGAACTGGCCCTTGGCGCCCTGGCCGACCACGATCTCGCGCAGGCCAGTGGCGAACTTGCGCCCCTCGACGATCCTGACCTTGTCATGCACCGCCCATGCCTGCGGGCCCACGCCGCGGAACTGCGCGTTGACGTCGGTGCCATCGGACTTCGACACCAGGTTGACCACCTGCGACAGCTCCGGCGACAGCAGCGGCCGGCCCTGCGCATCGCGGCTGATGCCGGGCAGGGTGGACAGCATCGGTACCTGCTCGCGGGTGATCACCGAGTTGGTCTCGGCCTGCGAGCCACCGCGCAGCACGATGGCAGTGGTGTCATCGCCGGTGTTGTTGAGCGTGGCCTGGAAGCCTTCGCCCATCGCCAGCATTGCCACCAGCACGCCGACCACGCCGGCGATGCCGACCACGATCACCGAGGACGCGCCCCAGCGCTGCGGCAGGCTGGCCACGCCGATACGGGTGGCGGCCAGCGCCAGTCGCCCCCCGCGGGTCAGCAGAAGCCACAGGGCCACCAGCACGGTCACGGCCAGCACGCCGGTCCACGGCAGGCTGATCCACAGCACCAGGCCGACCGCCAGCAGCAGCACCGTCACGCCGTTGCCCAGCCACTTCTTGAGTTTGCTCTTGAACATGTCTGTGTTCTCCTCAGCGACCGGCCAGTGCGTCGACGATCTTCAGGCGCTTGGCACGCAGCGCCGGCAACAGGCCGACGATGATGCCGATCACCACGATCAGGCCCAGCCCCATCAGCCAGGTTGGCGTCGGCACGTGCGGCGGCAGCATGCCCATGCTCTTCGGGCCGATGGCCGGCAGGATCAGGGCGGCCAGGCCCATGCCGATCAGGCCGCCCAGGCCGATCAGCAGCACCGATTCCACCATCACCAGGGTCAGCACGGTGCTGTCCTTGAAGCCCAGCGTCTTCAGCGTGGCCAGCTCCGGCACGCGCTCGCGCACGGCCTGCGCCATGGTGTTGCCGGTCAACAGCAGCAGGGTGAAGAACACCGCGCCCATGATCGAGGTGACGATCATGCCGATATCCGCGAACTGCTTGACGAAGGCCTGCTGGAACGCCGATTCGGTCTGGGTCTTGGTCTCGTGGTCGGAGTTGGCCGAGATCGCGTCGATCGCCTGCGCCACCCGCGAAGAGTGGTCCGGGTTGTCCAGCGTTACCGTGTACCAGCTCACCTGGTTCTTGATGTAGTCGTTGGATTCATCGAAGTACTTCCAGTTCATCATCAACTGGCGTTCTTCGTTGGCGGCCAGCGCACGGTCCTTGGAACGGTAGATGCCCTTGAGCACCAGCGGCCAGTCGTTGCTGCCGCCACGCGGGAAGATCGTGGCCTGCAGCGGGATGGTGTCGCCGATCTTCCAGCCGAACTGCTTGGCCAGGGTTTCGCCGACGATGGCGCCGGTACGGGTCTGCTTCCAGTCTTCCAGCTGTGCCGGGTCGATCTGCAGCTCGCGGTAGACATCGAAGTAGTTGGGGGACACCGAGAAGTTCGGGAAGAAGTTCTTCGGGTCCTGGTAGATGCCGCCGAACCACATGCCATAGGCCACGTCGCGCACGCCGGCCACCTGCCGCACCTGGGCTTCCAGGCGGATCGGCAGCGACTGGGTGATCGACAGCCGCGATGCGACCACCAGGCGGTTGGCGCCTTCCACGCTGCCGCCGGAGGTGAATGCCACGCGCACCGAATCGAGCATGCCGAACAGCAGGAACGCGGCCACCACGGAGAGCAGGGTCAGCAACGTGCGGGTACGGCTGCGGAACAGCTGCGCCCACACCAACGAGAAGTATTTCATCGCCGTGGCCTCCGTCAGTGGGCCAGCGGCGCGTCGGCCAGCTCGCCCTTGTCCAGGTGCACCGTGTGCGTGGCGTACTCGGCGGCCTTCGGGTCATGGGTGACCATGATGATGGTCTTGCCATGCTCCCGGTTGAGCTGCTGCAGCAGGCCGAGGATCTCCTCGGCGGACTGGCGGTCGAGGTCGCCGGTCGGTTCGTCGCAGATCAGGAAGGTCGGGTCGGAGACGATCGCCCGGGCGATTGCCACGCGCTGCTGCTGGCCGCCGGACAGTTCATTCGGGCGGTGGCTGCGGCGGTCGGCCAGGCCGACCAGGGTCAGCGCGATCTCGGCGTTGCGGCGGCGCTGCGCCGCATTGAGGTGGGTCAGCAGCAGCGGCAGTTCCACGTTCTTCTGCGCGGTCAGCATCGGCATCAGGTTGTAGAACTGGAACACGAAGCCGACGTGGTGGCTGCGCCAGGTCGACAGCTGGCCGCCGCTCATCTGGTCGATGCGCTCGCCCTCGATGCTGATCTCGCCGCCGCTGGGGTTGTCCAGGCCGCCGATCAGGTTGAGCAGGGTGGTCTTGCCCGAGCCGGACGGGCCCATCAGCGCGACGAAGTCGCCGCTGGCGATGTCCAGGTCGATGCCGTGCAGCACCTGCACTTTCTCGGGGCCACGCTGGTAGGTCTTGGTGATGTTGCGCAGTGAAACCAGGGTCGACATGGGTGGTTCTCCACGGAAGGCGGGAAACGGGGAAGCGCCACGGCAGGGGCCGCAGGCGTGCGTCGAGCGGTGCTGCCGGCGGCGCCCGTGGGCGCCAGGCCGCTACTGCGCTTGTTTCTGTTGCACCTTGGCGCCATCGCGCAGGCTGTCCGGCGGGTTCAGCACCACCGATTCACCTGCGCTCACGCCCTTGAGGATCTGGCGGTCCTTGCCCATCGCCTGGCCGGCCTCGACCGTGCGCTGCTGCACGCGGCTTTCGTCACCCAGCACGAAGGCAACCGAGGCGCCCTCGCGCTGGACCACGGCGCCCGCCGGCACGCGCACGCCCTGCGGTTTGGCGGCCGCCTGCGGCTGCGCCTGCTCCAGGAAGCTGACGCGCACGCCCATCTCCGGCACGATGCGCGGGTCCTTCACCTTCAGCGCCACGCGCACCTTCACCGTGGCCTTGCCGCGGTCGGCGGTGGGGATGATGGCGATCACCTCGCCCGGAATCTTCCACTCCGGATAGGCGTTGAGCGTGGCTTCGACCGGCATCTTCGGCTGCACGCGGCCGATGAAGGCCTCGCCGACCTCGACTTCGATCTCCAGCGAGTCCATGTCGACGATGGTGCCGATGCCGGTACGGGTGAACCCACCGCCCGCCGACAGCGGCGAGACGATTTCGCCGGGCTGCGCGGCCTTGGCAGTGACCACGCCGGAGAACGGCGCGCGCACGATGTTGTTGTCCACGCCCAGATCGGCGATGGCCAGCTGGTCGTTGGCCACCTTGACGTTGCGCTGTGCGGTGTCCAGCTGTGCACGCAGGCTGTCACGCTGGGCCACCGCCTGGTCGTACTGCGAGCGCGACACCAGCTGCTGGCCGACCAGTGCCTGCAGGCGGCTGGCTTCAGCGGCCGCCTGCCTCTGCTGCGCTTCCAGCCCGGCCACCTGGCTGCGTGCGGCCTGCAGCTGCGAGGCATACAGGCTGCGCTGCGCGTCGGCATCGATCGGGTCCAGCGTGGCCATGATCTGGCCCTGTTCCACGCGCATGCCTTCCTCGATCATCACCTCGCGCACCTTGCCGGTGATCTTGGCCGATACCGTGGCCATGCGCCGGGCGACCACGTAGCCACTGGCATCGAGCACCGAACTGCTGGCGCTGCCCTGCTGGATGGCCACGGCGGGGGCGGTTTCCACGTCCACTGCCGGCGTACGCCCGAACAGGGCGAAGCCGACAGCGGCCAGCAACAACACGACCACGATGATCGCGATCCACAGCCAGCGGCGGCCACCGCCACTGCCGCCGGAGGCGGGCGGCGGCGATTTGCGGTCGATACGGAGTTCCTTCAACAGCTCGGCAGAAGCGTTCATTCGTTCCATCACAGGCGTTTGGGCGGGTGTGGCCGGAAGGGCGGACGGCGGCGGTTCCGGCGGTGGAGCGTGCGGCACAGCATGCAGGCAGGCACAGCGATGACGGCAGTGACAGCTGTCACCCGATGACACTGACGGCGGCAACTGCGAAACGTGACCACGGCGGCACAGGATGGCAACGTCCCCGCTACCGGTACCGCCCATGGATCCGATCACCCCGTCGCTGGCCCGCCACAGCCGCGCCGCCAAGCGTACCGTGATCCGCGCTCGGTTGCGCCGGTGCCGCCCGGCCGGTGGTGGCGCCTGCGCGCAGGCGGCTGAACTGGCATGATCGGCGGCGATCGTCCCCGCCTGGAACCGCCCGTGCCGTCGACATGGCTTGCCTCGCTGCTGCGCCCCGCGCCGGACTCGGCGGTGGCCGATACGCTGCGCCGGGGAAAATCGCCCTGGAGCGAGGCAGTCCACCTGCTGTGGTCGGTGTGGATCTTCCTGACGCCCTTGCTTGGCCACGGCTTCACCCTGCGCTGGCTGCTGCTGACGCTGGCCAGCTATCCGGTGTTCCTGCTGCTGTACGCCAAGGTGATGGTGGCGCCGCGCCATCACGCTCCGCGCTATGCGCTGGGCCTGATCGCGATGTCGCTGGTGCTGCTGCCCTGGTATCCGTCCGGGCTGACCTACTTCGTGTTCGGCTGCGTGCTGCTGCGGGTGAGCGGACGCGGTGGCTGGTGGCAGTATCTGCTGCAGCTCACTGGCCTGAACCTTCTGTTCTGCAGCCTCGCGCTGCTGTTCCAGTACCCGTGGCAGAGCCTGGTCTGGATCCCGGCCGTGTCCTACATCGTGGGGCTGGTCGTGAACGTGGAAGCGCTCAACCAGCAGAAGGATGCGGCACTGCAGCTGTCGCAGGACGAGGTGCGGCGGCTGGCGGCCACTGCCGAGCGCGAACGCATCGGCCGCGACCTGCATGATCTGCTCGGCCACACCCTGTCGCTGATCACATTGAAGCTGGAGCTGGCGCGCAAGCTGCACGACCGCGGCGACGCGCGCGCGCGGCTGGAGATCGGCGAGGCCGAGGCCATCGCCCGCGAAGCGCTGGCACAGGTGCGCAGCGCGGTTACCGGCATCCGCGCCAGCGACCTGGCCGGTGAGCTGGCATCGGCGCGGCTGCTGCTGGAATGCCAGCAGGTCCACCTTCAATACGCACCACCACCGGCGATGCCGGTGGATGTCGAACGCGGGCTGGCGCTGGTGCTGCGCGAGGCCGCAACCAATATCGTGCGCCATGCACAGGCGACACAGGCACGGGTGGAGTTCATGCTGGAGGGACGCATGCTGGCGATGCAGATCCGCGACGATGGCCGTGGCGGCGTGCAGGCCGAGGGCAACGGGCTGAGCGGCATGCGCGAACGCGTGGCCGCCCTGGGGGGCAGCCTGCAGGTACAGTCCGCAAAGGGCGAGGGCACGCGACTGACCGTGCGCGTGCCACTGGCTGCCGCGACCACACCGTTGCCGCCGGGAGCGCCGCCGTCGCTGGCACAGGACGGTGCCGCATGATCCGCATCCTGCTGGCCGAGGATCAGGCGATGGTGCGCGGTGCACTGTCGGCGTTGCTGGGCCTGGAGCCGGATATCGAGGTGCTGGGCAGCGCCGCCGATGGCGAAACCGCGTGGCGGATGCTGCAGCAGCTGCAACCGGACATCCTGGTCACCGACATCGAGATGCCCGGCCTGTCCGGGCTCGAGCTTGCCCAGCGCATCGCGCGCCACGAGCTGCCGATCAAGGTGGTGATCGTGACCACCTTCGCCCGCGCCGGTTTCCTGCGCCGCGCGCTGGAAGCCGGCGTGCTGGGCTACCTGCTGAAGGATGCACCGGCCGAGAACCTGGCCGATGCCCTGCGCAAGGTGAAACAGGGCATCCGCGCGATCGACCCGCAGCTGGCACTGGATGCGTGGTCGCAGGCCGATCCGCTGACCGACCGCGAGCGCCGCGTACTGCGGCTGGCGGGCGAGGGCCGCACCGCAAGCGAGATCGCCGAGCAGCTGGGGTTGTCGCACGGTACGGTGCGCAATTACCTGTCCGAGTGCATCGGCAAGCTGGGCGTGGCCAACCGGATCGAGGCGTACCGGCTGGCGCGGCAGAAAGGGTGGTTGTAGCGGATCATTTCCGCGCCTGCGGAGACGTGTCACTTTCTTTGCTCGTGCAAAGAAATTAACCAAAGAAACACGCCGCCAGAGCGCGAGCCGTCGCTACGCGACGGTTCCCTGCGCTTCTCGGCGAATCAGGGGACGGCGCCGAACTCGCTGCGCTCAGACACCGGCGCCTCTGCGCCCCTGATTCCCCTGCGATGCTCGGCTCGCTCAAGGCGGACCCAAGGTCAAGAACCACAGCTGCACGACGATATTTGGTAGCGCCGGGCCGTGTCCGACGAGTGAAGCGGCCGCTTTCGCCTTTGATCTTGAGTCCGCCTTCAAGCGAGCCGAGCACCGGAGGTCCGGCGAGGGCGAAGAGGTGCGGGTGTCTGAGCGCAGCGAGTTCCCGCGCCGTCCCTCGACGGACCGAGGAGCGCAGGGCACCGGCGTGCGAAGCACGCCGGCTCGCGGCCGGCGGAGCGTTTCTTTGGTTACTTTCTTTGCGCGCAAAGAAAGTGACACCCCCCGCGGTCGCGGAAACAATCCGCCGGGAACGCCCGGCGAATCCTTTCAATTCTTCCCGCGCGCCATCGCCTGGAACACCCCGTCACGCCGCACCCACAGGTGGAACAGCGCCGCACCCACGTGCATCAGCACCGTTGCGAACAGCACGTAGGCCAGCAGACTGTGCGCATTACGCAACGCGGCGTACAGCGCCGGTGTGTGTGGCACGATCGGCGGCAGGTGCAGGCCGCCCCACAGCACGATCGGGTAACCGCCGGCCGACAGCATCGCCCAGCCGATCAGCGGCATCGCCAGCATCAGTGCGTACAGCATCCAGTGCGAGGCCTTGGCCGCCATCACCTGCCACACAGGAAGATCCGCCGGCAGCGGCGGTGGGCGATGACGCAGCCGGTTGTACAGGCGCAGCAACACCAGTACGCCGATAGTGATGCCCAATGGGCGGTGCAGGTCGATCAGCATCGGCCGCAGGTGCAGCGAGGCGACCATGGTCACGCCAATGAACAGCATGGCGACGATCATCAGCGCCATGGACCAGTGCAGCACCCGCGCCAGCAGGTTGAAGTGGCCGTTGCCGGTGCTCATCGTGCGGCCTCCTTCCGTTGCTCGACGTTGCCGGTGGCGCGCTCGCGTTCGCGGCGGTTGAAGGACTGCGAATACACGGCCGAGCGGGCCGCCAGGATCGGATCGTCACTGCCACGCACGCCGCTGGGCAGGATCAGCGGATCGAAATTGATCTGCCCGCAGGCGCCCTGTTCCTGCGACTGCATGCGGTCCAGGCTGAGTACGCCGGCCACTACCTGGTCACGCGATTCGGGCCACGGCACCGACGGATCATCGATGGCATCGCCCGGCTCGGCGGTGGTCACGACCAGGTTCCAGCGCACCGGGCCGCTGGCCAGGCGCTGCTGCAGTTCCTGGCTGAGGAAATCGACGCTGGCCTGCTTGCGGGTTTCCGCATCCATCTCCACCACCGGCGCCTGCGGCTGCCAGCGCCAGCGCACCGCGCGCTTCTGGCCCTGCGCATTGGTGAACCAGAAGCTGTTGACGCTGTTGAAGGTGGTGTCGGCCCAGCTGCTGGTCCACGGCGCGGTCTTGGCCCACTGCTGGAAAGCCTGCGCACTGGGGTATTTGGCCAGCACCGCGGCCATCTTCTGCGGATCGGGCTTGCCGGTGGCCGGGTCGGGAATGGAGGCGCGGGTCTGCTCGTAGAACGCCTCGGCGCTGGGCACGGCGAAGAACGGGAAGCTGTTCATCGCCATGCGCCATTCCTGGCCATCATCGCTGACCATCTGCACCGCGAGGCTGCGCACGCGTGCAGTGTTGTCGGCACCGTAGGGGTCGCCGCCGCCGATCGACAACCGGCCCATCACCGGCACGCGGCGCTGCGAGAACACCCGTGCGCTGGACAGGGTGGGGGCCTGCGCGCTTGGTTCGAACCAGCCGCTCACGCAGATGCCCTTGCTGTGCGCGCGGCGGAAGCCCGGGTGGGCCGGGCCGGTGGCCTCGATGGTGTCGGTGAAGCGCTGCGCGGTCAGGCGGTTTCCAATCCAGCCGGCCAACCAGGCGAAGGCCAGCGCGACCGCACCCAGAATGAGTGCGATCAGTGCGATCCAGAGCAGGGGTGAATGCTTGCGTGGCGCGCCCGGCGTCTGGCCAGCGCGGGTGTAGCGGAAGAGCGACATGGTCGGAGTCCTGCCTTCACGGAGCGTGTGGGTGGTCGACCCACACATCCTCGCAGAACCCGGCCGGGGCCGAAATTCAATTTTTCGTCAGATTTTCCGGGGACGGGGTGCCGACCAACGGTCGGCACCCACCCGATCAGCTGTAGCGCTGCTTCAGCATCGCCCACGCCGAGCGCAGCGCCAGCGCTTCGCCACCGGCCGGACGGCCCGGGCGCTCGCCGTCGTTCCAGGCATACACATCCAGGTGCGCCCAGCGCTGGCCGTCTTCCAGGAAGCGTTCCAGGTACAGCGCGGCGGTCACCGAGCCGGCCATGCGCGAACCGGCGTTGGCCAGGTCGGCGATGCCGCTGCTCAGGTAGCGCAGGTAGGGGCGCCACAGCGGCATGCGCCAGACCGGGTCGCGGGTCGCGTCGCCGGCCTGCAGCCACTGCTGGGCCACGCTGTCGTCGTTGCTAAAGAGCGCCGGTAGATCCGGGCCCAGTGCGATACGTGCGGCACCGGTAAGGGTGGCGAAGTCCAGCACCAGGTCCGGCTTCTGCTCACCGGCGAAGGTCAGCGCATCGCACAGGATCACGCGGCCTTCGGCATCGGTGTTGTCGATCTCCACGCTCAGGCCCTTGCGGGTGGCGATCACTTCGCCCGGGCGGAAGGCATCCGGACCGATCGCGTTTTCCACCGCCGGCACCAGCAGGGTCAGCCGCACCGGCAGCCCGCGCGCCATCACCAAGCCGGCCAGGGCCAGTGCGTGCGCGGCGCCGCCCATGTCCTTCTTCATGTTGCGCATGCCGTCGGCTGGCTTGATGTCCAGCCCGCCGGTATCGAAGCACACGCCCTTGCCCACCAGCACCAATGCCGGATCGGTGTCCTTGCCCCAGCGCAGCACGACCAGGCGCGGCGCACGATGCGAAGCGCGGCCCACGGCGTGGATGGCCGGGAAATTCTGCTTCAGCAGTTCGTCGCCGGTAATCGCCTCGACCTGCGCACCATGTGCATCGGCCAGCGCGCGCGCGGCGTCTTCCAGCTGCTGCGGGCCCATGTCTTCGGTCGGGGTGTTGACCCAGTCGCGCACGCGCAGGCTGGCGGCGATCAGGTCGGCCACTTCGCCGGTCGGCGAGGCCACCAGCTGCGCCGGTGCGCGATTGCGCTTGCGATAGCGGTCAAAGCGGTAGCTGCCCAGGCCCCAGCCCAGCTGCAGCAGCGCCAGTTCGGCGGCCGGCAGTTCATTGGCCAGCTGCCAGACGCTGCCTTCCGGCAGCGCGTGCGGCGCATGCGCATAGCTGTAGGCATCGGCACGATCACCCACGCCCATCACGGCACCGGCCAGGCCATCGGCGCCCGGCAGCAGTGCCACGCTGTGGGCGCCGGCGTTGAAGCCCTGCGATGCCAGCCACGCCTGCGTGGCAGCCGGCTGGCTGTCCTTCCAGGCGGCGAACTGCTCGCGGTCCAGCACGTACAACGGCAGCGCCGCAGCGGTGTCGGCGGTGAAACCAGTGATCTCGCTCATGCGTCAGGTACTCCGGGGTGCGGCGGCGTCGAGGTTGGCATCCAACCAGTCGGCCAGGCCGGTAAGGGTGCCGAACTGCAGGTCCGGCTGCAGCTGCGGATGGGTCCAGGTGGCTGCGTCGCGGTTGATCCAGCAGCCGCGCAGGCCGGCGGCAATCGCCCCGGCCACGTCCATGTCGGCATGGTCGCCGACGTGCAGCACCTGTGCCGGTGCCACACCCAGGCGGGTGCACGCGGCATGGAAGATGCTGGCTTCGGGCTTGGCCGCGCCGTGTTCGCGCGAACCCAGCTGGAAGGCGAAATGATGGGCCAGGCCGATCCGCTCCAGGTCGGCGTTGCCGTTGCTCAGCGCCGCCACCGGTACCCGTGCGGCAATGCGCGCCAGCGCGTCGATCGCATCGGGATAGCACTCCACCTGGTTGCGCGCGGCGTAGAACACTTCATACGCAGGCTCCAGCAGATCGAGGCTGGCACCGCTGGTGTGCAGTGCTTCGTGCAGGGTCAGCCGGCGCAGCGCACTCAGGTCGTGGTGGAGGTGCGGATGGGCGTGGTACAGCCGCTCGCGCAGTTCGCGCATCGCCTCCACCGGATACATCGCGGCGGTAGCGGGGCTGTGTTCGCACATCCAGGCGTGCAGGGCCTGTTCGATGCGGGCGCCGATCGGAGCGAACGGCCACAGCGTGTCGTCAAGGTCGAGGGTGATGGCTTGGACGGGGAAATTCACCTCGCCATTCTACCCCTGCCCGCGCGGGCTTTCATGCGGCGCGGCGGGCGGGTGGGCACTGTGGCTGGGCCGGGTCAGCGCAGGTTGTACGAGCAGGCGATGGTGGTCTGGCCGTCGAACTGCTGCACGTCCAGGTTGTGCCGCCCAACTTCCTTCGTGTAGGTGCCTGCCACCGGGTCGGACATCTTCGCCAGTGCCGCGACCTGTTCCACACTGGCCGAACTGAAGTACGCGGTGAAACTGTCGATGCCATCCTCGCCGCTGTCGCCGTCATAGGACTGCAGCCGGTTCACGGGCTGGCCCAGCACCATCAAGGGCGTGGTCAGCCGGAACTCGCCGCTGGATTCGCCGTCCTGCGCCCTTGCCGGGGCCGGTGCCAGCATCCGGCCCATGGCGTCGAACTGCATGGGCGTGAGGTGCCGCTTGCAGGTAACCGCCTCAGCAAGCTGGGTGCGCGCCTGATCGGCAGTCGGCGGTGTCGCGGCGAACGCGGGAGCGGCAATGCAGGCCAAGGCAAGGCAACGCGTGGCGAGAGAGTTCATACGAGCGGATCCATCCGGGTAGGGCGCCATAGTCTGCCACTTCGTCCCTGTTTCTGGTTCCGCCACCTGCGTCCATCCGTTGTTGATGCCGTCACTCCAGCAGGCGTGCCCAGCCCTGCATGCCATCCAGGCGTGCCAGCACCAGCTTGATGCACACCAGCAGCGGCACTGCCAGCAGCAGCCCGATCATGCCCCAGGCCCAGCCGAACACCATCAGCGCCAGGATCAGCACCAGCGGCGACAGCTTCATCCGACGGCCCAGCACGATCGGGGTCACCATCTGCCCTTCCAGGGTGTGCAGGCCCAGGTAGGCGGCGGCCGGCAGCAGGGCCTGCAGCGGGTCGCGGAACTCGACGAAGCCCATCAACAGCATCAGCGCCACGCCGATCAGCGGACCCACATACGGGGCGAAGTTCAGTAGTGCAGCCACCGTGCCCCACAGCAGTGCTTCCTGCAGGCCGATGCCGAGCAGCATCAGCACGCCGGCGAACACCAGCCCGACCAGGGTGTTGATGACGCTGATGGTCAGCACGTAACGCGAGACCTCCCGTTCGATCGAACGCAGGATGTCGGTGGTGAACCGCTGCTGCTGGCGGTTCGGGAACAGGGCGATCGCTGCGCGCTGCAGGCTCTGCCCGTAGATCATGAAGAACAGGGTCAGCAGCACCACCGCCAGCACCGACGCGGCCAGGCGCGGTGCACGGGTCAGCATGCGGTATGGATCGTCCAGCTGGGTGCGGATCACCTGCACCTTGTGGTTGCTGTCACCGCCGGCCACGCGGGCGAAGTTTTCCGCCGCCTGGTTGGCCTGCTGCACCGGCTTGGTCAGGTCCTGCACCTGCCGGGCCACCTTGCGCAGCTGCTGCGGTGCTTCCTGCGCCCATTCCATCGCCGGACCGATCAACTGCACCGCCAGCGAACCGGTCACGCCCAGCCCGGCGCCGAGGATCAGCAGGGCGCCCAGCGCGCGCGGAATCCACAGCTTCTGCAGCAGGCGCAGGATCGGGTTGCCGACCAGTGCGAAGAACATCGCCAGCAGCACCGGCAGGATGATGTCCTGCGCGGCCCACAGCGTGTAGCCCACCGCCAGGGTGGCCAGGACCACCAGCGACATCGGCCCGCGTGGACGCGACGGGGGCGGCAGCGGCGCCTCCGCACCCTGCGGATCGGCTGGTGACGGGGACAGGAGGGACTCGCTCATCGACGCACCAACCGGGAAGGGGAGCGCATTATCCGCCGGCCGCGATCGGCGCGGCGGAGTGCATGGATCAACGTTCGGACAGCTCGGTGGCGGCTTCGGCCGGGCGCGGTTCGCGCGGTTCCGGTTCGGGTTCCGGGCGGGGGGCAGGTGCCGGCCGTGCGTTGGCGGCGGAGGCCGCCGCCTGTGCCTGTTCGCTGGCATCGTCGGCTTCTTCGGCCGCGTCGTCGGCGGTCGCTGCAGCCTGTGCCGCCATCGCCGTGGCAAACGCCGCCTGGGCACTGGCGAACAGGTTCGAGACCGAACCGACCATCTGCAGCCAGCGCGCACCGTTGACCTTGCCGGGCACTTCCAGCTTGCCGGCGATGAAGCCACCGGCCAGGCCGACCACCACGATGCGCAACGGCGACCAGCCCTTTCGCCAGACGTCGCTGAGCGTGGACCAGTGGTCCTGGGTCTCGCCCAGGCGCACGGTCACCACCTGTTCGCAGCGTTTCACCCGCCGCTGCAGCGCGCCGAACTTCATGGCTTGCCCTCGGGCAGCTGCACGCCGGCATCGGGGTCGTCTTCGCTGGGCTCGTCGAACAGGCCCAGGCGTGACAGCTGGCGCCGGGTGGCATGCATGCCGGTGTGGTGGAAGAAGTAGGACACCCGCCAGATCGCGTAGCCGGTGACGGCCAGGCTCAGCAGCGAGGTGATCAGCAGCGCCTGCAGCCAGCTAAGGCCCCAGCTCTGCAGCAGGGCGATGAGGGTGGCCGCCATCAGCAGCCAGGCCGAGGCACCAAATACGATCGCCACGCCGGCCCAGGCCAGCGCACGGCCGAAGGCGCTGCGGGCCAGGGCGAAGTCGGCCGAGGCCAGCCGGCGCAGCGAGCGCACGGTGTGCTTGGCCGAATCGGCGGCGGCACGACCGGCCGCGCCGACCTGGCGGATGCTCTCATCCAGCGGCGGGGTGGCCGCCGGATCAGGGGCTTGCGCGTTGTCTTCGCTCACGCCGCGGCTTACTTGTCGCTGCTGCCGCGGGCCAGCTTGGCGATGATCCAGCCGGCAGCGAAGGCGACGCCGAACGAAGCCAGCGGACGCTCACGGATCAACTCGGCGGCGCTGTCGATCAGGTCCTTGCCCTTGTCCATCAACGCGTCAACCTGTTCCTTGGCAGCGGCACCACCGAATTCGGCGGCGGCCAGGCCAGACAGTGCGCTGTCGGACAGTTCGGCCTTGACGTTGGCCTTGCCGATGCGCAGCTCGTCGGTCGCGGCACCGGTTGCGCCCTTGATCGCACCGCCGGCGGCCGTGGCGGCCTGCTTCAGGTGGGAACCGGCTTCACCCAGGTGTTCCTTCAGGTTCTCGGTATTGGTGGGGCTCATCGAATCACTCCTGTTGCGATGGGGGAACGGGTGTCGGCGGTGCCGACCTGGACTGACAGCAATAGCATTGCCGGGGTATAGGGGGTGTTACGGCGGGGCGATCAGCGCATCACGAGCTGGCCCTGCTGCTGGCCATTGTTGCGCAGCACGCGCACCACCAGGGTCGGCGGGCGCTGCTGGAAGTTGGCGCGCCAGCTGGCCAGGTCGGCGAATTCACCCACGGTGGCGTCGGTGATGATGTCGCCCTGCTGCAGGCCGTTGCTGGCCGCGCGGCTGCCACGCTTGACCTCGCTGACCAGCACGCCGCCGACACCCGACTGTCGCAGCGACTCGGGCAGGTCGACGAAGGTGGCACCGGTCAACCGCGGGTCCAGGCTCTCGCCGGTGACCGCACGCGCCTGTTCCTTCAGCGTGGCCTTGATCTGCACGGGCTTGCCTTCGCGGCGTACATCCAGCGTCATCGGGCTGCCGACCGCAGCCAGGCCTTCCACGTTGTGCAGGGCTTCGGCGCTGTCCACGCGTTGGCCGTTGGCCGAGACCACCACGTCGCCCGGCTTCAACCCGGCCGCGGCGGCCGCCGAACCGGCCAGCACGCGGGTGATCAGCGCACCGCGCGTTTCGCCCAGGCCCAGCCCCTGCGCGATCTGCGCGGTCAGGTTCTGGCTCTCCACGCCCAGCGTGCCGCGTACCACCACGCCGTGCTTGACCAGCTGGTCGACCACGCTGCGCGCCAGGTTGGACGGAATCGCCAGGCCCAGGCCGATGTTGCCGGCCATGCTGCCCTGCGGGTTGAAGCTGGCGGTATTGATGCCGACCAGCTGGCCCTGCAGGTCGACCAGGGCGCCACCGGAATTGCCCGGGTTGATCGACGCATCGGTCTGGATGAAGTTCTGGTAGCCCAGGCCACGGATGCCGTTGCGGCCCACCGCCGAGACGATGCCGGAGGTGACCGTCTGGCTGAAGCCGAACGGGTTGCCGATGGCCACCACGAAGTCACCGACCCGCAGCTGGTCGCTGTTGCCGAGCTTGATGTCGGTCAGGTTCTGCGCCGGGATGCGGATCAGCGCGATGTCGGTATCGCGGTCCGAACCGAGGAACTCGGCCTTCACCGTGCGCCCGTCGGCCAGTGTCACCTGCACGTCATCGGCGTTGTCGATGACATGGTGGTTGGTCAGCACCAGGCCTTCCTTGGCGTCGATGATCACGCCCGAGCCCAGCGATTCGTTGATGCGCTCCTGCGGGATATCCGGGAACAGGCGGCGGAAGAACGGGTCGTTGAAGAACGGGTTGCGCACGCGCACCACCTGCTTGGTGTTGACGCTGACCACGGCCGGCATCGCCTTTTCCAGCATCGGCGCCAGCGAAGGCACCGCCTGTCCGGCCACCGCGGCCGGCAACGCGGCGGTGGTCGGCAGCACCGCTGGCAGCGGTGCTGCATCGGCACGGTTGTCCAGGTGGGCATTGATGCCGGTGGCAACGAAGCCACCGAAGGCGGCGGCGATTGCGAGCGTAAGCAGGGTGGGAAGCGGTCGCATGGTTGTCGGTTCGCTGGCGTGGGTGGGGGCGGTTCGGCCCTACGGTAAAACAAGCTGAATGAGTGTGTCGCGATCTGGATAAATGCGCCATGAAAACCGCAGGCCGCGAAAGGCGAGTGAGGAGGCTGACAGCATGGCTGTGGCGACACCGCACAGGCGACGCCTGCACCACCGAAGACGATCGCCGGGGGCGCCGACACAGACCGATACCTGCGCAGTTCCGCGCAACCGGGTGCCGCAATGCGCCACAGCACGCATCGGATGCCGCGTCCGTGCAACGGCACGCAACGGCCATCTTCGACCACGCGCTTGCTGTGGCGTAGTCCTTAAAAAAAGGGGTTTCCTGTCAACCCGCCGCTTCTGCGGCAGTGGTGGGCTACACCATGGCCGTCGCATCAGATGCGATTGCGGGCGCGTGCCCCGTTCCACGATCGTCAATGTCGGTATAGCATCGCCCCGTTTTGATACTTAAGGCCCCCAGGAGGGCAACATGAGCAACGGTAATGGTGTGTCGGTCGTGACCGACGCCGTCGAGAACGTCAAAGAAGCCGCCACCAACGTTGGCGAGACCATCGCCCACGCCGCCGAAGACGCCGTGAAGTCGGTCAAGAAGACCGTCAAGCGCGCCACCAAGGCGGCCGGTACCCGCGTTGCCAAGGCCAAGAAGGCCGTGGCCAAGGTCGAGAAGACCGTTGCCAAGAAGGCCGACAAGGCCGCCAAGTCGGTCGGCAAGACCGTTGCCAATGCCAAGAAGAAGCTGGAAGCGGCCAAGAAGAACGCCAAGGCCGAAGCCGCTGCCCTGAAGAAGGAAGTGGCCAAGAAGAAGGCCGCTGCAGGCAAGGCTGTGACCAAGAAGGCCGCTGCCGCCAAGAAGGCCACCAAGGCTGCCGGCAAGAAGGTCGCCACCGTGAAGAAGGCCGCCACCAAGAAGGCCGCCGTCGCGAAGAAGACCGTTGCCAAGAAGACCGCGGCCGCCAAGAAGGTGGTCGGCAAGAAGGTCGCCACCGCCAAGAAGGCTGTGGCCAAGAAGACCGTCGCCGCCAAGAAGGCCGTGGCTGCGAAGAAGGTTGTCGGCAAGAAGGTTGCCGCCACCAAGAAGGTCGCCACCAAGAAGACCGCGGCCGCCAAGAAGGTTGTCGGCAAGAAGGCTGCCGTCGCCAAGAAGGTTGTCGGCAAGAAGGCTGCCGTCGCCAAGAAGGCTGTTGGCAAGAAGGCCGCCGTCGCCAAGAAGGCTGTCGGCAAGAAGACCGCCGTCGCCAAGAAGGCGGTGGGCAAGAAGGTTGCCGCCACCCGCAAGACGGTCGCCAGGAAGGCTGCGCCGCTGAAGAAGGTCGCCGCCAAGAAGGCTCCGGCCAAGAAGGCCGTGCGCAAGGTCGCCAAGCGCAAGTAATCGCGCCGTGACCTAAGGCCCTGCCACCCACCGGGTGGTAGGGCCTTTCGCGTTTCTGGGGCGCTACCTGGGGCAAGATGCAGGTTCTTCCCGCCGGAGCCCCGACCATGCGCGGTATCGACTTCAGTTCCTGGCAGGGCGTGCTGTCCACGTTGGCCGGCCTGGTCCTGATCACCCTGCTCGGCGTCGGCATCCGCCTGCTGGTGATGCAGACCCTGCAGCAGCGCCGCGAGCGCGAGAACCGGCAGATCAACGAACGGCTGCGCACGCTGATGGCCGCCTACAAGACCCTGGGCGGTTCGTTCACCGGCGAGCTGGGCGTGGATCCCAGCCATCGTCGCGACCTGCGCCAGCGCGAAGATGCCGACGGCATCGCCGAGCCGCGCTCGGACCGTGCGCGGCGCATCCGCGATGCGGTCGAGGCCGCGCTGTCGGACATCCTGCTGCTGGGCACCGACGAACAGGTGCGGCTGGCCACGCGTGCCGCCAACGAACTGGCACAGGGGCGGCCGGTGCATACCCACGAACTGGTGGTCTCGCTGCGCGACTTCGTGCGCGAAGCGCTGGATCTGGCCCCGATTCCGGCCGATCTGCAGATTCCACCGCAGGGGCCGACCCGGCCCGTTGCCAGTGGTGGCGGCAAGGGCCGTAACGACGGCGATGCCAAGGGCGGCCGTGCAGGCGGTGGCGGTGGTGGTGGAATGGGCGCCGGCATGGGCGGCATGGGCCTCGGTGCCGGCGCCGCACTGGGCGCCGGCCATGCTGCTGCCAGCGATGAAACGGACGCGCGCTGAGCACGTCCGCCGGGTTCAGCGCGTCAGCTCGTAGAGCGGCACGAAGCCGCCGTAGATCATCCGCGCGCCGTCGAACGGCATCGGATTCTTCGTTGGATCAAACCGCGGGTCCTCCATCATCTTCTTCATGCCGGCGTCGCGGGTCGGCTTGTCCGGCCATTCGATCCAGGAAAACACCACCGTCTCATCCGGCGTGGCTTTCACCGCGCCGAAGAAGTCGGTGGTCTTGCCGTGCGGCACGTCATCGCCCCAGCACTCGACCACGCGCAGCGCGCCGTACTCGATGAAAACGGGATCCCCTGTGCGTGCATGGGCGAGGAACTTCTCCTTGTTGGCGGTGGGCACCGCCAGGACGAAACCGTCGATGTAGCTCATTGCCTGCCTCCGGATGGACCGTGCCACATGCACGGCCTTCAGGTACACGACGAACCAGCGCGTAGGGAATCGACATCCCGCGTGCGCCTGTTCAGCCCGGGGCACCCGGGAGCGGGGCCAGCACCGTATCCGGTGGCTGCTGGCCGGCCAGGTGGCGCACGAAGTAGTCCCACATGCGGTGCGTGTAGGTGGCGTCGTTGCGGAACAGTTCGTGGTCCTGCCGGGCCAGGTACAGCAGGTCGTAACTACGCTGGGCCTTGTTCAGGGCCGCGGCCAGCTGCAGGGTCAGCGCCGGTGGCGCGTTCTCGTCCAGTTCGCCATAGACCAGCAGCAGATGCCCGCGCAGGTTGCCGGCCAGTGCCGCATTGTCGAGCCCGGCAAAGGGGGCCGGCACGCCATCGGCCATGGCTGTAGCTGGCACCACGCCACCGAACAGCCGGTCCATGCCGTGCAGGGCGCCGCCGTACATGCCCTGGAAATTGTGGCTGCCGGCCGAGGCCACAGCCACCTTGTAGAACGCCGGGTGGCGCAGCAGTGCACGCGCCGCGCTGTAACCACCGAACGAATGCCCGTAGATGCCGACCCGCTGCAGGTCGATGCCCCGGTAGCGTTCGCCCAGCTGGCGCAGCGCGGCCACATGGTCATCGAGCTGCACATCGGCGCCGTGCAGGAAGCTGCTGTCATGGAATGCCTTGTCGCGGCCGCCGGTGCCGCGGGCATCGATGCTGACCACCACGAAGCCGAGCTCGGCCAGGCTGGCGCGCGATACCGGGTTCTGCGCCGAAACCGCTTCGGCATAGGTCACCGGCGCATTGCTGATGAAGGCACCGCCGTACATCGCGTCGATCACCGGGAAGCTGCCGTCATCGCGATAGTCGCGGGGCAGGTAGACGGTGGCGAAGATCGGCGTGCGCCCGTCGGCGGCCAGCAGCCGTTCGCGCCGCGGCGGCCGCCAGCCAGCAGCGATGATCGCCTGCGCATCCGCAGCCTCCAGCACCATCACTTCGCTGCCATCGTCGCTGGCGCGCAGCACCGTGCGCGGCGGCTGCGCGAGGCTGGACACGGTATCCACCAGATAGCTGCCGCCGGGCGACAGCGCCTGCGGCGCGCGTCCGCCGAACAGCATGCCGGTGCCCGCATCGGCCAGGTGGTCGCTGCCCTCGGCGGCCAGGCGCTGCACCGGCCCACCGTGCAGTGCTACCCGGTACAGGCCACGTACGTAGGGATCGCCGCCCTCGACACCGCCAGCACTGAAGTATGCCCAAGCGCCTGCGCTGTCCACCCCGAGCAGGTCACGCACCGCCCACCGGCCGCGGGTGAGCTGGCGCATCACCTTGCCGTCGGACAGGCGCACCCGGTACAGATGGCCCCAGCCATCACGCTGCGAGAACCACACAGCGGTGTCCTGGCCGGGCAGGATCGCAACCGAGGCACGGTTGTAGGAATACAGGCTGAGCTGCAGGCGCGCGTCGCCGGCTTCTTCCAGCACGGTGCGCAGCGCACCGCTGCCGGCATCGATCTCCACCAGGCGCAGCCGTCGCGGCGCGCCGAAGTGCGCGATCGCGGCATACAGCCGGTGGCCGTCCCAGCCCAGCACGCCGGCCTCGCTGAGGGTGTTCCAGCCCTCGGGCAGGGTGATGTCCTGCTGCCGGCCGCTGCGCACATCGACGATGTACAGGCTGTCACGCACCTGCTGTGCATCGCCCAGCAATCCCAGTTTCACCGTGTGCACGCGGGGCCGCGCGCCGCCGGCCGGGGTGCTTTCCAGATAGGGGTAGTCCCGCAGCGCACGTTCGTCGTAGCGGACGCCGGCAACATAGCGTCCATCGGGCGACCAGCCGACGGCGAACGGCCGCGCCGGCATCCGGCCCTGGCTGCGTGGAATACCGCGCAGGGTGAAATCGGGCAATACACCATAGCCATGGCCGGCGACACCGCCGGTGGTCAGCGCCCGCGGTGCCTGTCGGCGTTGCTGCAGCCATAGATTGTGGTCGCGCACCTGCAGCCAGGCCTCGCCGTCGGGTGCGGGCAGTGCATCGGCAGCAGGCATGCCGCCCTGCGTCCGCAGGCACTGCCAACGTGGCCACTGGCAGTCGATGCCGGCTTCACCGCTGAAGCGCAGGCGCAGGCCATCGGCCAGCACCTGCACATTGACCAACCGCAACCGTTGCCCGTTCACCCCCAGGGCCCCCGCAGCGCTGTCCAGCGCAGCGCGATCGAACAGGATCTGCCGGGAGGCCTGCGCCGGATCGACCAGCACGCCCTCGCGCCGGCCCTGGCCGTCTTCGCGTTCGTACCAGAAGCGGCCATCGGCCAGCCAGTTCGGCAGGAGCGAGGCATTGCGCAGCGCACCGCGCAGGTGGCTGTCGTGCACGCGCTCGGCGCGCTGGTAATCGGAGGGCTGCAACGGCCGAGCCGATGCTGTGGAAAGCACGCCGATGAAGGCGAGGACGGCGGCGCAGAACCGGAACCGCAGCGGGGCAGGTACGTGCAAGGCAACCTCCTGTTGCAAGGGTCAGCGGAATTCGAATGCACGCGCGCCGCGCGCGTATGCCAGACGCAGCCTGAATCAAGCCAAAAAATTCAGCAATGCGAAGACCGCTGTTTTCAGGGAGCGTTGTGGCGAATAACGGAGAATTTACATTCCCGATGCGATGGCGCCCTGGCGCTGCTGCACACCATAAGAAAGTAAAGGTGTACCCCCATGAAGAATTCGCTGATTGCTCTGGCCCTGGCCGCTGCCCTGCCGTTCACCGCTTCGGCTGCTGAGAACCTGTCCTACAACTACGCCGAAGCCGACTACGCCAAGACCGACGTTGAAGGCATCAAGGCCGACGGCTGGGGCGTGAAGGGTTCCTACGGCTTCCTGCCGAACTTCCACGCCTTCGGCGAATACAGCCGCCAGGAAATCGACCACACCAACCTGAAGGTTGACCAGTGGAA
Organism: Stenotrophomonas sp. CASM114; assembly: GCF_049384325.1. NCBI lineage: Bacteria > Pseudomonadati > Pseudomonadota > Gammaproteobacteria > Lysobacterales > Lysobacteraceae > Stenotrophomonas > Stenotrophomonas sp. CASM114. The sequence goes on along the minus strand of NZ_JBMRGJ010000012.1, from coordinate 31,911 downwards.
GGTCGGTGCCGGCTACAACGTTGAAATCGCTCCGAGCACCGACTTCGTTGCCCGCGTTGCCTACCAGAAGTTCGACCGCAAGCACGGTCTGGACTTCAACGGCTACAGCGCTGAAGCCGGTATCCGCACTGCCTTCGGCGCCCACGCCGAGGTCTACGGCATGGTCGGTTACGAAGACTACGCCAAGAAGCACGGCGTCAATCCGGATGGCCAGTGGTACGGCCGCCTGGGTGGTCAGGTCAAGCTGAACCAGAACTGGGGCCTGAACGGCGAACTGAAGATGAACCGCCACGGCGACAAGGAATACACCGTCGGCCCGCGCTTCAGCTGGTAATTGCTGCCTCGGCGCGATTGTGCGCTGGAGACGCCCCAACAGGCCCGGCATTTGCCGGGCCTGTTGCATTTGCGCCGTGGCAAACCGGAATGCTGTCTGACTGGCGGAATGCGCGGGCCAGCCATTGCAAGGAATTGGATTCCGCCGCTGCGGGCACCGACCTACGTTGGATGTCCCATGTTGTCTGGACATGCCGCAATGCCGCTGACCCTTCCGCCTCTGCTGCCTGATCGGCCACGACGCCTGGCGCTGCTGGACCCGCACCCGGTACTGCGGTTGGGCGTGGAAGTGCTGCTGCGCCAGCACGCGGGTGTGCAGGTACGGGTGAGCCTGTCCAGCGAGGCGCACCTGCTGCACCTGCTGGAGCGCAGCCCGACGTGTGTCGACCTGCTGCTGATCGATGCGTTGCCCATGGGCGACCTGGGCGATGGGTTGGCCCTGTTGCACGTGCTGTCGCAGCGCTGGCCGGCACTGCCGGTGCTGGTGCTCTCGGCACACTGCAATGCCAGCACGGTGGCCACCGCGATGCGTGCCGGTGCGCGCGGCTTCCTGTCCAAGTCGACGCCACCGGACGTGCTGCTGCGTGCCATTGATGTGGTCGCCCGGGGAGGGCGCTTCGTGCCACCGGAGCTGCGCGCGGAACTGAACCTGCCGGGCACGCGTGCACGCAGAATGCCGGCCCCGGCACTGGTGCCGTTGAGCCAGCGCGAACGGGAAGTGCTCGGGCTGGTGCTGAAAGGGGTCAGCACCAGCGAAATGGCCCTGCGATCGGGGCGTTCAGCCAGCACGATCAGCTCGCAGAAAACCTCGGCCTACCGCAAGCTCGGCATCCGCGGGGACGGTGACCTGTTCCGCTTCCGCCACCTGCTGGAATGCGGATGAGCGGCGTTACTCGCCCTGGTACTGCTTCTCTTCCACCAGTGCCGAACCGGCCACGCGGTTGATCTCGTTCTTCACCTGCACGCGCTCGCCATTGGTGCCATAGACGCCGCGTGCCAGCTGGATGAATGCATCATCGAACACCTGGGCCGCTTCCTTGTCGCGCAGCTGGTCCTGGATGTCCCACATACGCTCGTTGATCGCCTTCAACTGCTGCTGCAGCGCGGCCAGGGCCGGCTGTGCCTGCAGCTGCTGCTGCAACAGGGGCAGCAGGCCGTCCAGCTCGGTGCGCACGTTGGCCAGCTTGGCGGCATCGTCGATGCGCTCGGCCTTGATCTGGAGAATGGTGATCTTGTCGATCAGCTCGCCGATCGATACCGGGGTCAGGATGGCGTCCACGCGGTTGGTTCCTGGAAACAGGGCGCCATGATACCGCGCCGCTGGCGCATGGCCCCGATCCACGGGATTTACGCCGAATTTGCGCCGCGGGCCGGGCCGCACCCTCGATCCGTTACGGCCACGCGCTGGACACTGCCGTCCCGGCGGCGTGACCGCCTTCGACGAGGAACACAGTGCAGTGAACAGCAAGGGGATGATGGCGGCGGTGGTGGCCGCCCTGGCAGGGCTGCTTGGCATGGGCAGCGCGCAGGCACAGGTGCAGGTCAGTGGCAGTGCGGCCTTGACCAGTGACTACGTGTGGCGCGGCAGCTCGCAGAGCGATGGTGACCCGGCGGTGCAGGCCGGCGCGAAGATCTCGATCCCATCGGGCTGGTACGCCAGCGTGTGGGGGTCCAACGTCTCGTTCAAGCCGGACAATGGCGCGCGCAGCGAGTTCGACCTGGTGGCGGGCTGGTCCGGCGCGCTGGCACCGGGCTGGACGCTGGATGCGAACCTGACCCGCTATGTGTATCCGGGTACCGCTCGTGCGCTGGACTGGACCGAACTCAACACGACCGTGACCTGGAAGCAGCGCGCCTGGCTGCAGGTCGCGCATTCCAACGATGCGTTGGCCGGTGGCCATCGCGGAACCTATGCCCAGCTGGGCGTGCGTGTGCCGCTGCACGAACGCGTCCGCCTGGAAGCAGCGGTGGGCCAGTACTGGCTGGCCACCGCGCAGGGCCCGGATTACCTGCATGGCCAGCTCAGTGCCATTGCCACGCTGACTCCGGCATGGGAGCTGCGCGCCACCGTGCATGACACCGACAGCGCGGCCAAGCGACTGTTCCCGGGCAATGCCGGTGGACGCTGGGAGCTGGCGCTGCAGGGCAGCTTCTAGTTCGACGATGCCGCCTGGCGCGCGCGCAGCGCGCCGGGCAGCCACAGCAGCAGGGCCAGCACGGCCACGGCGGCACCGGCCACGCAGACGCCGGTCCAACCGTAGCGCTGGTAGACCTGCGCCGACAGCAGCGAACCCAGCGAGCCGCCGATGAAGTAGCCGGTCATGTAGCCGGCATTGAGGCGGTTGCGCGCCGCGGGCTGCAGCGCATAGATCAGGTTCTGGTTGCTGACGTGCAGCAGCTGTGCGGCCAGGTCCAGCACCACCACGCCGATCAGCAGCGCCAGCAGCGAGTGGGCCGACAGCCCCAGTGGCAGCCACGACAGCAGCAACAGCACCAGCGCGATGGCAGTGGCGCGTCCGGTCTGGCCGCGGTCGGACATGCGCCCGGCCAGGCCGGCCGCCAGCGTGCCGGCTGCACCGACCAGCCCGAACAGGCCGATGGTGGCATCGCTGTAGGCGTAAGGTGGCCGTGCCAGCAGGAACGCGAGCGGGGTCCAGAAAATCGCGAACATGGCAAAGCTGCAGGCACCCAGCAGGGTGCGCTGGCGCAGCACCGGCTCCTGCACGAACAGCACGCCGATCGAGCGCAGCAAGGCGAAATAGCCCAGGCCGGCGCTGTGGTGGAATCGCGGCAGGCCGCGCTGCAATGCCAGTGCGGTCAGCACCAGGGTGCCGGCAGCGATGGCATACACCAGGCGCCAGTCACCCAGGCTGGAAAGCAGGCCGGCCACGGTACGCGCCAGCAGGATGCCCAGCAGCAGGCCACTCATCAGCGTGCCGACCACGCGGCCACGATGTTCCGGCGCGGCCAGCGTGGCCGCGAACGGCACCAGCACCTGTGCCACCACCGAAAACAGTCCGGTGATCGCGGTCCCGACCAGCAGCCAGGCCAGCGACGGCGCGCAGGCACTGATCACCAGGCCACCGGCCGACAGCAGGCTCATCACCACGATCAAGCGGCGGCGCTCGAACAGGTCACCCAGTGGCACCAGCAGGATCAGTCCGGCGGCATAGCTCAGCTGTGCTGCGGTAACCACCATGCCGACCTGGCCGAACGGCACGCCGAAGGCATCTGCGATGGTGTGCAGCAGCGGTTGCGCATAGTAGTTGCTGGCCACGGCCACGCCGGTGGCGACCGACATCAGCAGCACCTGCCAGCGGTGCAGAGGGGGAAGGGACGGGCTCACGCGGTGTTCCAGGAAGCGGGGTGCACAGTGTCCGCCTGCTGCGGTCATGATGGAAATGAATCATCATCATCCTTGTCATCTGAAAACAAGATAGCTGGATGAACCTCAAGCAGCTCGAGTTTGCCGTCGCCCTGGCCGAGGAGGGCAATTTCACCCGTGCCGCCGAGCGCTGCCACGTGGTGCAGTCCGCGCTCAGCCACCAGATCGCCCACCTGGAACAGGAACTGGGTGCCACGCTGTTCGAGCGCCTGCCACGCCAGGTGCGGGCTACCGCCGCCGGCGAGGCGTTGCTGGTGCACGCACGCCAGGTGCTGGCCAGCCTGCGCCACCTGCGCGCCGACGTGGCTGCCGTCAGTGGCGAAGTGCGTGGCCTGCTGGCCATCGGGCAGATTTCTTCGCTGACCGACATCGACGTCGTGGCGATGCTGGCGGCCTTCCAGCGGGTGCACCCACAGGTGGAGTTCCAGCTGCGCGTGGACAAGAGCGAAGACCTGATCGCACAGGTGCAGTCGCGCGCGCTGGATGTGGCACTGGTCGGCCTGGCGCCGTCGGCAGCGCTGGACGGCGTCTGCCACCAGGTGCTGCAGGAGGAGGATCTGGTAGCGGTACTGGCGCCGTCGCACCGGCTCGCCGGGCGCACGCGGTTGCCATTGACCGCACTGCAGGATGAAGCGCTGGTCGACTTCCCGCGCGGTACCGGTGCGCGCCGGCAGACCGACGATGCCTTCGCCGCCGCTGGCCTGCCGCACACGGTGCGTTTCGAGGTCAACCTGATGGAACTGGTCGAGCGCTTCGTCCGCCACGGATTGGCGGTCGGCATCGTGCCGGCGTTGATCGCCGAAGGTTTCCAGGGCGTGGTTCAGATTCCACTGCAGCCGACCCCGACCCGGCGCGTACACCTGGTCTGGCAGCGGCTGCCGACGCCAGCCGCGCGCGCCTTCGTCGAGGCCGTGCTCAGCCGCGCAGGCGCAGGCTCAGGCCCTTGAGGAAGTTGCGCAGCATCTGGTCCAGGCAGCGCCGGTAGTTGGTGTGCCCGGGCTGGCGGAACAACGCACCGACTTCCGACTTGGACACGTTGAAGCCGGCGCTGGCGAAGATCTCCATCAGGTCCACGTCGCGCAGCTGGAAGGCCACGCGCAGCTTCTTCAGCACCAGGTTGTTGTCGATGCGGGTTTCCACCGCACGCTGCGGCTGGCTCTCGTCGCGACCGCGCAGGTGCACGATCAGGCCATCGAGGAAGTGCGCCAGTGCGCTGTCGTTCATCGCCTCGAAACCGGCTTCGTCCTCGCGGCGCAGCCAAGCCTTCACCTGCTCGGTATCCACGGCGAAGGCCGGGTCGGCCATCTGGCACAGGGTGACCACGTGCTGGTCACCCAGGTCCAGGGAGTAGCGCACGCTGCGCAGGACATCATTGTTGATCATGGCGCAATTGTACCGGTCACCCCGACAAGTGGGGTCGCCGCCGGGGTCAGACCCCTTTGCTCCGCAAAGGGATCTGACCCCGGATCCGGCCGATCCGGCAACACGGCTGCTGCCGGACGGTGCCAGAATGGGGATCTGGTTTTCCCCCTGGAGTTGCCTGATGACCCGCACTGTCCTGATTACCGGCGCCACATCCGGCTTCGGCGCCGCCGCCGTCCACCGCTTCGCCCAGGCCGGCTGGAAAGTGATCGCCACCGGCCGCCGCGGCGAACGCCTGCAACCGCTGGTCGAGCGCTATGGCAAGGACGTGGTGCACGCCGCCGCCTTCGACATCCGCGATCCGGTGGCGATGGAGGCGGCCCTGCTGGCGCTGCCGCCGGCCTTCGGCGAGATCGACCTGCTGGTCAACAACGCCGGTCTGGCGCAGGGCACCGCACCGGCACAGAGCGCCAGGCTGTCGGACTGGACCACGATGATCGACACCAACATCACCGCGCTGGTGACCCTGACCCACCGCCTGCTGCCGCAGCTGGTGGAGCGCAAGGGCGCGATCATCAACATCTCGTCGGTGGCCGGCGTCTACCCGTACCCGGGTGGCAACGCCTACGGTGGCACCAAGGCCTTCGTCAGCCAGTTCTCGCTGGGCCTGCGTTCGGACCTGCACGGCACCGGCGTGCGCGTGACCACGATCGAGCCGGGCATGGCCGAGACCGAGTTCACCGTGGTCCGCACCCATGGCGACCAGAATGCATCGGACAAGCTGTACAGCGGTGCCAATCCGATGACCGCCGAAGACATCGCCGAACAGATCTTCTGGGTGGCCACGCTGCCACCGCACCTGAACATCAATCGCCTGGAGCTGATGCCGGTCAGCCAGTCCTTCGCCGGGTTCCAGGTCGCCCGCGAGGGCTGACGCCGTGTGTGGAGTCGAGCCATGCTCGACTCGGCAGAAACAAAAAAAGCCGGGCAATGCCCGGCTTTCTTCATGCAGTCCCGCAGAACGTCACTGCGCCTTGATGGCCATCGCCTGCAGGCCGGTGCCATCCAGCTTCTGCTTCGCTTCAGACAGTTCGCCGGCGCTGCCGTACGGCCCCATGCGCACGCGATACACGGTCTTGCCGTTGATCTGCGCCGACTCCACGCGTGCCGCCAGGCCCATCATGGCCAGCTTGGCCTTGGTGGCTTCGGCGTCGCCGGACGCACCGAAGGCACCTGCCTGCAGGATGTAGCGCGCGTTGTCGGCGGGCGCCGGTGCGGCAGTGGTCGCCGGCGCGGTGGGCGCGGCTTCCGCGCGCGGCGCGGGGGCGGCGGCCGTGCTGGTCGACGCCGGTGCGGTGCTGGCCGGCGGCGTTGCCGCGGCCGGGCGCTCGCTCAGCGGTGCCGGCAGCGGACGGTTGCTCGCGGTCACCGGTGCGGTGCTGACGACGCTGGCCGTTGCGGTCGGTGCCGGCGTGGCCGTGCTCGCCGGCGGCACCGGCTTGCCCTCCAGCGCGGCCTGCGCGCGCGACGCTTCGGCCTTGGCCCGGCGCTGGTCCTCGGCACGCGCGCTGGCGGCCAGTTCGGCGTCGGACATTTCCACTTCCTTGCCCGGCAGCAGGGTGTAGAAGTCGTACTGCGTCGCCGCGGGCTTCTCCGGTTCGGCCGGCTTCGGCGTGGCCGGCTGCGCGGCTGGCTGGCTGCCGACATCGCTGTCTGCATCAGCAACCGGGGCCGGCTGCGCGTTCGGGTTCGGCTGCGGACCGGCGCGCAGGAAGCCGTCGCCTTCGCCCTTGAACAGGTTCGGCGCCGCCAGGAACACCACGGCGGCGATCGCCACACCGGCCACCAGCCACACCCATCCGGGTGTGCCCTGGCTGCTGCTGTTGCGTCGTGCCTGGGTTTTGCCGCGTCGTGCTGCCATGTGTACTGCGTCTCCTGATGCTTACATTTTTTCCGGGGCGCTCACGCCCAGGAGTTCAAGGCCGTTGGCCAGCACCTGGCGCGCCGCGCAGGCCAGGGTCAGCTTGGCGTTGCGATCGGCGGCGTCTTCCACCAGCACCGGCGTCCCGTGATACCACGTGTGGAAGGCATGCGCCAATTCACGCAGGTACTGCGCCACCAGGTGCGGCTCCAGCGCCACGCCGGCCGCTTCCACCACTTCCGGATAGCGCGAGATCTCGTTCATCAACAGCAGCGAGGCATCGTCGGCCAGGTGGCCAAGGTTGGCCAGGCCATTGCCCTGCTCGTACACCAGGCCCTTTTCCTGCGCCTGGCGCAGCAGGCTGCAGACACGGGCGTGCGCGTACTGCACGTAGAACACCGGATTGTCGTTGCTCTGCTGGCGCGCCAGGTCGATGTCGAAGGTCAGCTGCGAATCGGGCTTGCGCGCGATCAGGAACCAACGGGTGGCATCGCGGCCGGCTTCTTCGATCAGGTCGCGCAGGGTGAAGTAGCTGCCGGCACGCTTGGACAGCTTCACTTCCTCGCCGCCGCGCATGACCGTGACCATCTGGTGCAGCACGTATTCCGGCCAGCCCTGCGGGATGCCCACTTCCATCGCCTGCAGGCCGGCGCGCACGCGCGCCAGCGAGCCGTGATGGTCGGCGCCCAGTTCGGTGATCGCGCGCTCGTAGCCGCGCTGCCACTTGGACAGGTGGTAGGCCACGTCCGGCACGAAGTAGGTGAAGGTGCCGTCGGACTTGCGCATCACGCGGTCCTTGTCGTCACCGAAGTCGGTGCTGCGCAGCCACAGCGCGCCGCCTTCCTCATAGGTGTGGCCGGACGCCTGCAGCTTGGCCACCGCTTCGGCAACCTTGCCGTCGGCGTACAGCGAGCTTTCCAGGAAGTAGATGTCGAAGTCGACACCGAACGCGGCCAGGTCCAGGTTCTGCTCGTTGCGCAGGTAGGCCACGGCGAAGCGGCGGATTGCCTGCATGTCGTCCGGATCCTTGGCGCCGACCACGGTGCTGCCTTCCAGGTCGACGCTGGCACCGGCCATGTAGGCGCGGGCGACATCGGCGATGTACTCACCGCGGTAGCCGCCTTCCGGCCAGCCGTCCTGATCGGGTGCGATGCCCTTGATCCGCGCCTGGGTGGACAGCGCCAGGTTCTCGATCTGCACGCCAGCGTCGTTGTAGTAGAACTCGCGCTTGGCGTTCCAGCCGTTGGCATCGAGCACGCGGGCCACGCAGTCGCCGATCGCCGCTGCGCGGCCATGGCCGACATGCAGCGGGCCGGTCGGGTTGGCCGACACATACTCCACGCCCACCGTGCGGCCATTGCCGGACAGGTTGCGGCCGTAGTCGTGGGCTTCCTTGATGACCGAGGCGGTTTCGCGCTGGTACGCGGCCGGGGCCAGATGGAAGTTGATGAAGCCGGGGCCGGCGATCTCGACCTTGCTGACGTCCTCGCTGCGCGGCAGCGCCTCGACCAGCGCCTGTGCCAGTGCGCGCGGATTGCTGCGCGCGGCCTTGGCCAGCAGCATCGCGGCGTTGGTGGCGAAGTCGCCGTGGTCACGGGTCTTCGGGCGCTCGACCACGAAGTCCGGCGGCAGGGAGTCGGCGGGCAGGGTGCCATTGGCGCGCAAGGCTTCGATGCCTTGGCTGATCAGGGCGCGGAGGAGATTTTTCACGAGGCCTGCTGTGAGAATGAGCGGCGGAATCGCCCATTTTAGCGCAGATGCCCGCGCCCACGCTGACCAGGACATGCCTGCGGGGCGCCCGCCCGGCCCTGACCAGGGCCGTTCAGCCGAACAGGCGCGGCTGGGGCGGGGACAGCAGGCCCCGTTCAGCAAATGAAACGGGGCGGCCCTCGCCGACGACGAAGTGGTCGAGCAGGCGCACGTCCACCAGTGCCAGCGCCTGCTGCAGTTCATCGGTGATGCGGGTGTCGGCGCCGGAGGGCTCGGGGTCGCCGGAAGGGTGATTGTGGCTGAGGATCACCGCTGCCGCATTGTGCAGCAGGGCTCGCCGCACCACCTCGCGGGGATAGACCGGGGCGGCATTGATGGTGCCCTGGAACAGTTCTTCGCAGGCGATCAGGCGGTGGCGGTTGTCCAGGAACAGCGCCATGAAGATCTCGCGGGCCTGGCCGCGCAGGCGGTGCTGCAGATAGCGGCCGACCGCAGCCGGGTTGTTGCCGACGGCCTCGCCCTGCTGAAGTTCGGCCGCCAGATAGCGGTGGGCCAGTTCCAGCCCGGCGGCCAGTGCACAGCTTCGAGCAGGGCCCAGCCCCGGCAACCGGGCCAGCTCGCGGGCCGGGCGGTCCAGCAGCACACGCAGGGGACCGTGCGCCTGCAGCAGGTCGCGCGCGGTCTGCACCGCATCGCGTCCACCGAAGCCGGAGCCGAGGAACAGTGCCAGCAGTTCTGCGTCGGACAGCGTGGCGGGGCCGCGTGCGATCAGCTTCTCGCGGGGACGTTCCTGTTCGGGCCAGTCGTGGATGGGCATGCCTGCATCATCGCCAGTGGGGGCGATGCGGCCCATCAGGGCAGGACGCATGCCCGGGTCGGCCGTTGCCTCAGTCGCGTCGCGACTGCAGGTAGGCGAACAGCTCCTGGTTGTTCTGCAGCCCCAGCTTGCGCTTGGCCTCGGCCTTCTGCCGGCTGATCGTCTTGGGGCTGCGGCCGCAGTGGACGGCGATGGCGTTCACTTTCAGCCCGGCGGCCAACAGGTCCAGCACTTCCTGTTCGCGGGCGGACAGCGCCGCCGGTTCGCGCGCGAACATCAGGTCGCGCGCCTGCAGGTGGTGGCGCAGCTGCTGCGAGACGAACACCTGCCCTGCCATGGCCGCGTTCAGGGCCTGCGGCAACTCGCCGAAATCGGCGCACTTGTCGACCAGGCCGCTGACACCCTCACGCAGCAGGCCATCGAGCAGGCCGGGGTGGCGGGCGCCGGTAAGCACCACCACGGGCATGTGCGGGTGGCGTGCGCGCAGTTCAGCGATCAGTTCCGGGCCATCCGGGCCGGTGCCCGGCATGGAGAGGTCGGTCAGCACCGCGTCGCAGCCGTGGTGCTCGACCAGCTGCAGCAGCTCGGCGCCGTCACGCGCGCTGCCGACGACCTCCATCAGGTGGGTCTGCAGCACGATGCGGATGCCGTGCAGGACGACGGGATGGTCGTCGGCGATGATGATGCGCGGGTGCACGCGGAATCCTCGAAAAGCGAAGCGGCACACCTGCGGCGGCCACTGACGATTCTGCAAACGTGGCCGGCCTACAGGTATAGGAAAGTTCCGAATCGCAGTGTCTTGAACCCCGGAAGCGCTGTGGTGCAAGTCCCATCTGCTGATAGCTGCCCGCTATGTGCGCTGTGCACCGGGACATTACCGACCATCGGGTAAGCTAATGCCCTCGTTTGCACAGGAATTCCAGGTGGCTGACTCCCCCAACGCTTCCCCCGCGCCCGGCCGCGCGCTGGAAGGCCAGAAACTGCTGTTGTGCGTCGGAGGCGGGATCGCGGCCTACAAGGCCCTGGAACTGGTGCGACGCCTGCGTGATGCGGGCGCCCAGGTGCAGGTGGCGATGACCGCCGGCGCCCAGCAGTTCGTCACCCCCCTCAGTTTCCAGGCCCTGTCCGGGCAGCCGACCCGCACCACGCTGTGGGACAGCGCCGCCGAACAGGCCATGGGCCACATCGAGCTGGCCCGCTGGGCGGACCGCATCGTGGTCGCGCCGGGAACCGCCGATCTGCTGGCCCGGCTGGCCCAGGGCCATGCCGATGACCTGGTCAGCACCCTGTGCCTGGCCAGCACCGCACCGCTGACGATCTGCCCGGCGATGAACCATCGCATGTGGCTGCATCCGGCCACCCAGGCCAACATCGCCCTGCTGCGCCAGCGTGGTGCGCAGGTGATCGGCCCGGTCGATGGCCCGCTGGCCGAAGGTGAATCCGGTCCCGGCCGGCTGGCCGAACCCGGCGACATCGTGGCCGCGCTGGCCGCCAATGGCGGCGCCGCTGCGACGGTTGCCGCGCCGGAAACCCGTGCCCTGCAGGGGCTGCGCCTGCTGATCAGTGCCGGCCCGACCTACGAAGACATCGATCCGGTGCGTTACGTCGGCAACCGCAGCAGCGGCAAGATGGGCTTTGCCCTGGCCGCCGCTGCTGCCGCGCTGGGCGCGCAGGTGGTGCTGGTCAGCGGTCCGGTACAGCTGCCGACGCCGCCGGGCGTGCAGCGTATCGACGTGCGCTCGGCCGCGCAGATGCGCGATGCCGTACTGAAGTCGCTGCCCGCCGACATCTATATCGGTGCCGCCGCGGTGTCCGACTACACGCCGCGCCAGGTCGCCGCGCAGAAGCTGAAGAAGACCGCCGACAGCCAGTCGCTGGTGATCGAACTGGTGCGTACGCCGGACATCCTCGCCGAAGTCGCTGCACAGACGCAGTCGCTGAAGCTGGTGGTCGGCTTCGCCGCCGAGACCCACGACGTGGAGAAATACGCGCGCGGCAAACTGGTCGACAAGCGCCTGGACCTGGTGATCGCCAACCAGGTCGGCATCAGTGGCGGCGGTTTCGAGAGCGACAACAATGCCGCCACGGCCTTCTGGCAGGACGGCGAACAGGTATTCCCGGCCACTTCCAAGCGCGAGCTGGCCGAACAACTGCTGGCGCTGATCGCGCGGAGACTCCAGGCATGACCCAGGCATCCACTTCCCACCCGCTGCAGGTCAAGCTGCTCGATCCGCGCTTCGGCGACAGCTGGCCGCTGCCGGCCTATGCCACCGAGGCCAGTGCCGGCATGGACCTGCGCGCGGCGCTGGATACCGCGCTGACCCTGCAGCCGGGCGACACCGCGCTGGTGCCCAGCGGCCTGGCCATCCATATTGCCGACCCGAACCTGTGCGCGGTGATCCTGCCGCGTTCCGGGCTGGGCCATCGGCATGGCATCGTGCTGGGCAACGGTACCGGCCTGATCGATGCCGACTACCAGGGGCCGCTGCTGATCAGCGTCTGGAACCGTGGCCGCGAGGCCTTCACCATCGAGCCGGGCGATCGCATCGCGCAGCTGGTGGTGGTTCCCATCGCCCGCGTCAGCCTGCAGGTAGTGGATACTTTCACCGACAGCGTGCGGGGCGCGGGTGGATTCGGCCATACCGGGGTGCGTTGACAGGGGACATCGATGAGCGGCATCGGGGAAGGACAGCGGGGACGGTCGTTGGGTCGCAGTGCACCTCTACTGGGGGTGCTGTTGATCCTGTTGGCCGGCTGGTTCGGATGGAGCGCGGTGCAGCAATGGCGGCAGGAGGCCAACGGGCAGGCGCTGGAAGAGGCGCGTGATCAGGCCGTGCAGGGCCTGCAGCAGGCTGCTGCGGGCCAGTTGCAGCAGCTGCAGCAGCAGTTGAAGAACGATCGCGTGCAGCAGGCGCTGCAGGCCGGCGACGCCGCTGCGGCGGCGCTGGCCGTTCGCGAGAGCTGGACCGGGGTCGAGCAGGTCGAGGTGCTGGCGGCCGATCTGGCCAACGCCTATGCCGATCCGGCCACCTTCGGGTATTCCCGCCTGGCGCTGCTGGAAGCGGCGCTGGCCGAGGCCAGGCCAAGCCTGCGCGTGGTCCGCGACGGCGGCGGCAACCGCCTGGGCCTGGCCGCGCCGGTGCAGCTGGGCAGCCTGGGGCCGGCCGTCATCTATGTCCGCCAACCGCTGCTGCGGCTGACGTCGCCGCTCGACCAGGTCAGCGCGCCGTCCGCCGGCTTCCTCGGCCTGCGCCAGGGAGCATTCGATCTGGTCACCCAGGGCGACCCGAGCCTGGCCGAAAGCGCGGAAGCGCTGGCGCGCCCGGTTGCAGGCACGCCGTTGCGGCTGGTCGCGTCGGTGCCGAATGTCGAGGCCGGTCCGCTCGGCCTGGGCGCGCTGGCCAGCGCCATTGTGGCGTTGCTGCTGGCGTTCATTGCCGTGTTGCTGGTGGTGGGGCGCGACCGGCTGCCGAAGTCGCTGCCGTTGCCGCGCCGCGCCGCCGCGTCCGAGGCCGACCATGGCCCGACCCTGAGCGAGAGCCTGCAGCAGGCGCCGCCACCGGTGGCCGCCGTGACCGGCAGTGGCGATGCCACGCCACCGCCGCCACCGCCGGTGCCTGCCGAAGAGCTGGCCGCCGGCATCTTCCGCGCTTATGACATCCGCGGCATGGTGGGCAGCGAACTGACACCGAAGACCGCGGCGCTGATCGGCCAGGCCATCGGCACCGTGGCACTGGAGCAGGGCCTGCGCGAGGTGGTGATCGGGCGCGATGGCCGCCTGTCCGGACCCGAGCTGACGGCCGGGCTGGCCGAGGGCCTGCGCCGTGCCGGCTGCGCGGTGATCGACATCGGCCTGGCGCCGACCCCGCTCGTGTACTACGCCGCCTTCCATCTGCGTACCGGCACCTGCGTGGCGGTCACCGGCAGCCACAACCCGCCCGAGTACAACGGCTTCAAGGTGGTGATCGGCGGCGAGACGCTGTCCGGCGATGCGATCACCGACCTCTACCAGCGCATCGTCGAGGGCCGCCTGGTGCAGTCCGCCGAGCCGGGTGACTACCAGCAGCGCGATGTCAGTGCCGACTACATCCAGCGCATCGCCGATGACGTGCAGCTGGACCGTCCGCTGAAGGTCGTGGCCGATGCCGGCAATGGCGTGGCCGGCGCACTGGCCCCGCAGCTGCTGGAAGCAATCGGCGCCGACGTCATTCCGCTGTACTGCGATGTCGATGGCACCTTCCCCAACCATCATCCCGACCCGAGCGAGCCGGCCAACCTGGAAGACCTGGTGCAGACGGTCAAGCGCTTCGGCGCCGACCTCGGCGTAGCCTTCGATGGCGATGGCGACCGGTTGGGCGTGGTCACCGGCGAAGGCAGGATCATCTATGCCGACCGCCTGCTGATGCTGTTCGCTGCCGACGTGCTGATGCGCAATCCGGGCGCGATGGTGATCTACGACGTCAAGTGCACCGGCAAGCTGTCCGACCATGTGCTGCGCAACGGTGGCAGCCCGCTGATGTGGAAGACCGGGCATTCGCTGATGAAGGCGAAGATGCGCGAGACCGATGCCGAGCTGGCTGGTGAGATGAGCGGCCACTTCTTCTTCAAGGAACGCTGGTTCGGTTTCGACGACGGCCTGTACGCCGCTGCGCGCCTGCTGGAGATCCTGGCCCAGCGCGAGGAAACCCCGGACGAAGTACTGGGCGAACTGCCGGAGATGGTCGCCACGCCGGAGCTGAAGGTAGCGGTGGCCGACGGGACGCCGCATGCGCTGGTGGCGATGCTGGTGGCGGCGGCGCAGTCGCCGGACAACCCGTATGTGGGGGGCCGCCTGTCGACCATCGATGGCCTGCGCGTGGACTTCGCCGATGGCTGGGGCCTGGTGCGCGCCTCCAACACCACGCCGGTGCTGGTGCTGCGCTTCGAAGGCAACGACGAAGCCGCACTGGAGCGCATCAAGGCCTTGTTCCGCAGCCAGCTGCAGCCGGTGCTGGGCGACACCCCGCTGGGGTTCTGAGGTGGGGCCGGGCGGCGCCCGGCACCCGCCGAATCAACGTCAACGTCAAAGGCCGGCTATCCGTAGGATGCGGGGTGGGGCCGGTTACGGGGGACGCTGCAAGTCCCCCTCCGGGGCCCGGCCCAGCCGCTGGCGGCTGGGCGTTCGGGCGCTTGCGAAGCAGTGCTTCGCAAGCAAAGCGCCCTCACCCATGTAAGCTCGGTCGCCGCATCCATGCGGCTCACGCCCCCGCAACCGGACCCACCCCGCCTTCGACAGATTTCCGCGATCTGTCCGAACCGCATGAACTGCTCTTGGTAGGTGTCGACCTTGGTCGACACAGCAGAGATCCACGCCATGCGTGGATGCTCTTCCGAATTTGCTTTGGTGGGTGCCGACCGTTGGTCGGCACACCCTCACCCCTTGAATCGCAAGCCCACGCCCGGTTCGGTGAACAGGTAGCGTGAATCCAGCGCCGAATCGCCCAGCTTGTGCCGCAGCTTGCCGACCAGGATGCGCAGGTAATGGGTATCGTGCTGGTGGGTCGGCCCCCAGATCTCCTGCAGGATCTGCGGCTGTGTCACTACCCGCCCGGCATTGCGCAGCAGCAGCGACAGCAACGCGTATTCCTTGCGGGTCAACGCCACCGGTTCACCCTGCAGGGCGACTTCGCGGCGCACCAGGTCCACGCGCAGGTGGCCGTCGTCGAACACCGGCGGCGTGCCATCACTGGGTACGCTGCGCGTGCGCAGCAGCGCCCGCACCCGCGCCATCAGTTCCTGCGTGCCGAACGGCTTGGTCACGTAGTCGTTGGCGCCGGTATCCAGTGCGCGCACCTTCTCGGCTTCGCCGGCGCGCACGGTCAGCATGATCACCGGCACCTGGCTCCACTGCCGCAGCTGTTCAAGTACCTCGTGGCCTTCCATGTCCGGCAGGCCGATATCCAGGATCACCAGGTCCATGTCCTCGCTGGCGGCCAGCTGCAGGCCTTCCTGGCCGGTGGCGGCCTGTCGCACCTGGTAGCCCTGCGCGCGCAGGCTGATGTCCAGGAACCGGCGGATCTGGGTTTCATCATCGATCACCAGCACGCGCGCGGCCGGCACGCTGGCATCAATCGGGGTCGGGCTCATCGTGGGAGGCTGGCTTGAGCAGGGGCAGGGTGATGCGGATCAGGGTACCGCGACCGTCGCGTCCGGGCAGCGCCTGCACGCTGCCGCCATGTGCGCCGATCATGCCCTGGCAGATGGTCAGGCCCAGGCCGGTGCCGTGGCGGCCGCGGTCGCCGCGCTCGACGCTGTAGAACATGTCGAAGATGCGCGCGCGCTCGTCGTCGGGAATGCCGGGGCCGGCATCGATCACGTCGATGCGCAGCTGGCCGTCCAGTTCGCGCGCCTGCACCTGCACGGCGGCGTCGGGCGGCGAGAACTTGGCCGCGTTCTCCATCACGTTGAACACGGCCTGTTCGACCAGCGCCGGGTGTACCCAGATCGGCGCCAGCGTGGACGGAATGTCCAGCTCCAGCCGCACCTTGGGCTGGTAGCGCTGCAGGCGCCGTGCGGCCGAGCCGATCAGTTCGTCCACGCCGATCCAGTCACGGTTGATCTTCAGTCCTTCGTGGCCCAGGCGGGTCATGTCCAGCAGGTTCTGGATGTAGCGGTCCAGCCGCTCGCCTTCGACCAGGATGGTGTCCAGCAGGGCACGGCGATCAGCCGTGTCCATCGCCGCGCCGTAACTGGCCAGGCTGTCGGCCGAACCGATCATCGCCGCCAGTGGAGAGCGCAGGTCGTGCGACACCGAAGAGAGCAGGGCCGAGCGCAACCGCTCGGTCTCGTTGCTGACATGCGCCTGTTCCAGTTCGGCCACCAGCCGGGTACGCAGTGCGGCCTGTGCGATGTCATCGACCATCGCTTCGGCAAGCTGCCGCTGTTCGGGCAGCAGGCGTGCCTGTGCGCCGGGCAGGTACAGGCCGGCCACGCCGATCGCGCGATCTTCGCCATCCAGCAATGGCAGGAACCACCACTGCGCACCGGCCAGGGTGTCGGTGAAGCGGCCGCTGGGCTGGCCGTGGCGCAGCGCCCAGTCGGCGGCAGCCAGGTCGGTATCGCCGGGTTGGCTGCGGCCACCGGCGGCAGTGTCCGCGCCGATCCGCAGCCACGCCGGCACATCCATCGCCTGCTCCAAGGCATGCCGACCTGCCTGTGCCACCTCGCCGTTGCCAGCGGCGCTGGCCAGCTGACGGCCCAGCTGCTGGCGTGCACGTGCATGGCGATTGGCCGCACGCAGCGCAATGACCTGCATGCGCAGGCGCGAGGCCAGCCGTCCGGCCACCAAGGCGGCGGCCAGGAACAGGAACACGGTGATCACGCCCTGGCGCGCACCGATGGCGAAGGTGAAGCGGGGCGCGATGAACAGGAAGTTGTAGGCCAGGAAGCACAGGATCGCCGCCATCACCGCCACGCTGGCACGCGTGCGCGCCGCCACCAGCACCACTGCCACGATGAACACCATCGACAGGTCGGCCATGCCGACCCAGCGTTCGGCCAGCCAAGCCACCGCACAGGCCAGCGCGGTGGCGATCAGTGCCTGTACCGGCTCGTAGCTGATGCCGCGCATCGGTGGCAGCAGACCTTCGCGGCGCGAGCGCGCCCGGGCCTGCGGCGTGCTGATGATGGTGATCTCGTAGTGCGCCCCGCGCTGGATCAGCTGCTGGGTCAGGGTTCGGTTGAACATCCGCGCCAGCGGGCGCTCACGGGTCCGCCCCAGCACCAGGGTCGATACACCGTTGTGCGCTGCATGGTCCAGCAGGGCATCGGCGATGCTCGATCCATGCAGCAGTTCGGCGTCGCCTCCCAGGCGACGTGCCAGGGCGAAGGCCGCATCGATCTCGCGCCGCGTGGCCTCGTCCTGGCGCCGGCCCTGCACGGTCACCACCGTCCACGGTGCGTCGCGGCGCTCGGCGATGCGGCGCGCCACCCGTACCAGGTACTCGCTCTGGCCGCCGCCATCGATGGCCACCAGCACGCCGCGCCGCAGCGGCAGGTTGCCTTCGCCCCGTGCGGCGCGGGTTTCACGCAGGCTGCTGTCGACGCGATCGGCGGCTTCCTGCATCGCCAGCTCACGCAGGGCGGTCAGGTTGGCCGGCGAGAAGAACGCCTGCAGCGCCTGCGCGGCCTGTTCGGGCACATAGACCTTGCCCTGCTGCAGGCGCGCGATCAGTTCGCGTGGCGGCAGATCGACCAGCACGATGTCGTGCAGGCGATCGAGCACGCCATCGGGCACGGTCTCGCTGACCCGCACGCCGGTGATGCGCATCACCACGTCGTTGAGGCTTTCCAGATGCTGGATGTTGACCGTGGTCCAGACGTCGATGCCGGCGTCGAGCAGCTCCATCACATCCTGCCAGCGCCGCTCATGGCGGCTGCCGGGCGCATTGCGATGGGCCAGTTCGTCCACCAGCACCAGCGCTGGATGCCGTGCCAGCACGGCATCCAGGTCCATCTCCTGCAGGGCGTGGCCGTGATAGGCCACGTCCTTCAACGGCAGCTGCGGCAGACCTTCCAGCAGGGCCTGGGTTTCGGCGCGGCCATGGGTTTCCACCAGCCCGACCACCAGGTCCACGCCGCGGCGCAGCTGCTCCTGGGCACGGGTCAGCATGGTGTAGGTCTTGCCCACACCCGGCGCAGCGCCGAGGAACACGGTCAGCTTGCCACCGGCTTCGCGTTGCAGGCCTTCCACCAGGGCATCGGCCTGGCGGGTACGCGCATCAGTCATGGGGGCCGCTGTCATGGCCGCCATTGTGCGCGCAGCCGATGCAGGCCGGCATCACGGCGCCTTGGCCGCATGGTCCAGCGCGAAGTTCAGCGTCACCACGTTCACCCGCGGCTGGCCGAACACGCCCCACTGGCGCCCTTCAGTATGTGCCTGCACCAAGGCCTGCACGCGCTCGACCGGCAGGCCGCGGGCACGTGCCACGCGTGCCACCTGCAGCTGCGCCGCCGCCGGCGACAGCTGCGGATCCAGCCCGCCGCCGGACTGGGTGACCAGGTCGGCCGGCACCTGCGCCGGGGCGACACCTTCGCGCGCGGCCACCGCAGCCGTGCTGGCGGCAACACGCTCGGCCAGCGCCGGGTTGCTGCGCGCCAGGTTGGAACCGGCCGCGGCCATCGGGTCGTAGTTGGCCGCCGACGGCCGTGCCTGGAAGTAGCCATCGCCGGTGAACGGCTGCGACAGCCAGGCCGAGCCGCGCACCTGGCCGTTGCCGTCGCGCAGCAGGCTGCCCTCGGCCTGGGTGGGGTAGGCCAGGCCGGCGAAACCGGTGGCGATGCCGGCGTAGACCGCGCCGGCCAGCAGCAGGGTGGCCAGGCCCAGGCCGATCGCCGGGCGCCAGCCGGCGCCGTCCTGCAGGCTGGCCACGCGGGCTTCGGCCTTCGGTTCGTGGGGCAGGGTGGTGGAGGTGGAAGCAGAACGGTTCATGCGCCGAATACCAGGACAAGGAAGAGGTCGATCAGCTTGATCGCCGCGAACGGCAACAGCACGCCGCCGAGGCCGTACACCAGCATGTTCCGGCGCAGCAGCGCGGTGGCCGTGGCCGGGCGGAAGCGCACGCCACGCAGGGCGAGCGGGATCAGCGCGGGAATCACCAGCGCGTTGAAGATCAGCGCCGCCAGCACCGCGTTGCGTGGGCTCGACAGCTGCATCACGTTCAGTGCGGCCATGGCCGGAACCGCAGCGGCAAACAGCGCCGGCAGGATCGCGAAGTACTTGGACACGTCGTTGGCCAGCGAGAAGGTGGTCAGCGCACCGCGGGTGATCAGCTGCTGCTTGCCCACTTCCACGACTGCCAGCAGCTTGGCCGGGTCTGAATCGAGGTCGACCATGTTGCCGGCCTCCTTCGCCGCCTGCGTGCCGGAGTTCATCGCCAGGCCGATGTCGGCCTGGGCCAGCGCGGGAGCATCGTTGGTGCCATCGCCCACCATCGCCACCAGGCGGCCACCGGCCTGTTCCTGGCGGATGCGTGCCAGCTTGTCTTCCGGACGCGCCTCGGCGATGTAGTCATCGACACCGGCTTCGGCGGCGATGGCGGCAGCGGTCAGCGGGTTGTCGCCGGTGATCATCACCGTGCGGATGCCCATCGCCCGCAGCTGTGCGAACTTCTCGCGCATGCCGTGCTTGACCACGTCCGACAGCTCGATCACGCCCAGCACGTGGCGGCCCTCGGCCACCACCAGCGGGGTGGCGCCATTGCGCGCGACCTGTTCGACGCGGCCGGCCAGTTCAGCCGGCACGTTGCCGCCCAGCGCCTGCACGTGGGCGCGGATCGCATCGGCAGCGCCCTTGCGGATCTGCCGCCCGTGTTCCAGATCGACGCCGGACATCCGGGTCTGGGCACTGAACGCCAGGTAGTCGGCACGGTCCGGCTCGGCGGTGGCGCAGCCCTGTTCGCGCGCCAGGCGCACGATCGACTTGCCTTCCGGGGTCGGGTCGGCCAGCGAGGACAGCAGTGCGGCCTCGCGCAGCTGGCTGGCGTCGATGCCGGCCAGCGGATGGAAGTGGCTGGCCTGGCGGTCGCCGTAGGTGATGGTGCCGGTCTTGTCCAGCAGCAGCACGTCGACGTCGCCGGCCACTTCCACCGCCTTGCCCGACTTGGCCAGCACGTTGGCAGCCAGCGCACGGTTCATGCCGGCGATGCCGATGGCCGGCAGCAGGCCGCCGATGGTGGTCGGGATCAGGCACACCAGCAGTGCGATCAGCAGCAGTGGATCGACCTGCACGCCCACGGCCGCGCCGATCGCCGGCAACGTGGCCACCACCACCAGGAAGGTCAGCGTCATCGCCGCCAGCAGCAGGGTCAGCGCGATCTCGTTGGGGGTCTTCTGGCGATTGGCACCTTCCACCAGCGCGATCATGCGGTCCAGGAAGCTGTGGCCCGGCTCGGCGGTCACCCGCACGATGATCTGGTCGGACAGCACCTTGGTGCCACCGATCACACCGGAACGGTCGGTACCGGCCTCGCGCAGCACCGGTGCCGATTCGCCGGTCACTGCCGCTTCGTTGATGGTGGCCAGGCCCTGCACGATCTCGCCATCGGCCGGCACCAGCTCACCGGCACTGACGATCACATGGTCGCCCGGGCGCAGCTCGGCGGCAGGCACCTGGGCTTCGGCTGCGCCCGGCTGCGGCGCCGCCAGCCGGCGCGCCACCAGGTCCTGGCGGGCACGGCGCAGCGAGGCGGCCTGGCCACGGCCACGCGCTTCGGCCACTGCCTCGGCGAAATTGCCGAACAGCACGGTCACCAGCAGGATGGCGGTCACTGCCAGGCCGAAGCCCAGCGGTGCATTGCCGGTCAGGGTGACGATCGCGGCGACGATCGTGCCGGCCATCACCACCGCCATCACCGGGCTGCGCACCAGATGCATCGGCGCCAGCTTGCGCACCGCTTCGACCAGCGCACGGCGCAGGCCGGCGCCATCAAGCAGGGCAGGGCGCGGTGCATGGGTACTACGGGTTGAACTTGCTTGGGTACTCATCAGGGTGTCCTCAGCGCAGTCCCAGGCTCAGGTGATCGGCGATCGGGCCGAGTACCAGCGCCGGCATGAACTGCAGCACGGTCAGGATGACGATCACCGAGACCAGGGTCAGGGCGAAGGTCGGGGTTTCGATCTGCAGGCTGCCGGCAGACTCCGGCGCCTGGCGCTTGGCGGCCAGCTGTGCGGCCACCACCAGCGGAATGATCAGCAGCGGGAAGCGGCCCAGCAGCAGTACCAGCGAGCAGCTCAGGTTCCACCACAGCGTGGCGTCACCCAGTCCTTCGAAGCCCGAACCGTTGTTGGCGTAGGCCGAGACATACTCGTAGAACACCTGGCTGATGCCATGGAAGCCGGGGTTGGAGGTGCCGGCCAGGCCGGGCACGGCCAGGGTGATCGCAGTGAACACCAGCAGGGTGATCGGCTGCAGCAGCACCAGCAGGGCCAGCAGGCGCACCTGGGGCGTCTCCAGCTTGCGGCCGAACAGTTCCGGCGTGCGCCCGGTCATCAACCCGGCCAGGAACACACCCAGCAGCAGATAGACGATGAACTGCTGCAGGCCACAGCCGATGCCGCCCCAGATCGCGCTGACCAGCATGTTGACCATCGCGATGCCACCGCTCAGCGGCGCCAGCGAATCGTGCATGCCGTTCACCGAGCCATTGGAGACCTGGGTAGTCACCGCCGCCCACAGCGCCGTGCCGTCGGCGCCGAAGCGCACCTCCTTGCCTTCCATCAGCAGCGGGGTGGCGGCGCTGGCGCTATGCCCTTCGCTCCACATCATCGCGCCGGTGGAAAGCAG
The DNA here is from genome assembly GCF_049384325.1 of Stenotrophomonas sp. CASM114. Lineage (NCBI taxonomy): Bacteria > Pseudomonadati > Pseudomonadota > Gammaproteobacteria > Lysobacterales > Lysobacteraceae > Stenotrophomonas > Stenotrophomonas sp. CASM114. The sequence goes on along the minus strand of NZ_JBMRGJ010000012.1, from coordinate 10,061 downwards.
CGACATGCCCAGCATGCAGCTGAACACCAGGGCGCCGAAGCGACGCCGGCCGGTGAACGCGCCGATCATGAAGATCACCGCCATCGGCACCAGCAGGATGCCGACGATTTCCAGCGCGTTCGACAGCGGGGTCGGGTTCTCCAGCGGGAAGCTGCTGTTCGGGCCGTACCAGCCGCCACCGTTGGCGCCAAGCTGCTTGGCCGCGACCATCGCCGCCACCGGGCCCAGCGGCAGCTTCTGTCCGGTCATGCCGGCGCTGGCATCGATCGGCGTGGCCTGCGGGCCACCGGCCATCGTCGACGGCACACCCTGGCTGGTCAGCAGCAGGGTCCACACCAGGCACAGCGGCAACAGGAAACGCACGCACAGGCGCACCACGTCCACGTAGTAGTTGCCTACCGCCACCTGGCGGTCATCGCCGGCACCGGTGGCCGCCGCAGCCTGCGGCGCACGCGAGAACAACGCGCGCAGCGTCGCCACCGCCAGCGCCAGGCCCATCATCGGCGTCACCACCTGCAGGCCGGTGATGCCGGTCATCTGCGAGAGGTAGGACAGCTGCGCCTGGCCCGAATAGTGCTGCTGGTTGGTGTTGGTCAGGAACGAGATCATCGTGTGCAGCGCGGTGTCCCAGCGCATGTTCGGGATCTGGTCCGGGTTCAGTGGCAACCAGGCCTGGGTCATGAACACCGCCTGGGTCAACACAGCGACCACCACGTTGCTCAGCACGAAGGCCAGCACGTAGCCGCGCCAGGACATCGCGCGCGAGGGATCGACGCCGAACACCTTGTACAACGGCTTTTCGATCCAGTTGAACAGCACGTCGACCTTCATCGGCGTGCCGCGCATCACGCGGGCCAGGTACAGGCCCAGCGGCCACGCCAGCAGCAGGCTGGCGGCAAGAATGACAAGCATCTCAGTCATGGCCGGCTCCGTTAGAACGATTCGGGCCGCAGCACGACATAGAGAAGATAGGCGGCGGCGACCAGCACCAGCACGCCACACAACAAAGACAGCCAGGGGGACATTTCAATAGCGACCTGGTGGAACCCCTCCACCTCAGGCCGTCATCGTCGTCCTGCCGCCCATAAACGCACTACGCGCCGGACCGGGCCGACGCGTAAAGAGTGCATAAATTCCGTGGGCCAACCCGTAACCAGGCGCCGCCTGCTGTAGAGCCGAGCCCATGCTTGGCTGTCCTTTCCCAAGGTCACGCGGAGTCGAGCGTGGCCCGACGCTACAGGCGAATCACGGCGCCTGGCTCGCCTGCGCCACGCCCTTCAGCTCGCGATAGCGCTGCAGCGTGCTGTCGATCTCGGCCTTCAGCGCCTGCTGCTGCTGCAGGAATCCGGCCTGCAGGCGTTGCTGCGACTGCAGTTGCACGTGCCGCTGACGGATCGCCTCGGCCTGCTTGTCGGCCACCTTGCCACCGGCCAGTTCGCGGTCACCGGCGGCCGCCAGCAGCGCCACCAGCGATTCGCGCAGGCTGGTGACGTTGTACTCGGCGGTCTTCAGGTTGTTGTCCAGCACTTCCTGGCGTTCGGCGAACACCCGGCGCAGGTCGTCCTCGCTGCCATAGGTGGACAGCATCGCCTGCTCGGTGCGCTGGCGGGTCTGCTCGGCCATCAGGTCCAGCTGCTGCTGCTGTGCCACGGTGCTGGCTGCGGCGCGCTCCTCGTCGGTCAACGCGCGCTGGACCTGCGCATTGCGCAGGCCGCTCTTCGCGTTGAACTCCTCGCGGGCGTGATTTACCGCATCGGCCGGCAGCGAATCACTGCAGATCCGCTCCTTGCCCTCGTTCCAGCAGTACAGCTTCTTTTCCACCTTGCCGCCGTCGCGCGACTGCGCCGGCACGGTGAACGGCACGGCCAGCAGCAGGCCGGCAAAGAGAACAGCAGGAACTCGGGACATGACCTTTCCCCTGGTCGGTCAGCGGATCGAACGGACGCCGTACTGGGCCCGGTAGGCTTCCAGCGGCTGCCGGTAACCGACAAGTTCCGGGTTGCCGGAGGCGAAATCAAGCAGATCGGCCAGCGATGCCACGGCGATCACCGGAATGCCGGCTTCTTCGGCCACCGACTGTGCCGCCGAGCGACGGTCGGCTTCCGAGGCGATCTCCTGGCGGTCCAGTGCCACCACGATGCCGGCCGGGGTGCCGCCGGCAGCGCGGATGATGCCCAGCGCTTCGCGGATCGCGGTACCGGCGGTGATCACGTCATCGACGATCAGCACGCGCTTGCCATTCAGGTCGGCGCCGATCAGCTGGCCGCCTTCACCATGGTCCTTGGCTTCCTTGCGGTTGAACGACAGCGGCAGGTCGCGGCCACGCTGGGCCAGCTCGCAGGCCATTGCGGTGGCCAGCGGAATGCCCTTGTAGGCCGGGCCGAACACCACGTCGTACTTGATCCCGGTGGCATCGATGGCATCGGCGTAGCAGGCGCCGAGCTGCGACAGCAGCGAACCGGAGTCGAAACGACCGGCGTTGAAGAAATAGGGGCTCAGCCGGCCGGACTTGAGGGTGAACTGGCCGAAGCGCAGGGCGTCGGCAGTCAGGGCCAGCTGCAGGAAACGGTGGCGGTGGTCGCTCATCAAAACTCGATTCATCTTCATTTGGAGCACAAATCCTAATCCAGCTGGGCGTTTCGCGCTCGTCCAGCGCCATGTGAAAGCCGTCCAGGCCCGGCCTGGCGGACTGCGCAGCCCTGCGGGCAACCGGTATGCTTGCCCGGTTTCCCGCCGCAGGTCCCCCGCATGCGCATCATCAGTTTCAACGCCAATGGCATCCGTTCCGCCGCGACCAAGGGCTTCCTCGACTGGTTCCGTGCCCAGGACGCCGACGTCCTGTGCATCCAGGAAACCAAGGCCCAGGAAGACCAGCTGACCGACCCGATGTTCCGTCCGGACGGCCACCACTGCTTCTATCACGATGCCATCACCAAGAAGGGCTACAGCGGCGTGGCGATCTACAGCAAGCGCGAACCGGACCAGGTCATCACCTCGCTGGGCTGGGCGCCGTTCGACGACGAAGGCCGCTACATCGAGGCGCGCTACGGCAATCTCAGCGTGGTTTCCTTCTATATCCCATCGGGCAGCTCGGGCGACCTGCGCCAGGGCTTCAAGTTCGAAGTGATGGAATGGCTGCGGCCGATCCTCGAAGCGTGGGCGCGCAGCGGCCGCGACTACGTGCTGTGCGGTGACTGGAACATCGTGCGTTCGGCGCTGGACATCAAGAACTGGAAGTCCAACCAGAAGAACTCCGGCTGCCTGCCGGAGGAGCGCGACTGGCTCAACGCGCTGTGCGCCGACCACGGCCAGGCCACCGATGTCGCCGCCGGCCGTGGGTGGGCCGATGCCTACCGCCTGCTCAACCCCACCGGCGAGGACTACACCTGGTGGAGCAACCGTGGCGCGGCCCGTGCCAACAATGTCGGTTGGCGCATCGACTACCAGTTCATCACCCCGGGCCTGCGTGACCGACTGCGCAGCTGTTCGATCTACCGCGACGAGCGCTTCTCCGACCACGCCCCGTTCATCGTGGACTACGACCTGTGACCGAGGCCGCCACGCCGGTCAGCTACAAGGGCTGGGCCGGCATCAAGCGCGCCTTCGGTACCCCGTCGGCGCTGACCATGGCCATGCTCGGCTTCGGCAGTGGCCTGCCGTTCCTGCTGATCGCCTCGCAGACCCTGTCCACGCGCCTGCGCGACGTCGGCCTGGACCTGGGCAGCATCGGCCTGATCAGCCTGGCCAGCTTCTTCTACCTGCTCAAGTTCCTGTGGGCACCGCTGCTGGACCGCTACGCCTTCCCGCTGCTGGGGCGGCTCGGCCGCCGCCGCTCCTGGCTGCTGGTGTCGCAGGTGCTGGTGCTGGTCGGGCTGGTCGCGCTGGCCTTCGTGCGGCCCGAACAGGGCGTGTGGCCGTTGGTGATGTGGGTGCTGGTGGCGTCGTTCGCCGGCGCCACCCAGGATTCGGCCGTCGATGCCTACCGCATCGAGATCGCGCCGCAGACCGCCCAGGCGGCGCTGGCCGCCACCTATACCCTGGGCTACCGGATCGGCCTGATCCTGGCCGGTGCCGGCGCGCTGTACCTGGCCCAGTTCGAAGGCTGGATCGTCGCCTACCTGGCGATGGCCGCGCTGATGCTGCTGCCGATCGTCACCACCCTGCTGTGCGCCGAACCGCAGCGCCCGGCCACCGCCGTGCAGCGCCGCATCGATATTGCCGAAGCGTTCGTCCAGCCCATCTCCAGCTTCTTCAGCCGCAATGGCGTGGCACTGGCGCTGGTGCTGCTGGCCTTCGTCGGCCTGTTCAAGTTCCCCGACCAGGTGATCGGAGTGATGGCCGGGCCGTTCTATCTCGACTCGGGGTTCGACAAGGCCGACATCGCCACCGTCTCCAAGCTGTTCGGTGTGTGGATGGGCATCGGCGGCGCGTTCCTTGGCGGCATCGCGGTGGCTGCGTTCGGCTTCCGCCGCATGCTGCTGGTGGCCGCGCTGGGCGTGGCGCTGTCCAACCTGGCCTTCCTGCTGATGGCGCACAATCCGGGCAAGCTGTGGGCGTTCTACGCCGCGCTCAGTGCCGACAACCTGTTCCAGGGCTTTGCCGGCACCGTGCTGGTGGCCTTCATGTCGTCGCTGACCGACCGCAACTTCACCGCCACCCAGTACGCATTGCTGGTCTCGCTGGCCAACCTGCCGGGCAAGTTCGTCGGTGGCGTCTCCGGCTACATCGTCGAAGCCACGTCCTACAGCACGTTCTTCATCCTCAGCTCGATCACCGTGGTGCCGACCCTGCTGCTGCTGGCGTGGCTGTGGCCGCGGATCGCCGATCGCGGGCCGCCGCCGGTCGCCTGATTGCCTGCCCGCCCGGACTGCGGGATCATCGCCCCCGACGCGCCGAGGGGGCGGTGCCTTGCGAACGGGGAAGTGAGCATGGCCGACGTTGTGCTGCGGGACCTGGACCCGCTGCTGCTGGAACGCATCCGACGGGTCGCGGTCGCCCGCGGCTGGACCCACGAACAGACCTGCGCCGCCTTGCTGGAGCAGGGGCTGTTCAGCAGTGAACTGGAGGTCCGCTCCGGCTTCGGCGATCCCGAAGTGGACGCCCTCTCCGCCGCGATTGCCGCCCTGCAGGCCCTGCCGGCAGGGCAGGGCTTCGATTAGCGGCCGCGCCGCCATGCTGTAGCGCCGAGCCCACGCCCGGCAGCTCCTGGCCTGGCCCGCGCGAAGCCGAGCAGGGCTCGGCTCTACAACGGCGCCTCACCTGCGCGGACGGCCCACCTCACGCCAGGTGGATCGCCCCCAGGATCCGCGGGCCCGTCGCCCCGGTCACGCTCGGCAGGTTGCCCGCCAGCCCGTCCATCGTCCGCTGCGCCAGCCAGGCGAAACCCATCGCCTCCACGTACTCCGGGTCCAGCCCATGCACCGCGCTGGACTCAACCTGCACCTCCGGCAGCCGCGCCGCCAGCCGCTTCATCAGCTGCCGGTTGCGCACACCGCCGCCACAGACCAGCAGGCGCCGGGTCTGCGGCTGCTGCGCCAGCAACGCATCGGCCACGGTCGCCACGGTCAGCTCCAGCAGGGTGGCCTGCACATCGGCAGCGGCGTACTCGCCTTCCCCCATGTGGGCTTCGGCCCAGGACAGGTGAAACTGTTCGCGCCCGGTGCTCTTCGGCGGCGGCAGCGCGAACCACGGGTCCGAGCGCCAGCCGGCCAGCAGGCCCTCGTCCAACGTGCCACTGGCAGCGTAATCACCATCGGCATCGAAGGTGCGGCCGGTATGGCGCTGGCACCAGGCGTCCATCAGCGCATTGGCCGGGCCGGTATCGAAGCCACGCACCGCGCCTTCGCGCGGGATCAGCGTCAGGTTGGCGATGCCGCCCAGGTTGAGCACCGCGCGGTCTTCGTCGGCGGTGCCCAGCATGCCCAGGTGGAAGGCCGGCATCAGCGGCGCACCGTGGCCCCCGGCCGCCACGTCGCGGCGGCGGAAGTCGGATACCGTCGTGATCCCGGTCAGTTCGGCAATGCGGTTGCCGTCGCCCAGTTGCACGGTGAACGCCGGGTCGGCCAGCGGGCGGTGGCGCACGGTCTGGCCGTGCGAGCCGATCGCGCGCACCTGGCTGCGGTCCACGCCGGCCTCGGCCAGCAGTTGATTGGCGGCCCCGGCGAAGTTGATCGCGATCCGCGCGTCCAGTTCGCCCAGTTCCTCCAGCGACTCCAGCGGGCCACCTTCGCCCAGCGCCACCAGCCGCGCGCGCAGCACCGGCTCCCAGCGGGCGGTCAGGCCGTGCACGAAGCGGCAGCCACCGCCGGCGGGGAACTGCACCAGCGCGGCATCGATGCCATCGGCGCTGGTGCCCGACATCAGGCCAAGGTACAGGGGGGCGTCAGCGTCGGCAGTCGTGTTCATGGCAGGCATAAAAAAAGGACGCGGCAAGCTTGGGCTGCCGCGTCCTTCTTCGTCAACGCAAGACGCTCAGCCGCGCTTGCGGCCGGTCGCCTGCTTGTCCTTGGCGCTGGCCACCTCGGGCGCAGCCTCGTCGCGGCTGGTCGGTGCCGGGCTGGCGTCGGCGTAGATCAGCTTCTCCATGCCCTGGATGCGCGCCATCGCCGGCGCGGTCTGCGCGCGGAAGGCGACCAGCTCGGCGCCCTTCAGCGGTTCCGGCGGCGGCATGGTCACGGTCAGCGGGTTGCGGTGCTCGCCGTTGACGCGGAATTCGTAGTGCAGGTGCGGCCCGGTCGCCAGGCCGGTCGAACCGACGTAGCCGATCACCGTGCCCTGGGCCACGCGCTGGCCGGTCCTGATGTTCGCAAAGCGCGACATGTGGCCGTACAGGGTGGTGTGGCCGCGGCCATGGTCGAGGATCACCACGTTGCCGTAGCCGCGCTGCACGCCGGCGAACTGCACGCGGGCATCGCCCGCGGCCATGATGGGAGTGCCGGTGCGCGCGGCGTAGTCCACGCCCTTGTGCATGCGCATCTTGCCCAGCACCGGGTGCTTGCGCGCGCCGAAGGTCGAACTCAGCCGCGCGAACGGGATCGGCATGCGGATGAAGCTCTTCTTCAGCGAACGGCCGTTGATGTCGTAGTACTCGGACTTGCCGTTGCGGTCGAAGCGGAAGCCGGAATAGGTCTTGCCACCGGTGGTGAAGGTCGCCGCCAGGATCTTGCTGGTGTCCACCTTCTCGCCTTCGCGCCAGGTTTCATCCATCACCACGCTGAAGCGGTCGCCCGGCTGCAGGTCCTTGGAGAAGTCGATGTCGTACTTGAAGATGTCGTCGGTCATCGTCGCGATCGCCGACGGCGACAGCCCGGCCCGTCGGGCCGCGGCATACAGCGAACTGGTGATCTCGCCGCTGGTGACCACGGTGCGCGTGGAGGACTCGCGCTTGGTCACTTTCTCCTTGATGTCATCGCCGGCCAGGCTCAGTTCCACGCGGTTGTCGGCATCGCGGTCGAAACGGATGCTGCGCAGGTCGCCGGACAGCGGCATGTCGAAGGCGATCTCGGCACCCGGGCGCAGTTTGGTCAACGCCTCACGCGCGCCGGGGTGGTCCAGCACCCGGTGCAGGGTGGTGGCCGGAATGCCAGCCTTGTCGAACAGGTCGCTCAGGGTCTGGCCACGCTGCACGCGCAGCACCTGCCAGCTGTCACCCGGCACCTGCTGCTGGCGGGCCATGGTCAGCGGCGGCAACGGCAGCGCCAGGCTGGTGTGGCTGTCGGCGTAAGGCGCATCGATGGTGTGCGAGAAACCGGGGACGATCGTCGCCACCAGGGCGCCGATGGTCGCAAACAGGCTGGCGTGCATCCAATGGCGGCGGGTCCAGCGCTCATTGAAGGCGGCGGGAAGATGTTGCCTGAGCTTCCGATGCAGGGTGTTGTCGTGCAGGACGTGGAGGCGTTCCTGGAAGCGCTGCTTGCGTGCGCGCCCTTGTTCGGAATTGTGCATCGGCGGTTTTTTCCTGGCGGCCTGGGAGTGCGGGCCTGATCGCCGGTTACCATAGACACCTGAGAAAACCGCGTCAAACCCTTGTGCCCATTGGCTTTTGTGAAGCCAATCGGGTTAACTTCGCTTTAACACCCCACACAAGAATCGGCGTTGCCGGGAGTAGTCACGTGTCCTCGATTGAAGAAGCCCTTGCCCTGATCGGCCGTGGTGCCGACGAGATCCTCAAGCTCGAGGATCTGCGTGCGCGCCTGCAGGAAGGCCGTCCGCTGCGGATCAAGGCCGGCTTCGACCCCACCGCGCCCGACCTGCACCTGGGCCATACGGTGCTGCTGAACAAGATGCGCCAGTTCCAGGACCTCGGCCACCAGGTCATTTTCCTGATCGGCGACTTCACCGGCATGATCGGCGACCCGTCCGGCAAGAGCCTGACCCGCAAGCCGCTCAGCCGCGATGACGTGCTGGCCAACGCCCGTACCTACGAGGAACAGGTGTTCAAGGTGCTCGACCGCAGCCGTACCGAAGTCCGCTTCAACTCGGAGTGGTTCGGCAAGATGGGCGCGGCCGACATGATCCGCCTGGCCGGCCAGCACACCGTGGCGCGCATGCTCGAGCGCGACGACTTCGCCAAGCGCTATGCCGCCCAGCAGTCCATCGCCATCCACGAGTTCCTGTACCCGCTGGTGCAGGGCTACGATTCGGTGGCCCTGGAGGCCGACGTCGAACTGGGCGGTACCGACCAGAAGTTCAACCTGCTGATGGGCCGTGGCCTGCAGGAACACCACGGCCAGAAGCCGCAGGTGGTGCTGACCATGCCGCTGCTGGAAGGCCTGGACGGCGTCAACAAGATGTCCAAGTCGCTGGGCAACTACATTGGTATCAGCGAGCCGGCCATCGACATCGTCACCAAGACCATGAAGGTGGACGACACCCTGATGTGGCGCTGGATCGAACTGCTGTCCTTCGACATCAGCCAGGCCGAAGCCGTGCAGCTGCGCGAGCAGGTGGCCAATGGCGGCTTGAACCCGCGTGTGGTCAAGCTGCGCCTGGCGCGTGAACTGGCGACCCGTTTCCACGGCGCCGCCGCGGCCGAGCAGGCCATTGCAGGCTGGGAAGCAGCGGTGACCGGGCAGGGCGACATCACCCAGCTGCCGCTGCAGGAGGTGGCGATCCCGGCCGAAGGCCTGCGTATCGCTGCGCTGCTGACGGCGGCCGGCCTGACCCCGAGCAACTCTGAAGCCAACCGCAAGCTCAAGGAGCGCGCGGTCAAGGTCGACGGTGAAGTGGTCGAAGATGGCCAGCAGGTGCTGCAGCCGGGCTTCGAAGGCCTGCTGCAGGTCGGCAAGCGTACTTTCGCCCGCGTGCGCCTGGTCACTGCCTGACAGCAGGGAAGGGCCGGCGCCAGCCGGCCCTTCCTTATGCTCTTGTAGAGCCAAGCCTACGCTTGGCTGCGCTTCGCGGGTTCCTACCGCAGCGCGACGGATGAACAGATGCAACATCCGGTGAAAAAAATCGCCACAACCCCTTCACAAACGATGTGGATGGGGCCATACTTCTCCTCCCCCGTCGCAGGGGTCGCCACCAAGGGGCTTCAGCGACAACAGGGTGCCCACCACCGCCGGACGAGATGATCGAACGAAGGTGTTGACGGACTGAAAAAGTCTGGCATAATGGGCGGCTCGCTACGAAGGAAACTTCGCAGCACACGGGAACGGCGCTGAGGCCACTTCCCCGGATCTTTGAAAGTATGCGCAGGTATCTTGTGAAGGCGCCTGCAGGAAGGATGATTGTCCATCTTGCAGACGTTTGATCAAGCAACTATTAATTGTTTTAAAGCAAGCGATACGTTGCCAGAATCAATCATCTGCAGCTTTAAATTTTGATCTTCGGATCATGTAGTTTTAAGTGAAGAGTTTGATCCTGGCTCAGAGTGAACGCTGGCGGTAGGCCTAACACATGCAAGTCGAACGGCAGCACAGGAGAGCTTGCTCTCTGGGTGGCGAGTGGCGGACGGGTGAGGAATACATCGGAATCTACTCTGTCGTGGGGGATAACGTAGGGAAACTTACGCTAATACCGCATACGACCTACGGGTGAAAGCAGGGGATCTTCGGACCTTG
>NZ_JBMRGJ010000011.1:0-125667 GCF_049384325.1 Stenotrophomonas sp. CASM114 | reverse complement strand
GGACACGCCGTGAACCCATCCATGGGGGCTCGATGGCGCCATCCATGGCGCCAACGGTCCTGCCCACCCACACCGCCTCGCCCAGCCAGCAGTAACCCAGAGCCGCTTTGGCTTCTGCACTTGCACTTGCACTTGCTTGAAAAAAGCGGTGCAGCCGCAGGCTGCAAAACACCCTCAATCCTGATCGTGCGCGCGCGCGGCCTCGGCCTGGGTCTCCTCCTGCGCCGCCATCTCGCGCGCGATCCACGCATCGATCATGTGCCGCTGGCGCTGCGCCTGCCGCCGCTCACGCGTGTACTCCTGGTCGAGCACGCGGTACAGCGACACCATCACCAGCACCATCAGCAGCGCGAATGGCAACGCCGCAATCGTGATCATGCCCTGCAGTGCATCCAGGCCACCGGCCAGCAGCAAGGCCGCTGCGATCAACGCCACCGCGATGCCCCAGGCCAGCTTGCGCTTCAACGGAGGATCGCCTGCTTCGTCAGTGGACATGCTGGCCAGCACCAGTACCGCCGAGTCGGCCGAGGTCACGAAGAAGATCATCAGCAGTACCAGTGCGATGCAGGACAGCAGCAGCGGCAGCGGCATGCTGTCGAACAACGTGAACAACACCGTCTCGTAGCCATTGCCCAGCGCCTGCACCAGGTCGGCATGGCCGAAGATCTGTGCCCACAAGGCCGTTCCACCGAAAACGGCGAACCAGAAGAAGCCCAGCAGGGTTGGTGCCAGCACTACGCCGATCACGAACTCGCGCACGCTGCGGCCACGCGAGATGCGTGCGATGAACGACCCCACGAACGGAGCCCAGGAAATCCACCAGGCCCAGTAGAAAATCGTCCAGTCGGCCACCCATGTGCTGCCGGAGAACGGTGACATGCGCAGGCTCATCGTCACCAGTTGGTTGAGGTAGGAGCCCAGCGTGGTGGTGAACGTATCGAAGATGAATCCGGTCGGCCCCAGCACCAGCAGGATGGCGGCCAGCAGGGCAGCCAACGCCAGGTTGAAATTGGACAGCCACTTCACACCTCGCTCCACGCCACTGGCGGTGGACGCCATATACAGCACGAAGGCGATGGCGATGATGGTCATCTGCACCGGGACCGTAGCTTCCAGGCCGAACACGCGTTCCACGCCCGCGGCGATCTGGATGGTGCCGAAGCCCAGCGTAGTCGCGACACCGATCGCGGTGGCGACCACTGCAGCGATGTTGACCACCCTACCGATCCAGCCGCGATGGTGGCGGCCGATGATCGGCTGCAGCATGTCGCTGACCAGGCCGCGGCCGTTGCGGTTGAACTGGAACCAGGCCATTGCCAGCCCGATCAGCGCATAGATGGCCCACGGGTGCAGGCCCCAGTGGAAGAATGCATAGCGCATCGAGGCGCGCGCCGCATCCAGGCTCTGCGGAGCAAGCCCTTCCGGTGGCTTGCTGAAGTGCGAAATGGGCTCGGCGGCGCCCCAGAACACCAGGCCGATGCCCATGCCGGCGGCGAACAGCATCGACATCCAGCTGGCTCGCGAGAACTCGGGCTCGGCGTCCTCGCCACCGATGCGCAGGTTGCCGAAGCGACCGAAAGCCAGGTACATCAGGAACACCAGTGCCAGGAATACCACCAGCAGGTACAGCCAGCCGACGCTGCGGATGACTTCTGCCAGCATCGACTGCACCACGGCATTGAAGGGGCCTGGTGCAATACCGGCAAGCAGCACCAGCAGCAGAACCAGTGCGATGGAAACGCGAAACACCATGAAGGAGCTTCTCCGATCAAGGGATTGAGGGGAGCGAGCAGAGCTTGCAGCGAAGGACCGGCGGCATGCAGCGCGAACCGGGCAGGGGCCGCGTCGGCGGCGAAGGACGCATCGGTCGCTGGAGGGCGACGGACGTGCACGTTACTGAACGCGACGTCATGGTTCTGTTAACGAACAACGATCCGGATCAGATCCGCTTTCCACAGGAAAGCGGATCTGACCGCGGGGGCAACTCCCGGAGCGGGCGCTCTATGCTCTAATGCACAGCAAGAAGCGGGGGTACCGCGGCCATGTGGCCACGGTTGAGACAGTCCCTTGGAACCTGATCCGGCTCATACCGGCGTAGGGAAGCTTTGCAGTGCAGCCGTGCCCGGACACCGCCCAAGGACCGTCCGTGCGCGGTCGCAGTGCGCCGCCGCTTCGTCCCTGACCTTCCTGGACGATGCCCGATGAACGCACAGCTCTCCGCCCTGCAGCAACAGGCCCAGCAACTCTCCGAATCCGTGACCCGGCCCGTTCCCGGCTCGCGCAAGATCCACGTACCCGGTTCGCGTCCGGATCTGCAGGTGCCGATGCGCGAAATCGCGTTGACCCGCACGCCGACGCTGTTCGGCGGCGAAGAGAATGCACCGGTCACGGTCTACGATACGTCGGGCCCGTACACCGATCCGGACGCGCGTATCGATCTGTCCGCGGGCCTGCCGGCGCTGCGTCGTGGCTGGGTGGAGGAGCGCGGCGATACCGAACAGCTCGACGGCCTGAGTTCGTCGTTCGGCCGCGATCGCGAGCACGACCCGAAGCTCGATGCTGTGCGCTTCCCCACACGCAGCCTGCCGCGCCGTGCACGTGCAGGCGCGAACGTCACCCAGATGCACTATGCGCGCCGCGGCATCATCACGCCGGAAATGGAATTCGTCGCCATCCGCGAAAACCAGCGGCTGGACGCGATCCGCGATGCCGGCCTGCTGCAGCAGCACCCGGGCGAGGCGTTCGGCGCCTCGATCCAGAAGATCATCACGCCGGAGTTCGTGCGCGATGAAATCGCCCGTGGCCGTGCGGTGCTGCCCAACAACATCAACCACCCGGAAAGCGAGCCGATGATCATCGGCCGCAACTTCCTGACCAAGATCAACGCCAACATCGGCAACAGCGCGGTGTTCTCGGGCATTGCCGAAGAGGTGGAGAAACTGGTGTGGGCGATCCGCTGGGGTGGTGACACCGTGATGGACCTGTCCACCGGCAAGCACATCCACGAAACCCGCGAGTGGATCATCCGCAACTCGCCGGTGGCGATCGGTACCGTGCCGATCTACCAGGCGCTGGAGAAGGTCGACGGCCGCGCCGAAGCGCTTACCTGGGAGATCTTCCGCGACACGCTGATCGAGCAGGCCGAGCAGGGCGTGGATTACTTCACCATCCACGCCGGCGTGCTGCTGCGCTACGTGCCGCTCACCGCCAAGCGGGTCACCGGCATCGTCAGCCGTGGTGGTTCGATCATGGCCAAGTGGTGCCTGGCGCACCACAGGGAGAATTTCCTCTACACGCACTTCGAAGACATCTGCGAGATCATGAAGGCCTATGACGTGACCTTCTCGCTGGGTGACGGCCTGCGCCCGGGCTGCATCGCCGATGCCAACGACGCGGCGCAGTTCGGTGAGCTGGAGACGCTGGGTGAGCTGACCAAGATCGCCTGGAAGCATGATGTGCAGACCATGATCGAAGGCCCCGGCCACGTGCCGATGCAGCTGATCAAGGAGAACATGGACAAGCAGCTGCGCGAATGCGGCGAAGCGCCGTTCTACACGCTGGGGCCGCTGACCACCGACATCGCGCCGGGCTACGACCACATCACCAGCGCGATCGGTGCGGCGATGATCGGTTGGTTCGGCACGGCGATGCTCTGCTACGTGACGCCGAAGGAACACCTCGGCTTGCCCAATCGCCAGGACGTGCGTGATGGCATCATGGCCTACCGCATCGCCGCGCATGCGGCCGACCTGGCCAAGGGCCACCCGGGCGCGCAGGTACGCGACAACGCACTGAGCAAGGCGCGCTTCGAGTTCCGCTGGGAAGACCAGTTTCACCTTGGCCTGGATCCGGAGAAGGCCAGGGAGTTCCATGACGAAACGCTGCCGAAGGATGCGCACAAGCTGTCGCACTTCTGCTCGATGTGCGGCCCGCATTTCTGTTCGATGAAGATCACCCAGGATGTGCGTGACTACGCCGAGGCCGGCATGAAGGAGAAGTCGGAGGAGTTCCGCGCCGCGGGTGCCGAGGTGTACCACCAGGGGTGATGCGCAGACGGTGGTGCCGGCCAGCGGCCGGCACTACCGCTCATCACGCCGCTCCCGGCTATCCTCCGCCCATCATCCCGGGGAAAGGACACCATGCCTGTTGCCATGACCACCCGCTGGCTGGCCATTGCCCGCCGGCATCCTTCGGCCTGGTTGCTGGGCGCGCAGCTGCTGGCGGTGCTGCTGTATCCCGCGCTGGATGACACCGCCGCCGGCCGCGCGGCACTGGGCATGTTCGGCATGGCGGTACTCGGCCTGGCGCTGTGGGTGGTCCAGCGCAGCCCGCTGGGCACCTGGCTGGCGCTGTTGCTGGCCATTCCCTCGGTGGTGTTCTCGTTGGCAGGCGCATTGCTCGAGCGCACCGCATTGCTGACCACCGCGCAGGTGCTGGAGAGCCTGCTGTACTTCTACACGGCTGGCGCCCTGATTGCCTACATGCTCCAGGACCACAAGGTCACCCGCGACGAACTGTTCGCAGCAGGCGCAACCTTCACCCTGCTGGCGTGGGCGTTCGCCTTCGCGTTCGCAGTGTGCCAGCAGTGGTATCCGGGCAGTTTCCAGGGCACCGGCGGGCAGGCGCAGCGCAGTTGGATGGAGCTGCTTTATCTCAGCTTCAGCTTGCTGTCTGGAGTCGGCTTGAGTGACGTGGTGCCGCTGCATCCACAGGCACGTGCACTGGTCATGCTGGAGCAGTTTTCCGGCGTGATGTACGTGGCTTTGGTGGTTTCGCGGCTGGTCGGATTGACCATGTTGCGGCGCATGTGAAAATGAACGCCAGATAAAAATTTCGCGCCCAAGAGGGCGCGAATGATGTCGCGAATTATGTGAATGCGTCGGCGAGAGAGAGCCTGATGTCGACCACGCGATAGGCGAGGTAACTTGCATAGGCTAGTATTCGCGCGCTCGATTGTTTTTGCGGTATGCGCCGATGCTTTGTGCGGAGTCTGGCTTTTCGCTGTTCCCAGGACGGGACCGTAACGAAGGCAAACACTGCCCGGGACCTGTCTCTACTGTGTAGCAGAAAATGAACAGCAGCGAAATACAGCCACCCGTGTCCGATCGGATACGGATAGGAGAGTGCATCGTCACTCTGTCCTCGCGCGAAGTCGAGGTCGTCGGTGCGCGTCGTCCGCGCCGGCTGACGCCGAAGGCGCTGGGCGTGCTGCGCGTGCTGCTGCGGCAGCCGGGCCGTGTGGTCACCCGCGACGAGTTGTTCGCCGAGGTGTGGCCGGACACGCTGCCGACCAACGATGTGCTGACCCAGGCCGTTACCCAGCTGCGCAAGGCGTTCAGCAACGACGACGACAGCGGCCAGGCCTACATCGAGACCATTGCCAAGACCGGCTATCGGCTTCTGGTACCGGTACAGGCGCTGGACGATGCGGAGCCGTCGGCTGCGGGCTTGCCTGACGACGAAGGTGTGGACGTGCAGCCCGCACTCGCCGCCGCTGCGGTGCTGCCCGCGCGCGCGCAGGAATCGCGCCGCCGCTGGCGCCATGTCCGCCGCCGCGTGCTGCTGGCGCTGGGCGTGTTGATGCTGGCCACGCTGCTGGTGATGACCACGCTGCTGCTGCGCCGCGCACCGGCCAGCAGTTCGCCGGTGGAGGCCGCCGTGGAGAACGGCACGCGGGTGATCGGCAGCCCCCAGCGTCCCTATCGGTTGATCACCGCAACCAGCGGCTTTGAAACCTATCCCACGCTGTCACCGGATGGTTCGCTGGTGGCCTATGAAGGCGCCAACGAAGATGGCAACGGCGGTGGTGCGATCAAGGTACAGACCTCCGGCAACGCGCCGGCGCGCCAGTTGCTGGCGCCGCCGGCCGGTGCCGTCGATCGATTCCCGAACTGGTCGCCGGATGGTCGCGAAATTGCCTTCGCACGGTTCTCTGCCGACGGTGGCTGCCAGGTGCTGATCGCCAGCGCTACTGGTGGCGCACTGCGCCAGGCCACGCGCTGCGATGGCACCGAGCTGCTCAGCTTCGACTGGACGCCCGATGGTCGCGGCCTGGTGTTCGGCAGCATGGTCGGGCGCTACGCGCACCGTGGCATCCGCGTGCTGGACCTGGCCAGTGGTCAGTGGCGCGCGCTGGCGTACAGCGTCGACCAGGACGACTTCGACTACGCACCGCGTTACTCGCCCGATGGGCAATGGCTGGTGTTCGTGCGCAACCCGCAGCTGGGCGATCTGTGGCGGGTGCCGGCCGCGGGCGGTACGCCCGAGCAGTTGACCAACGAGGCGGCAGAGTTGCGCGGATGGGCCTGGCTGGACGATGGCCGCACCATCGTGTTCGGTCGCCGCGTCGACAGCGAGGCGCGGCTCTATTATCTGGACGTCGAGCGGCACACGCTGCGCGATGCCGGCCTGGATGATGCGCAGTGGCCCGCCGTGTCGCGACGTGGTGGGATGCTGGCCTTCGTCCACCGGCGCGCGCAGTTCGGCGTGTTCAAGGTGCCGGTGCAGGGCAGCGGCGCGCCCGAGCGCCTGTTTGCATCCAGTGGCCGCGATGGGCAGCCGATGGCAGCGCCCGATGGCCGCCAGCTGGTCTTCACCTCGGATCGCTCCGGCAGCTTCGCCCTGTGGTGGGCGGACATGCAGCGGCCGGATTCGCTGCGCCCCATTGAAGGGCTGCGGCCGGAAGCGCGGCAGGCACCGGACTGGTCGGCCGACAGCCGCCAGCTGCTCGTGGTCGGCCGCGACGCGCATGGGCGCACGGTGGTCTACGAGATCGCGCCACGCGATGAACGCCTGCAACCTTTGCCGGTCCCGGCCGAACAGCCGCTGCAGGCCCTGTATGGCGCGTCGCCGGAGCAGTTGTTCGTGGTCGAGCGCGATGCCGACCAGCGCACCCGGTTGAGTCTGTTCGACCGCAGCACCCAGCCCTGGCGCCGGTTGGCCAGCATCGAAGGGGTGTCGCAGGCGCGCTTCGACCGCAGCAGTGGCCGCGTGTTGTTCACCCGCCTGGCCGCCGGTGGCCTGTGGTCGGCCGATGCCGCGTTGTCGTCGGGCAGCGTGCAGCAGATCAGCGATGACCGGCCCAGCCGCTGGCGATACCGGGCCTGGACCGTGGCCGGCAACAGTGGCGTCGGTTACCTCGGCACTTCGAGCACGTGTGGCACCACCTTCGTGCGCATCCTGCCCGGCCGCGAGGAGCCGGAACGCTGCCTGGATGCGGAACGGCTCAGCGCCGGCAACGGACTCAGCGCCAGCGCTGACGGGCGTGACCTGTTCGTGGCGATGGCGGTCAGCGATGGTGCCGACATCGGTGTGATGCGGTTGCCCGAACGCCCCCCCGCGCTGTTCCCGGCGTTCTCCAAGTTATTGTTTTTCAGGGGAAATGGGCCTTCGTAATTTCTTCGTCGGGATCTCGTCGCGAATTCGTGGCGATCTCGTCGGACTTTCCTGACGCGGTGCCGCCTGATTAGGCAAAACGGAGTCCTGTACTAGGCAAATCCGTGGTGCCCCCATGCGTCAACTCTCGCTGGCCGATCGCGGCCAAACCGTCTCCCTGGACCGGTCGCTCGACGATGTCACGCCGACCTGCCTGGGCGTGGCCCGGCTGGGCAGCCTGCAGACCGCCGGCTCCAGCTTCACTGTCTGGATGCAGGTGCGTGGCAGTTCGTGGGTGGAGGCCAAGGAAGGACGATTCCGCCTGCGCCAGGGCGAGTGGATCGCCTTCGAGAAGGAATCGCGGCCGTTGGTGCAGGCCGGTCGCAACGGGCTGTGCGTTGGCCTGAACCTGAACGTTGAAGCGCTTCGCGTGCTGACCGAGATGGCCGACTGTGGCCTGTATGCCGGTCGTGGCCGCATGAACCGCAGTGACGCCCGCGTTGCGCTGCGCTTGTGGCGCGATGCGCTGGCCAGCGGCCAGCCGGCCCAGGCCTTGCGTCCGTTGCTGCTGCACCTTGCTGGCCTGCAGCGTGGCCTGGCCGACAACGTGCAGCGCTGCCCGGGCCGCTCGCGCAGCCGCAAGCGTCAGGTGTTCGGCCGCATGCAGCGTGCGCGCCTCTATCTGGAAGGCAACAGCCACCGGGTGGTGCGCATCGGCGAACTGGCCGAACTGACCAACTTCTCCAGCTGGTACCTCTCCAAGACCTTCCAGAGCCTGTACGAGGAAAGCCCGCAGTCGCTTTCGGCACGACTGCGCCTCGAACGCGCCGCCGACCTGCTGCGCGACACCGACATGATGGTGGGCGAGGTCGCCGCCGCCAGCGGCTTCGACAACTGCTGCAGCTTCGCGCGTGCGTTCCGCGCCCGCTACGGCCAGTCCGCGTCGCGCTTCAGGGAGAACGGCGGCTTGCTCCCGCCACAATCCGCAAAGTCTCCGGTTGGTTCGCGCAAATACAGCGCTGCAACGCAATCGTAACGTGCTGGGGTGTTTTAACACGCTGCTAACACGTACCTTGGAGAGATAGATGAACGTTCGTAATCCCGCAGTGCGGTTCGGCTTGCTGCCGGCCGGCATTGCGCTGGCGCTGGCGCCGGCCTTTGCTTCGGCTCAGGAAGCAAAGGGCACCACCGACCTGGACCGCATTTCGGTCACCGGCTCGCGCATCCGCGGCGCCTCGGTGGAGACCCAGCAGCCGATCCTGACGATGACCCGCGAATCCCTGGAAAAGCAGGGCTTCTCGAGCGTCGCCGACGTGCTGAACAACCTGACCTCGGCCGGCTCCCCGGCCATCTCGCGTTCGGAGTCGCTGGCTTCGGGCGAGAACGTGGGCGGCTACTACGTCGACATCCGCAACCTGGGCGCCGAGCGCACCCTGGTGCTGATGAACGGCAAGCGCCTGGGCGCTTCGACCTCGGGTCTGCAGGACCTGAGCCAGATCCCGATGTCGGCCGTTGAGCGCATCGAGATCCTGAAGGACGGCGCCTCGTCGATCTACGGTTCCGACGCCATTGCCGGCGTGGTCAACGTGATCACCCGCAAGAACTTCGACGGCGGCGAAGCCAATGTCTACGTCGGCCAGTACGGCAAGGGCGACGGCGACAGCGAAACCTATTCGATGACCCTCGGTGCCCGCGGTGAGCGCGGCAGCCTGACCCTGTCGGCCGAGTACTCGAAGCAGGATCCGGTGTGGGCCAAGGACCGCTGGTACAGCCGTGACGGCTCGCTGGGTCCGAACTCCACCTCGGCTGATTGGAGCCCGATCAGCCAGAACGGCAGCTGGTGCAACCCGAAGCTGTACGACTGCAGCAAGTCGAGCGCGGTGTGGCAGACCCTGAACCCGGGTGGCAATCCGAAGAACCCGAACGACTACCACGCGATCACCGAAGACGAGTTCGCCAACTCGAACGAGCAGATGACCCTGCTGACCGGTGTGAAGCGCAAGTCGGTCTACATCAACGGCACCTACGACTTCACCGATTCGATCAGCCTGAACACCGACGTGCTCTACAACGAGCGCCAGACGTTCCAGCAGATCGCCGGCTATCCGTACCAGTCCGCTTCCAAGTCGATCAACACCCCGCTGTCGGCAGACAGCGCCTTCAACCCGGTTGGCCAGGACGTCAGCTTCCGCCGCCGCCTGTGGGAAGTGCCGCGTACCACTGACAGCCAGCTGAAGACCCTGCGCTTCGCTCCGACCCTGACCGGCTTCTTCGAGCTGGGTGGCAAGACCTTCGACTGGGATGTCGGCGCGCTGTGGAACCGCAACGAGTCGATCAAGAGCAACCGCGGTGACATGAGCCTGATCGGCGCGCGTCAGGCGCTGGGCCCGTCGTTCATCGATGCCGGTGGCGTTGCCCGCTGCGGCACCGCCGCCAACCCGATCCTGGGCGATTGCCGTCCGTGGAACCCGCTGCTGCCGTACGGCGTTGAGGGTCAGGGCTCGCTGGCGAACCAGGAGCTGCAGGACTTCCTGTTCCCGACCTTCACCACCCGTGGCGTCACCAAGACCACCAGCTTCACCGCCAACCTGTCGGGCGCCATCGTGACCCTGCCGGCCGGCGACCTGGGCTTCGCCCTGGGTGTCGAGCACCGCAAGGAAGAAGGCAGCTACGTGCCGGACGCCTTCGCACAGTCGGGCCAGTCCACCGGCCTGGGCCAGAAGCCGACCCGCGGCCAGTACGATCTGAACGAGGTCTACCTCGAACTGAACGTGCCGCTGCTGGCCGACATGGCCTTCGCCAAGGAACTGACCCTGAACGTTGCCAGCCGTTATTCGGACTACAGCAACTTCGGTGGCACCACCAACAGCAAGTTCGGCCTGACCTGGCGTCCGCTGGATGAACTGCTGGTCCGCGGCACCTACGCCGAGGGCTTCCGCGCTCCGACCATCAGCGACCTGTACGGTGGCCTGAGCTCGAGCTTCGAGTCCTACATCGATCCGTGCGGCGTGAAGGCTCCGGGCAGCGTTGCAGGCAATGCCGCGTGCTCCGGCGCAGGCGTGCCGGCCAACTACGTGCAGCTGGGCCAGGCAGGCAAGGAATGTTCGACCCTGCCGTGCCAGTCGGGTGACCAGTTCATCTCGGGTGCCAATCCGAACCTGAAGCCGGAAACCTCCAAGAGCACCACCTTCGGCCTGGTGTGGAGCCCGCGTTGGGTGCAGGGCCTGGACGTGTCGCTGGATTGGTACAAGTACGAAATCAGCGACATGATCATCGCTGACAGCGTCGACCGCATCCTGCGTGACTGCTACGTGCTGGGTAACGCTTCGCGCTGCTCGAGCGTGACCCGTGCGGCTGACGGCCACGTCAGTGCGATCACCTACGGCACCGCCAACCTCGGCAAGATGGAAACCCAGGGCTACGATCTGGGCATCAAGTACCGCCTGCCGGAACTGGCCATTGGTCAGTTCAGCATCGACTGGCAGACCAGCTACACCGCCAAGTACGACGAGCAGCGCCAGAACAGCGCGGGCGACAACATCATGGTCGGCCGCGTCAGCGAGCCGGGCCTGTTCCGCGTGCGTTCGAACCTGGGCGTCAACTGGCAGTACGGCGATTTCGGTGTGAACTACACCGCGCGCTACTACTCGGGCATGAAGGAAAGCTGCATCTCGCTGGCTGACGGCTGGTGCGATGCTCCGAACCACATGGCCAACGGTGAGACCGATCCGCTGCGTCACACCGGTTCCAACACCTTCCACGACCTGCAGGTCAGCTGGAAGGCGCCGTGGGATGCGACCATCGCCCTGGGCGCGAACAATGTGTTCGACCACAAGGGTGCCCTGCAGTACTCGGCTCCGAACTCGGCGTTCGCCTACTACGGCGGCTTCGACGTGGGTCGCTTCCTGTACATGAAGTACACCCAGCGCTTCTGATCCATCGAAGTGCGGTAGCAACAGAAGGAGGGCGGACCGCAAGGTCCGCCCTTTTTTTTGTAGGGGAATTCCGGAAATTGTTGGAAGGTGAGCGCAGTCACGGTCCCGTCGTGTCGTAATCAACACAGTCAGGAGGTCCACTACCGGACGCTTGCATGTGGAGAGGGATATGAAGAATACGTTGCTGCGGCAGGCATCCGCCGCTGCATTGATCTACGCAACGCTGGTGGGCGCGGTGTTCGCGCAGGGCCTCGGGGTCTGCGGCGGTGGGCTTTACTGCGAGGAGTTCCGCCAGCAGTGCCTGGCCAGTGGCAAGTCACCGGTCATCTGCGAGTCGCAGTACCGTCGCTGCGTGCAGGACGCCTGCGGTATCCGCTGACATGGAAAGGGCGCACCTTGTGGGTGCGCCCTCTGTCATCCGGACATCATGCAACGCGCTCAGGCGTCGCTGGGCACCAGTCCCATCAGCGCATTGGCGTGTTCGCGCCATTGCGGCAGTTTGTTCAGCACGCCTGCGCGCTGCAGGTAGTCCTCGTCCACCGGGTCGCCATTGACCAGCGCCAGGGCCACGTGCACCGCACCGGTCACCCAGAAGCTGCGGGTGTTGGCGCGCTGCGGCTGCAGGTGGAAGGCCACCGCTTCGATGATCGGCATCGGCAGGCCCCACAGGCCCAGCAGGTAGGCGCCGGCCTCGGCATGGCCAGGGCGGGTGTCGCCGGCCAGCGAGGGCTCGCTGCGCTCGTTGCGCACACCTGGCAGCAGCAGGCCGATGTCGGCCAGCAGCGCGGCAGTCGCTCCCAGTTCGGCACTGGATTCGGGCAGCAGGCGTGCGGCGAGCCGCGAGGCCAGCAGTGCGCGCTGTTGCAGCGAGTTGCGCTCGGCGGCCGACAGCGTCGGTGCGGAGAACACTTCGCTGGCCAGCACCAGGTCACGCAGCGTGGCCAGGCCCAGCCGGGTCACGGCGGTGCGCAGGTCGGCAATGGTGCGGCCCTGGCTGAAGAAGGCCGAGTTCGACAGTTGCAGCACCTTGGCGGCGATCGCCGGATCGGCGGCGACCAGCTTGGCGACATCGGCACTGTCGGCGTCGTCGTCATGTTCCAGGGCCTGGGTCAGGCTCAGGTACAGGTGCGGCGGCGAGGGCAGTTTCTCGATACGGCCGATGGCATCGCGCAGGCGCGGGCTGTCCAGCACTTCGCGTAGTTCTTCCAGGCTGGTCAGTGCCTCCAGCAGCACTTCCGGCGCCAGCGGCAGCGGCAGGAAGCGGTGGGCGACACCAATGAGGCGCGCCGGCGGCGGCCGGTTGCCATGCTGCGCATCGACCAGCGCGATGCGGATGGTCTCCGGGCGCAAGGTCCGGATCTGCCCCAGCAGCGTGGTGGCATTGAGATCCGGCAATTGCGGGCAGACGATCACCGCGTCCACGCCCTGCGTGGCCACCGCGGTCATCGCGGCCTGGCCATCGGTGGCGGTCAACGGCTGCCAGTCTTCCCCAAGATCGGCAATGAATTCGGTCAGCTCGGCCGGCAGGCTGGCTGCATCCCCAACAAGCAGAATACGCACGACACATTCCCCTGGCTGTCTCGACGATGGATGTCGATGACGTGTGAAGTGACGCAATTTACCTAATACGGCAGCAAGAGTGATGTGCCGTCGTCATGAAACGTGACCCGCATCGCTCCGGCAGGGTACCGCCGGAGCGATCCGGTTCAGGCTCAGGCCTTGCTGTCGAGATGGCGCTGGTGCGCCTCGATCAGGATCTGCTTGGCCTCAGCGGCGCCGCCCCAACCGTCCAGCTTGACCCACTTGCCCTTCTCCAGGTCCTTGTAGTGCTCGAAGAAGTGGCCGATGCGCTCCAGCCAGTGGCTCGAGACCTGGGCGATGTCTTCGACGTGGGCGTAGCCGCTGAAGATCTTCGAGACCGGCACGGCCAGGATCTTCTCGTCGCTGCCCGCCTCGTCGCTCATCTTCAGCACGCCGACCGGACGGCAGCGCACGACCGAGCCCGGCACCAGTGGCAGCGGCAGCACCACCAGCACGTCGGCCGGATCGCCGTCGCCGCACAGCGTGCTCGGCACGTAGCCGTAGTTGCACGGGTAGCGCATCGGGGTGGAGAGGATGCGGTCGACGAAGATCGCGCCGGTTTCCTTGTCCACTTCGTACTTCACCGGCTCCGAGTCCTTCGGGATCTCGATGATGACGTTGATTTCTTCCGGCGGGTTCTTGCCGGGCGAGACGAGTTCCAGACCCATGGTGTGCTCCAGGTGGGGGGGATATAGACGGATAGCTCACCATTTTATGCCTTTGCCGGGCGCTGTGCAGCGTAGGGCAGGGCCGACCCGCGCGCTCGGCCCTGGCGGAGGGCCAGGGCGGGGTTTCCCGATGGGTTCCACCCGGTCCCCTCGGCAGGCTGGAGATCCATACCAAGGAGCCTTGCCATGAACTGGAATCGTTTGGGCTGTTACGCCCTGTTGCTGCTGGCACCGCTGCCCGCGTTCGCGCGGGGGGCGCACGTCAACCTGATTGACTACCCCAGCGATGAGACCGCGTGGGAAAGGGCCTTTGCGCTGGAGGACGCGGTCGCCGGTGAATTCGCCGCGTTGTGTGCCGACACCTTCTGTGAAGGTGACTACAGCAATTACCGGGTGATGGAGTTCCGCTGTGCCGTGCTGGCCCATCGGGGCACCGTGCAGCGCTGCGTCCTGGTGGTGGCGGCCAGCGAACTGGAAGTACAGCCCGATACGGGACAGGTGCAGGTCGACAACGGCAGCTGGGTCTGCCCGATCGAATTGCAGCCCGGGGTGCCAGTCGAGGCGTTCTATGCCTCACTGGAAGCGCCGGGCGGCCTGGTCGCGCCTCTGCCCGGGCGTGACCACGGCATCTTCGATGGGCTGCCTGAATGCCTGCGCACGCAGGGGAGGGTGGGCTGATGGGCAGCTTCCGTAGATGCTGGCTGTTGTGCGGCGTGCTGTCTGTCGGCCTGTTGTACGCCGGTGCCGTGCAGGCTGCGCCGGCGTTCGTCGATGCGCGCGATTACACCGGCCCGGGGGGCGGCCACGAGCGTTTCCTGGCTGCCGAGCGGCAACTGGTGCGTGGCTTCGATGAGGTGTGTGGCGATACCTTCTGCGAGGGGCAGTACATCAATCTGTGGGCCATGCGCCTGCGCTGTTCCGTGGAACAGGCCACGGGGGTGGTTGTCCAGTGTGTGTGGACATTCGCCGGCAGCGACACCTGGGTAAAGCCCAGCGGCCTGATCAAGGTCAACCGCGGACGCTATGCCTGCGTGCTGCCGCTGGCAACTGGGACACGCCTGGAAACCCTGCTGCAGGTGTGGGAAATGGGGGATGGGTTTGACGCGTTGCACGCGCCGTTGCCCGGCACGACAAGCAATACCTACGACGCGCTGGTTGATTGCCTGTAGGTCTCGTCACTGATGAGAACGTGACTGATTCGCATTTGCGGAGTAGCATGCGCGGCGCCTCCCGTCTGTCGTCCCGGCTCCGCGCATGTCCTCCAATGCTGCCTCCCTCACCGAACTGCTGATCCGCGAGCGGCCAGCGCTGCTGCGCCGGGTGCAACGTATTCTGGGGGGCGACAACGGCGCCGAGGACGTGATCCAGGCGGTGTGGTTCAAGGCCCGTGGGGTCGATGACAGCCAGGCCATCGACAATCCGCGCGCCTATCTGTACCGGCTGGCCGCCAACCTGGCCACCGACCACGGCCGCGAGTCGACCCGGCGCAACCGCCTGTTGGCTGATCACTACCTGTGGGGGCCGGACGAGGTGATCTCCACCGAAGAGCAGGCCATGGCGCAGGACGAGCTGCAGCGGGTACTCGACGCGGCCGGCCATCTGCCGGAGCCGACCCGCACCATCTTCCGGCTCAACCGCCTTCAGGGCCTGACCCAGGCCGAGATCGCACGCCGCCTTGGGGTATCGGTGACCACGGTGGAGAATCACGTACGCACCGCGCTGCAGCGCCTGGCCTGGGCCCGCAGCGGCCGATGATCGCGCCGCCTTGGGGCTGGCCTTCGCGCAAACGTCTTGATCATTGGACCGTGGATGCGGTCCAGTTCCCCCGCCCCGCGCTTGAATGCGCCTGTCCGCCAGCCGATGAGCCCGCCGAACATGCTGCCTGCCGCCAATGACGATGCCCTGGCCGAGCAGGCCCGGGACTGGATCGCGTGGCTGGCCTCGGGCGATATCAGCGACGCGCGCATGCAGGCGTTCGAACACTGGCTGCAACAGCCGGGGCACCGCAGGGCCTTCGAACACGAGCGCGCGCTGTGGCGCAGCGTCGGGCCGCGAGCGCAGCCGGCCCGCGTGGCTGGTCGACGCCCGCGCCGACGGCGTTGGGCCATGGCTGCGGCGGCAATGCTGGCGATGCTGGTGGCATGGCCGGAGGCGTGGCTGCGCCTGCAGTCCGATCACCGCAGCACGCACCAGGTGCAGAACGTGCTGCTGCCTGATGGCAGCCGTGCGGTGCTGGACGCCGACAGTGCGATTGCCGTGCACTTTGATGCGAACGCCCGCCAGGTCGAGCTGTTGCGCGGGCGTGCCTGGTTCGAGGTCAGTCCGGACGCGCAGCGACGTTTCAGCGTGCGCGCGGGCAATGGCGTGGTCGAGGACATCTCGACCGCCTTCACCGTGGCGCGGGGCCACGACCAGGTGGAAACCCAGGTCGGGCAGGGCAGGGTACGGATGGCCAGCCCGGTTGACGGTGGCTGGACCTACCTGCAGCAGGGCCAGCGCGCGGCCTACGGTGAACACAGTGGGGTGGGGCGATTGGGGGACGTTGCGGCCGACAGCGTCGGCGCCTGGCGTCAGGGCGAGCTGCTGTTGGAACAGGCCCGCGTTGCTGACGCGGTGCAATGGGTGGGGCGCTATCGCGCTGGCCCGACCTTCGTGCGTGGTGATCTATCGCAGCTGCCGGCGGTAAGCGCGGCGTTGCGTATCGACCGCCCGGAACAGGCGCTGGATGCGCTGGCCGCGACGGCTGGATTGCAGGTGACCCGGCTGCCGCTCGGCGTCGCCATCGTCCATCGGTAGATCCACGCCATTGCCCCGTTGCCGACCAACGGTCGGCACCCACCACTGCAACCAGCCACGCAACCGTCGGCGCCCACCACTGCAACCGGGCGCGCAACCGTCGGCACCTGCTTCGACTGCAAATCCCCTTGGGGTTGCCACGCTTTCATCCGTCTTACTCCGCGAACGTACCCGCCGCCGCCACGTACGTCGCCGTGTCCGCCCGTGTTGCGGATGACGCCGCGTTCGCGGCACCGATTACCTGACAGGTTCCCCCATGTTCGACTTCCATCGCCCGGGCCGCGTGCTGCGCCCGTCCCGCCTGTGCATCGCGTTGCTCGCCGCCGGCCTGGCCAGTGCCGCGCCGTCCGTACTGGCGCAGAGCGCCAGCAGCGACCACGCGGCCGTGCTGCGCTTCGATATTCCGGCGCAACCGCTGGATGACGCGCTGCGCAGCTACATGCGCCAGTCCGGTGTGCAGGTGGTCTATCCCGCATCGCTGGCACGTGGCGTAACCTCTCGCGCGGTCGGCGGCAGCCTGTCGGCCAACGAGGCGCTGCAGCAGCTGCTGCAGGGCAGTGGCCTGGCAGTGCGCCGGGTCAGCGCCGATGCGGTCACCCTGGAAGCGGCAACGCCGTTGCAGGCCGACAGTGGTGTGATCGTCACCGACACGCTGAGTGTGGCCGGCGACCGCGTCGGGAGCGGCGCGACCAGTGATGAAGCACGCCTGCTCGACAGCTATCGCAGCGTGGGTTCGACCACCACGCTCAATCGCACGCATCTGGAGCGTTTCCGCGGCACCTCCAACGGCGACATCGTCAAGGGTGTGGCCGGTGTCACCGCCGGTGATCCGCGCGTGGGCAACGGCTTCGACGTCAACATCCGCGGTATCCAGGGCCAGGGCCGCGTGCCGGTGATCATCGACGGTGGCCAGTCCAGCATGGATACTTACCGTGGCTACGCCGGCCAGTCGCAGCGCACCTACCTCGACGCGGACCTGATCTCCAGCCTGACCATCACCAAGGGCCCGAGCCTGCAGGCCAACGCGTCCGGTGGCATCGGCGGCGTGGTCGAGATGGAGACGTTGAAGATCGGTGACGTGCTGCGCGAGGGCCGCGACGTCGGCGTGCGCGTGCGCGGCGGCCTGGCCAATGGCAGTGCCAACAGCCTGCCGTCCTACAGTGCGGCACCGCGCACCGATCGCAGCGCCACCGGCAGCCAGTTCTTCAACGTGGCCGCCGCAGGGCACTGGGACCGCTTCGATCTGGTCGCCGCTTACGCCTACCGTGACAACGGCAACTACTTCTCCGGCCGCCACGGCTACGACGACTTCCCGCAGGATCGGCGCACGCTGGCGCCGCTGAATCCGCCGCGCACCGAGGTTTTCAATACCTCTTCGCGCTCGAAGTCGGCGCTGCTCAAGGGTACCTGGCGCATCGACGACACGCAGACGCTGGAAGCCGGCTATCGCCGCTATGAAGGCACTGCCGGCGAGATCATGGCCTCGCAGATCATCCGCGTGGATCGTGACCGCATTCCACAGTGGGATCCGGGCCACGTCGACATGGACAGCTACAGCCTGCGCTACCGCTTCAATCCGGACAGCGAGCTGATCGACCTGCGCGTCAACGCCGCGTACACCGACACCGACAGCGTGATGTACAACAGCCTGACCGGCATCACCCCATGGTACTTCGACCGCCGCACCGAGTGGTACGACGCGCCCAGCTTCAGTGGCGACCCCGGCTACAAGGATGCCTACCGCAATCCGCTGCGACAGAAGCGCTTCGGCCTGGATGTCAGCAATACCTCGAAGTTCGACACCCGGGCCGGCGCGTTCACGCTGGACTACGGCCTGTCCTACAGCGACGAAGACATCGCGCCGGGCAGTTCGGGGCCGGTCATGCACGACGACCTGGTCAACAACCGTTTCCTGCGCAACGCCGAGCGCAAGGAGTACAGCGCCGTGGCCTCGCTGAAGTGGCAGCCCGATGAGCATTGGGAACTGCTGGCCGGCGGCCGCTGGAACCGCGTGGATGTGCAAGACCGCAACCGCCTGGCCACGCCCGATGCCTATGAGGTACAGGGTCAGTACCGCTATACCGAACTGCTCAATGGCAACCCGGCGCTGCCGTCGTGGCGGGCCAAGCGCATCGCGCTGCTGAACTGGTACCCGGATGCCAACGGCAACTTCACCCGGGAATCGCTGCTGGCCTCGCCGTACAAGAAGGGTACGGTGGCCGACATCGGTGGCTGGAACTTCTACGACGCTGGCAAGGCGCAGGATCTGGAAGTGCCGGTCAGCTGGAGCTGGTCGCAGCCGATCCGCCGCCGCGACAGCGCGTTCTCGCCGACCGCCAGCGTGGCCTATCGCTTCAGCGAAGACACCATGGTCTACGTGAAGTACGCCGAAGGCACCAAGCTGCCGAGCCTGTTCGAGACCACGCTGGGCCTGTTCACCGCCGCCAAGCCGGTGGGCGAGCTTAAGCCGGAGCGCGCGCGCAGCTGGGAAATCGGCGCCAGCACCCTCCGCTACGACCTGTTCACTGCCGGCGACCGCTTGGCGCTGAAGCTGGCGTATTTCGATACCCGTATCGACGACCTGATCACCCGTGACTACCGCACGCTGTCGGCGGGCCTGATCCGCAACGTCGACCAGTTCAAGGTCTCGGGCATGGAGTTCCAGTCCAGCTATGACAGCGGCAAGGTATTTGCCGATCTGTCCGCGCACTACTACTTCAAGGCCAAGACCTGCGCGCCGGACATCGCCGCCGAGCGCCGTGCCTATGGGGCGCAGCGCAGGAACGGCGAGCTGGCCAACACGCCCGACTGCGTGGACGGCGGCTTCGAGGGCTCGTACACCAATACCCAGAACCCGCCGCGCTACATGGTCAACCTGACCCTGGGCTCGCGCCTGTTCGAGGAGCGCCTGACCTTCGGCACCCGCGTGGTCCACAACGCCGGCCCGATCAGCAAGCTGGACAAGGACTGGAACGTGGGCCTGTCGGCGATCCAGCAGCTGTACCGGCCAACCACGCTGGTGGACCTGTTCGCCAGCTGGAGCTTCAACGACCAGCTCTCGGTGGAAGCCGGCGTGGACAACCTGACCGACCGCTACTACCTGGACCCGCTGGCCCTGGGCGTGATGCCGGCACCGGGCCGCACCGCGCGGCTGGCGCTGACCTGGAAGTACTGATCGGTCGCGGATGAGCGCTGGGGTCGGATCCCTTTCCTGCGGAAAGGGCGAGCGGCAGGGTCGGATCCCTTTCCTGCGGAAAGGGCGAGCGGCGGGGTCGGATCCCTTTCCTGCGGAAAGGGCGAGCGGCGGGGTCGGATCCCTTTCCTGCGGAAAGGGCTCTGACCCCAACAGCGCGGGATACCCCGCTTACAGCCCCGTCGCCGCCTTAACCGCATCTTCGTGCAGCGACTCGTTCAGCTCATCCACCACGGTGGTCCATGCCGCATCGGCCTGCAGCGACTCGGACAGGAACTGGCGCTGCGCATCGTTCCAGTACGGTGCCTCGACCACTTCCACATCGGTGGCCAGCTGGTGCTCGCGGATGAAGCGGGCGATGCCCTCGGCGCTGGCGTCCAGGCCCAGCTGCAGGAACAGGTTGGTCATGCGCGGTTCGGTGGTGATCATCGTCGGTTCCTGCGGTAAGAAGGGATGCGCCATTATCGGCGCACATAGCCTTGGGGAAAGCCCCGTGGCGAACGTCTACAGCAGGACGACCCCCTTGGCATCCCCCATGAACGCACACATCGCCCCTGAAGACAGCCGCAGCCTGCGGCTCAAGGCCGCCACCCGCGACAGCCATGGCGCCCTGGACAAGCGCATCATGGCCGGTGACATCTTCGCCGACCGCAGCAACTTCGCCCGGTTCCTGCGCGTGCAGTATCGCTTCCATCGCAGCATCGATGCGCTGTATGCCAACCCTGCGCTGGACGCACTGCTGCCGGACCTGGGCGAGCGCCGCCGCCTGGCCCAGGTGGCGCGCGACCTGCAGGATCTGGAGCAGACGCTGCCCGGGGCCGACATCGCGGCGTTGCCGTCCGATCTGGAACTGCCCGCCGCGTTGGGGTGGCTGTATGTGGCCGAAGGGTCCAACCTGGGCGGCACCGTGCTGTACAAGATGGCCGCCAGGCTCGGCCTGGATCGTGATTTCGGCGCCCGCCACCTGGCCGCGCATCCGGATGGCGCGGCGCGCCACTGGCGCGAGTTCACCGCTGCGCTGGACGCGGTACCGCTGAGTGCCAGGCAGGAGCAGCAGGTGATCGATGCGGCCGACGCCGCGTTCCGCAGCGTGCACGGCCACGTCGAAGTGGAATTCGCCTGATGCCTGGTGCCCGCCTGCGGATGCAGCGCTGATGCGTTGGCTCTGGTTCGCGCTGGGATGGGTGATGGTCGGCCTCGGGGTGATCGGCGCGTTGCTGCCGGTGATGCCGACCACCATCTTCCTGATCCTCGCCGTGGGCTGCTTCGCACGCAGCTCGCCGAAGTTCGAGCAGCGCCTGCTGGCGCATCCGCGCTACGGCCCGTCACTGCGGCTGTGGCGTGAGCAGGGTGCGGTGTCGCGCAAGGGCAAGGCGTTCGCCAGTGCCGGCATGGCCGTGGGTTTTGCGCTGTTCTGCTGGGGAGCGCACCCGTCGTGGCGCCTGCTGCTGGGCGTGGGCCTGTTCTTCGCGGTCAGCGCCGGCTACGTGCTCAGCCGACCCGCGCCGCGGCTGCAGCCCCATCCGGTCGTGGAAGTGGACGACGCCAATGATCCGCGTGCGACCCGCCGTCGCGCAGCGACCCGTGATGCTGATGGAAACCGAGACGATGCTGCCTGCTGACCTGGCCCCTGTGGCCGCCCCCGCATTGACTCCGTGGGGCATGTACCTGGCCGCCGACGTGGTGGTGAAGGCCGTGATGATCGCGCTGGCACTGGCGTCGCTGGCCACCTGGACCGTGCTGCTGGCCAAGGGCTGGGAGCTGGCGCGGCAGGCCCGGCAGCTGCGTACGGCACGCGCGCTGTTGCTGCAGTCCGCACAGCTGCCGACGCAGAGCGAAGAAGCGACCCTGCAACAGGGCGCCGCACTGACGATGCTGGATGCTGCACGCACCGAACTGCGCCTGTCGCAGGGGCTGGACAGCCACGACGGCATCAAGGAGCGCGTCGCCTCGCGCCTGGAGCGCATCGAGCTGGAAACCGCGCGCGTGCAGCGGCGCGGTATCGGCGCGCTCGCCAGCATCGGCGCGGTGGCGCCGTTCGTCGGCCTGTTCGGTACGGTGTGGGGCATCATGAACAGTTTCATCGGCATCGCCCACAGCAACACCACCAGCCTGGCGGTGGTTGCGCCCGGCATCGCCGAGGCCCTGTTGGCGACAGCGCTCGGCCTGGTCGCGGCGATTCCCGCGGTACTGGTCTACAACCATTTCAGCCGCGTGCTGGCCGGCCTGCGGGGGCTGCTCGGCGATCTGTCGGCGGCCGTGCAGCAGCTGGTGTCGCGCGATCTTGATCGTGCCGTCCCGCGTGCCGCTGCGGCGCCGCTGCGCGCGGTGCACTGAGGCGCGACGATGGCGATCAGGACCGCGTCCGACCGCGACGATGCCCCCGAAGAAGCGCACGAGATCAATGTCACGCCCTTCATCGACGTGATGCTGGTGCTGTTGATCATCTTCATGGTGGCCGCACCGCTGGCCACGGTGTCGGTGCCGGTGCAGCTGCCGGCCAGCAGCGCCAATGCCGCGCCGCCGGAACAGGCACCGGTGTACGTGACCGTGCAGGCCGACCTGTCGCTGCGCGTCGGCGAGCAGGCGGTGGCGCGTGACGGGCTGGCGGCTGCATTGCAGGTGGCCACCCACAGTGATACCGCGCAACGCATCTTCCTGCGCGCCGACACCCGCGTGCCCTACGGCGAACTGATGGCCACCCTGGATGCGCTGCGTGCGGCGGGCTACCTGAAGGTGGCACTGGTCAGCCTGGAGCAGCGCACGCAATGAGCGGACTGCGGCGCTGGGCGACCAGCCTGGCGATCGTACTGCTGGTGCACGCGCTGTTGATCGGCGCGGCCTGCTGGTGGGTGGCGCGCGCATCGGTGCAGGCTGCAACGGCTCCCCCGGCAGCGCTGACGCTGGAGCTGGCGCCGATGGCGCAGGCACCGCCGGCGCCGCCGCGCGAGGTCGCCACCGGGCCGCTGCAGCAGCAACAGCAGCGGCAGCAGGCGCCAGCGCCAGCCGTGCGTGAGCAACCCAAGGCACCCGTGCAGCCGCAGGGTGAGCTGCCTCCGCCAGAAGCGCCGGAACCAGCGCCCGCGCCGGACAGCGCCGATGCCAACGTCGCGCAGACCAGCGCACCGCCGCAGGTGGCCGCCGACGCTGCCGCACGCTACACCGCGCCGCAGACCACGGCGGGTGAGCGCAGTCGTGCCGAGGCGACCTGGGAAGGACGCCTGCTCGGGCACCTGCAGAAGCACCGGCGCTATCCACGCCAGGCCGAGCGGCTGCGCCAGCAGGGCGTGGTCTACGTGCGCTTTGCCATGGCCCGCGACGGTGTGGTTTCGGCGGTGGTGCTGGGTCGCAGCAGCGGCTTCGCGTTGCTTGACCAGGAGACGCTGGACACCGTGCAGCGGGCCAGCCCGGTCCCGGCGCCGCCGGCCGAGGTGGCTGGCGACCCGGTGCAGGTGATGGTGCCGGTGTCGTTCTTCCTGCGTGGGCGGTGATTGACGGTGGGGTCGGATCCCTTTCCGCAGGAAAGGGCTCTGACCCCATCGAGGCCGTCATCCACGCATGGCGCGGATCTACAGCAGCGGCACCAGCAGCAGCGCCACGATGTTGATGATCTTGATCAGCGGATTGATCGCCGGGCCGGCGGTGTCCTTGTACGGGTCACCGACGGTATCGCCGGTCACCGCAGCCTTGTGCGCTTCGCTGCCCTTGCCGCCGAAGTGGCCATCCTCGATGTACTTCTTGGCGTTGTCCCAGGCACCGCCGCCGGTGGTCATCGAAATGGCCACGAACAGGCCGGTCACGATGGTGCCGATCAGCAGGCCGCCCAGCGCGCGTGGCCCCAGCAGCAAGCCGACCACCACCGGCACCGCCACCGGCAGCAGTGAAGGCACGATCATTTCGCGGATCGCCGAGCGGGTCAGCATGTCCACCGCCTTGTCGTACTGCGGCTTGCCGGTGCCCTGCATGATGCCGGGGATCTCGCGGAACTGGCGGCGCACTTCCTCCACCACCGCACCGGCGGCGCGGCCGACCGCTTCCATCGCCATCGCACCGAACAGGTAGGGAATCAGGCCGCCGATCAGCAGGCCGATGATCACCGTGTGGTCGCTGAGATCGAAGCGGAACTCCTGGCCGGGATTGGCCGCCTGCAGGTTGTGGGTGTAGTCGGCGAACAGCACCAGTGCGGCCAGCGCCGCCGATCCGATCGCATAGCCCTTGGTCACTGCCTTGGTGGTGTTGCCCACCGCATCCAGCGGATCGGTGATGTCGCGGATCTCGGAAGGCAGCTCGGCCATTTCAGCGATGCCACCGGCGTTGTCGGTGATCGGGCCGTAGGCATCGAGGGCGACGATCATGCCGGCCATCGACAGCATCGCAGTAGCGGCGATGGCGATGCCGTACAGGCCGCCCAGCGCGAAGGCTCCCCAGATCGCCGCACACACCGCCACCACCGGCAGCGCGGTGGACTTCATCGAAATGCCAAGGCCGGCGATGATGTTGGTGCCATGGCCGGTGGTCGAGGCCTGCGCCACGTGTTGCACCGGCTTGTACTGGGTGCCGGTGTAGTACTCGGTGATCCAGACGATCAGGCCGGTCAGCACCAACCCGATCAACGCGCAGCCATACAGCGCCATCGGCCCATGCACGTTGTCGGACATCAGCCCGGTGGTGATCGGATAGAACGCAATCGCCGCCAGCACGCCGGAGACGATCACGCCCTTGTACAGCGCCCCCATGATCGAGCCGCCCGGCTTCACCTTGACGAACAGCGCACCGATGATCGAGGCGATGATCGATACGCCGCCCAGCACCAGCGGGTAAAGCACCGCGTTGGCGCCGGCCTCGGCCAGCATCAGGCTGCCCAGCAGCATGGTGGCGATCACGGTCACCGCGTAGGTCTCGAACAGGTCGGCGGCCATGCCGGCGCAGTCACCGACGTTGTCACCGACGTTGTCGGCGATCACCGCCGGGTTGCGCGGATCATCTTCGGGAATGCCGGCTTCGACCTTGCCGACCAGATCGGCGCCGACGTCGGCTCCTTTGGTGAAGATGCCGCCGCCCAACCGCGCGAAGATCGAGATCAGCGACGAACCGAACGCCAGCCCGACCAGCGCGTGCAGCGCCTGCTCCATCGGC
The DNA here is from genome assembly GCF_049384325.1 of Stenotrophomonas sp. CASM114. Lineage (NCBI taxonomy): Bacteria > Pseudomonadati > Pseudomonadota > Gammaproteobacteria > Lysobacterales > Lysobacteraceae > Stenotrophomonas > Stenotrophomonas sp. CASM114. The sequence goes on along the minus strand of NZ_JBMRGJ010000011.1, from coordinate 100,984 downwards.
AGGCCCATGCGCAGCAGCAGTGCGTAGTAGCCTGCCACGCCCAGCAGGCCCAGCCCGACCACCAGCATGCCGGTGATCGCGCCGCCGCGGAAGGCGACGTCCATCGCCGCGCTGATGCCCTGGCGCGCCGCCTCCGCGGTGCGCACGTTGGCGCGCACCGACACGTTCATGCCGATGTAGCCGGCGGCGCCGGACAGCACCGCACCGACCGCGAAACCAATCGCGGTGTACCAGCTGAGGAACACCCCGACCAGCACGAACAGCACCACGCCAGCGATGCCGATGGTCAGGTACTGACGGTTGAGGTAGGCACGCGCACCTTCCTGGATCGCGGTGGCGATCGCAACCATGCGCTCATTGCCGGTGGGTTGGCGCAGGATCCAGCGCGCCGAGACGATTCCGAACAGGATCGCGAGAATGGCGCAGCCCAGCGCCAGTGACAGCCCGTGACGTTCCAGCATTAGACCCCTCCGCAGAATGGATGTAGGCATCCAGTGGCGATGAACGGCACCACGAGGGGGACGACGGGCTGCAGCCTGGAACCAACCCGTACCGACCTTGGTGGTCGTCCGACGTATGGCGGTGTTCAGCATTCCCTGGTGCCTGCAGTATGCGTGCCGCTCTTTGTAGAGTCGAGCCATGCTCGACCGGCCCGTGGGAGCCGCGCCGCATGACCCGTGGGCGCCCTGCCAATGAACGCGTCGACATGCGCGCGGACCCGCCGCCAGGCAAGGGCCTGATTTGCGAGCCACCGGCCTTTGCACCCCGTTAAGCCAGTCTCTGCAAGCCTGCGCGGAGTCCCGATGGAGATCCCCCATGCGCCTGTCCCTGTTGATGCTCGCCGCCCTGGCCCCGGCCGTGCCGGCACTCGCTGCGGAAACCCCGGAGCTGCAGCGTGCCGTGGGTGCCCCCCAGGCGGTGGGTGCGGTGCATACGCTGCGGCAGATCCCCGAGGCCTGCGCGCGCCTGGAAGGTGCGTTCACCGGCGATGCCGCCGCCCCGTACCGCTTCTCCGCCGTGCGTACCAGCGAGCAGTGCCAGCCACGTGCGCGCTTCGTCGACTACACCAAGGCACAGCCGAGTGCCGACAAGGGCTGGAAGCTCAACGATGTGATCCGCGTGCCCAACGCGGCATGCCCGGCGCAGCAGGCGGTGGTGCGGGTGTGGCGCCTGCCGTCGAGCAACAAGATCGAGCTGGATGGGCAGGGCCAGTCGCGCATCTATCTGGAAGAGGCCAAGAAGCAGGCGGCAGCCGGCCAGATTCCGCAGGTGACGATGTTCGCCGCGCAGCTGCAGATGGAAGGCAAGGCCTGCAACTGAGATGATGCGTGCGCTGCGCCCACGCAGTCGTCCACGGGTGGTAGTGCCGGCCGCTGGCCGGCATCCGGCTGATCTCACTCCGCCAGCGTCGCCCCGCGCGCCACCAGCAGCTCGCGCAACGCCCTGCGATGGCAGTGCGCTTCGTCCTCGCAGTAGCAGCCCACGCTGAGGTCGCTGTGCTGCGACATCGCGGCCAGCAGGTCCAGCGCGTGCGCGGCATCGGGCGCTTTCATCTCGGCCTTGTAGTGGCGGAAGAACGCAGTCCAGTCGGCGGCGGTCTTCGCCTCATGGGCCTGCTTCACCAGCTCCGCGCTGGGTGACAGAGTCGGGAACCAGACGTCGTACCAGTCCCGTTTCGCGCATTCGCTGCGGGGCACGCCGCGCGGTGGTCGCCGCACGGTGCCGATGCGCAGGCCTTCACCGGGTTGGCGCGGGCTGCCGAGACGAACAACACGCAGTGCCATGATGACCTCCATGAAAAGGGGACGGAGGGGATTAAGTCGTATCCGACCCACTGCTGATGCTGTTGGAGATGACAGAGGGGCGTATGCGACTTAATCCCCTCCGTCCCCTTTTTCAGGTCAGCCCTCGAAGGCCGGCAGCTTCTGCTTCACCGCCACGTTCTTCAGTGTCACGTACTTCGGCAGGCCGTCGGTGCCATAGGGAAGCGGCGCTTCGCCCTTGATCAGCGGCGACAGGTAGGCGCGCGCCTTGGCGGTGATGCCGAAGCCATCGCGGCGGATGAAGCCGGCTGGCATCTTCTTCTCGTGGTTGGCGATCTTCGACAGCGGGGCCGCTTCGATCTTCCAGCGATAGGGCGCATCGCTGCTGCGCACGATCACCGGCATCACGCCGTTCTGGCCCTTCAGTGCCAGCTGCACGGCGGCCTTGCCGACCGCCTGTGCCTGCTCCCAGTCGGTCCTGCTGGCCAGGTGGCGGGCCGAGCGCTGCAGGTAGTCGGGCAGCGCCCAGTGCACCTTCAGGCCCAGCTGGTCCTTGACCCGTGCAGCAAGGTGCGCGGCCACGCCGCCCAGCTGCGAGTGACCGAACGAGTCCTTGCCGCCGCCTGCGTCGGCGACGAAGCGGCCATCTGCGGTCGCGATACCTTCCGACGCCACCACCACGCAGTAGCCGACGCGCTCGACCACGGCCTTCACCTTGGCCAGGAACGCGGCCTCGTCGTAGGCGCGCTCGGGCAGCAGGATGATGTGCGGTGCTTCGTCATCACCGTTGCCAGCCAGGCCGGCGGCCGCGGCCAGCCAGCCGGCGTGGCGGCCCATCGCCTCGTAGATGAAGACGCGGGTGGAGGTCTCGGCCATCGCCGCAACGTCCAGCGCCGCCTCGCGCACCGAGACGGCGGTGTACTTGGCCGCCGAGCCGAAGCCGGGGCAGGTGTCGGTCACCGCCAGATCGTTGTCGATGGTCTTGGGCACGCCAATGCAGGTCAGGTCGTAGCCGGAGGCCTTGGCCAGCTGCGAGACCTTCAGCGCGGTATCGGCCGAGTCGTTGCCGCCGTTGTAGAGGAACCAGCGCACGTCGTGCGCGCGCAGCACCTCCAGCAGGCGGTCGTAGCGGGCACGGTCGGCGTCCAGCGATTTCAGCTTGACCCGGCACGAGCCGAAGGCACCGCCCGGGGTATGGGCCAGCGCGCGGATGGCCGCGGCACTCTCCTTGCTGGTGTCGATCAGCTCCTCGCGCAGGGCGCCGAGGATGCCGTTGCGGGCGGCCAGGACCTTGATGCCCTTGGCCCGCGCCTGCTCGATCACCGCCGCCGCCGTGGCGTTGATGACGGCGGTGACACCGCCGGACTGGGCATAAAGGAGAGTACCGTTGCGCATGCTTCTACCTGCTCGGGGGAGGGGACATTGCAGGGACATTACCCGGATGCGGTAAAGTGGCGCTATTGCGGTGCAGCGATACCGGACCGTCCGGGACGCGAACCTTCTTTGTTTTCAACACGTTGGAGTCAGGTCAATGCGATTGGTTCTGTTGGGACCGCCCGGTTCGGGCAAGGGGACACAGGCGACGCGCCTGAAGGAAAAGCTGGGCATCGCCCACATTTCGACCGGTGACATGCTGCGCGCGGAAATCGCCGCCGGCACCGAGCTGGGCAAGCAGGCCAAGACGGTGATGGATGCCGGCAACCTGGTGTCGGACGACATCCTGCTGGGCATGCTGGAGTCGCGCCTGACCCAGGCTGATGTCGCCAAGGGCTTCATCCTCGATGGCTACCCGCGCAACGTGGCCCAGGCCAATGCGATGGATGGCCTGCTGGCCAAGATCGGCCAGCCGCTGGACGCCGTGGTGCAGCTGGACGTGGCCACCGAGCTGCTGGTGGATCGCATCGCTGGTCGTGCCAAGGAGCAGGGCCGCGCCGATGACAATCCGGAAGCGGTGCGCCAGCGCCTGCAGGTCTACAACGAGCAGACCGCCCCGGTGGTCGATTTCTACGCCGGCCGTGGCACCCTGGCCCGCGTCGATGGCGTCGGTGAGCTGGACGAGATCGAAGCCCGCATCCTGGCGGCGATCAAGGCCTGATCCGGCCGGGCCGGCGCGAATTGCCGGCTCCCCGGGCGCAAAAAAACACAGGCCTGGTCCGCGAGGATCAGGCCTGTGTCGTTTGACAGGCGCCAGCGAAGGGCTTGCTCAGGGCCCCGCAGCATGAGCTCCCTTGGGGATGGCCTCTTGGGGAGTAGGACCGGTTCGGGTACTGCGGCTGGCAGTTCGAATTGTGTCCGGGTTCACAGAACATCGCTATCGGGAATTCCCTGACAGCTGATTGGAGTTTTCTCACATCCCGTGTAGGGGTTGTCTTACCCGATAGCGGACATTGGCCCTATACAGCCGTCATCGGTCACAATCCTCGGTCATGAGCAGCGTACATATCCTTGCAATTGCCGGCACCTTCATGGGCGGCGTGGCCGCCCTGGCGCGGGAACTCGGGCATTCCGTCAGCGGCAGCGACCAGGCCATCTACCCGCCGATGTCGACCCAGCTCGAACAGCTGGGCATCACCCTGGACCAGGGCTACCGTGCCGACAGCGTGCCGGCCGGCACCGACGAGGTAGTGATCGGCAACGCGCTGTCGCGCGGCAATGCCGCCGTGGAAGCCGTGCTCGATGCCGGCCAGCGCTATATATCCGGCGCGCAGTGGCTGTCCGAGCAGGTGCTGCCGAGCCGCGACACGCTGGCCGTGGCCGGTACCCATGGCAAGACCACCACCACCACCATCCTGACCTGGCTGCTGGAAAGTGCAGGGCGCTCGCCGGGCTTCCTGATCGGCGGTGTCGCCGAGGATTTCGGAGTCTCCGCGCGCCTGGGCCAGGGCCGCGAGTTCGTGGTCGAAGCCGATGAGTACGACACGGCCTTCTTCGACAAGCGCAGCAAGTTCGTGCACTACCGGCCGCTGGTGGCCATCCTCAACAATCTTGAATACGACCACGCCGACATCTTCCCGGACGTGGCGGCGATCCAGCGCCAGTTCCATCACCTGGTGCGCACGGTGCCGGCGCGTGGCCGCCTGATCGTCAACGGCGAGGATCAGCACCTGGCCGAAGTGCTGGCGATGGGCTGCTGGACCCCGGTCGAGCGGTTTGGTTTCGATCCGTCGCTGGAGTGGCATGCCGAGCTGCTGGCCGCCGATGGCAGCGCGTTCCGCGTGCACCATCGTGGGCAGGCGCTGGGCGACGTGCAGTGGTCGCTGCTGGGCCGCCACAACGTGCTCAACGGGCTGGCCGCGCTGGCCGCTGCGCATGCAGTGGGCGTGGCGCCGGCCACGGTGATCCCGGCGCTGGCGCGCTTCCGCAGCGTCAAGCGCCGCATGGAAGTGATCGGCAGCCATGGCGGCATCACCGTCTACGATGATTTCGCCCATCACCCCACCGCGATCGCCACCACGCTGGAAGGCCTGCGTGCCAGGGTCGGCGATGCGCGCATCGTGGTTGCGATGGAACCGCGCAGCAACTCGATGCGGTTGGGCGCACATGCGCAGGCACTGGCACCGTCGCTGGCGCTGGCCGATGAAGTGGTGTTCCTGCATCGCCCGGAACTGGCCTGGGATGCCGCTGCGGTGATCGCTGCGGTACGTGGTGACGCCCACGCGGTGCCGGATACCGACGCACTGCTGGCGCAGCTGCAGTCCAGCGTGCGCAGCGGCGACCACGTGGTGTTCATGTCCAACGGTGGCTTCGACGGCGCCCCGCGCCGCTTCCTCGCCGCGTTGCAGGCCCGATGAGCGTCGACAGCCCGCTGCCGCTGTTTCCGCTGCACACCACGCTGGTGCCGGGTGCGGCGGTGGGCCTGCGTGTTTTCGAGCGCCGCTATCTGGACCTGGTCCGCGACAGCGGCCGCAGTGGTGAGGGGTTCGGTGTCTGCCTGATCCTCGATGGCGAGGAAGTCGGCGCACCGGCGACGCCGGCGGCCTATGGTGTGCAGGTGCGCATCGAAGACTTCGATGTCGGTGCCGATGGCGTGCTGCAGCTTCGCCTGCGCGGCACCCGTCGCTTCCATGTCGAGCGTACCCGCGTGCGCGACAACGGCCTGGTGGTGGCCGACGTGCGCTGGTGCGAGGAAGACCCGGACGACGAACTGCGACCACAGCACGCGCTGCTGGCCACGGTGCTGGGGCACATCATCGAACAGGCCGGCGAGGCCTATGCGCCGTCCAACCCGGCGTTGCTGGACCAGGCCAGCTGGGTCGGCTGGCGGCTGGCCGAGCTGTTGCCGCTGAGCGAGCAGCAGCGCCTGCAGCTGCTGCAGATGGACGACCCGCACCAGCGATTGCAGCAGTTGCTGGGCTGGATGCCGTAGCAGCCTGCCTTGGGTGGGTGTGCACCTTGGTGCACACGCTGGGGCATGCGTGGAATGCCATCCACGCACGGCGTGGGATCTACTGTAGAGCCGAGCCTGTGCTCGGCTTGATGGTTCCCGCGAAGAGCAGCCGAGCATGGGCTCGGCTCTACAGTGGGTGATCGCGCACCGGTGCCGGTCAGGGCGTTGTGGTCTTCAACCGCAGCACCGGCAACCCGGTTTCGCTGTGCACGTCCTCGCGCTGCGGCAGGTCCTGCACGGCTTCCTTCACTGCGTTGAGCGCCGGGTCGACGCCACGCAGCGGGTGCCACATGCCGATCCACTCGAAATGACGCTCGTAGCGCAGGGTCTGCGCACTGCCCAGCCATAGCGGCGTATTGCCCGGTTGCAACTGCGCAGGGGCTGGCCACAGGCGCAGTACGTAGCGCTCATCGCGGTGTGTACCCGGGCGCACCATCAACAGCGCTTCCACGCGCGTGTCCAGCGTGGCTGGCAGCACCGGCAGTTCGTCGGCACCCGTGTTCTTGTCCAGCATCAGCAGCGCCTCCTGCCAGCCGGCCTGTTCCTGCCGCTTCCAGCCGCGTGCTTCCAGCTGCGCCTGCAGCGGGGCCAGCGGGCCCGCCACCTGCACGTCCAGCGGCCAGCGCTGGTCGTCGTCGAACTCGTTGCGGCGCGCCGGCAGTGTCGCCCAGTCGTGCTGCCACCAGGCCTGCATGTCCATCGCCTGCGCCGCCGGCAGGGTCGGCTCGAAGCGTTCCAGCTTCACCGGAATGTGGCGCGGCGCGTACCACATCGCCGCCACGGCGAAGACACCGTAGAACAGCCACGCCACCGGCTTCACCCAGAACGAGCGGTTGAAGCGGCGGCGGTAGGCGATGCCCAGCACCAGCAGCCAGAACGTACCGAACAGCATGCCGCCGATCACATCGCTCAGCCAGTGCGCGCCCAGGTACAGGCGCGAGAAGCCGATCAGGCTGACCACGATGCCCGACACCAGGTACGGCCAGACACGGGTGCGGCCAGGCATCTCGCGGGCGATCAGCACCGCGAAGAAGCCGAAGGTGATGGTGGCCATGGTCACCGACACCGACGGGAAGCCAAAGCCACTGCTGGCATCGACCGGTCGCACCACATCCACCGTTGCGCCGAGCAGCATGGTCAACGCCAGGCCGAAGGCAAGCGCGGCCAGCCAGTGCGCGGCTGCCATCCAGCGGCGGCGCCAGATCAGGTAGCCCATCGCTGCAGCGGTGGCCGGCAACAACACCTGCCAGGCGCCCAGCGATGCCAGCGCGGCCATCGGGTAATCGGCCAGCGGATTGCGCAGCGCCAGCATGGCCTGGTGCACCAGCAGGTCGATCGCCAGCGGCTCGCCATGGGCGACCACCACGGTCAGCAGCGCGAACCAGCCCCAGCCCAGCACCAGCAGCATCAGCGCCAGCATCGCCAGCGGCACCGACTCGCGGCGCTTCGGGTCCAGCACACCGACGGTGTAGCGGCCCAGCGTCGGGTGCCGGTTGGACCAGTCCAGCAGCCGCGCCAGCCAGTTGTCCATGCGCGCGGCCGACCAGCGGTAGCCGTACAGCACGATGGCCCAGACCAGGCCGAGGATCACTGCCAGCAGGCCGACCACCACCACCAGGCGCCCTGCGACGGCGGCCACCGCGTCGTAGGCCTCGCCGAGCACCCAGCCCGGTGCCAGGAACAGCACCGCCCACGAAATGCTGGCGATGCCACTGGCCTGCATGTAGCGGCTGGCCGGCATTTTCATCATGCCGGCGATGGCCGGCACGAACGGCCGGATCGCGCCCACGTAGCGTGCTACCAGGATGCTCTTGAAGGCATTGCGGCGGAACAGGTTTTCGCCGCGGTCGAGCAGCTGCGGGTAACGGCTGAAGGGCCACACGCCACGCAGGCGGTCACCCCAGCGGCGCCCGATCCAGTAACTGATGCCATCACCGGCGAATGCGCCCAGTGCGGCTGCCGCCACCGCATACGGCCCGGAGATCTGGCCCAGCCCGATGAACACGCCCACCGCGAACAGCAGCGGCAGGGCCGGCACGATGGCGCCGAGAATGATCACCGCATCGCAGAAGGCGATGAGGAAGATAACGGCACCCGCCAGCACGGGGTGAGCGGCAATCCACGCGAGGGTGGCGTCGATCCATGAAGAGTCCATTGCCCGATTATAGGGGCGTGAAGGTGACTGGTTCCCAGCCGCTTGGTGACCGTTTGCAACGGGCGCCATCGCCTAGAATGGGCACATGCCGCATTCGTCAGACACGCCCTCGCACGCCCTGAAGGCCGACAGCTTCGGTCGCATCCTCCTTGTGGAAGGGCCGGCCGGCTCCTTTGTACGCCGTGATCTGGGCGCCACACCACTGTGGTTGCGGCTGCCGGCCTGGTGGCTGGCCCGCCGTGAAGCACGCGCACTGCGCCACATCCACGGCATGGCCGATGTGCCGCAGCTGCTGGCGTGGGATGGACGTCATCTCGACCGAAGCTTCATGGCCGGCGACGCCATGTACCAGCGTCCGCCTCGCGGTGACCTGGCCTGGTTCCGCGCCGCGCGTCGCCTGCTGCAGCAGCTGCATCGCAATGGCGTGGCCCACAACGATCTGGCCAAGGAAGCCAACTGGCTGGTCACCGACGATGGCCGCCCGGCGCTGATCGACTTCCAGCTGGCGGTGATCGGCAACCCGCGCTCGCGCTGGATGCGCCTGCTGGCCCGTGAGGACCTGCGCCACCTGCTCAAGCACAAGCGCATGTACTGCCGCGAGTCGCTCACCCCGGTGGAAAAGCGGGTGCTCAAGCGCACCTCCTGGGTGCGCGAGCTGTGGTTCGCCACCGGCAAGCCGGTCTACCGCTTCGTCACCCGCCGCATCCTGCATTGGGAAGACAACGAGGGGCAGGGGCCCAAGCCGTGAACCGTGCGCAGGTGGTGACCGGCCCGCCGGGCGCGGGCAGCGTCCTGCGCCCACAGCTGGCCGGTGCCGACTTCGTGCACGCCTGCCAGGCGACGACCCGTCGCGATGGGCGCTCGGCCTTGCAGGCCTATCGCGACATGGCGGCGACCATTCCCGGCTGGTTCGACGGGCTGATGGCACTGCGCAATCGCGGCATGCGCCTGCTCGGCATGAAGCACCTGGGCTCGTTGCGTGCGGTACAGGACATCGCGCAGCCGCGTCCGGGGCAACGGCTGGGCATCTTCACCCTGCAGTCGCTGGATGACGATGCCATCGTGCTGGAAGACGACGACCGCCACCTGCGTGTGCAGCTGGCCCTGCAGTGGCAGGGCGATGTGCTGGAAGTGGCGACGGTGGTGCATACGCACAACGCGTTCGGGCGTGTGTACATGCTGCCGGTCGCACCGGTGCATCGGCTGATCGTGCCGCATCTGCTGAGGAAGCAGGTGCAGGGGTACCGGTAGATCCACGCCATGCGTGGATGAATTAAGCAATTCAATGGTCGCGTGCAAGTGAGTTTGCCGTCACCGATGTCAGCCTGCCAGGCAACAACGCGGAGCTGTGAGCGGCGGGGTCGGAGGCGCGTTGATCGGTGCCATTGGTCGAGGGACAGTTACAGTGGGAGGAGCTGTCGCGATTCAAGCGGTGACCAACGCCTTCACGGGGGCGGGCAGTGTTCTTGCTCAGAATGCCTAGGAAGGAAAGCCCACGTCCGGTGCGGAGCTTGCGTCAGCGATGGCGGGTAGTGTCGGTGGCGGTCTAGTTGCGAGCGGAATTGGTGTGGCTGCTGGTGATTTTGCGGGAGCTGCGGCCAAAGGGAATCTACAAAGGATGGTCGCCTCCTCTGCACCCGGGGTGCCAAATATGGCCCATGCGACCGCGTCAACTGCAGCAGCTATTCCGAAGCAGAGCTTGGGGCAGGCCACCATGTCACAGACTGCCCAGGCATCAGCTCAGATGGCGACTGCGGCAGCACAGAAGGAACTGGAGAAAAGGAAGTGTAGACGTCAACGCGTTCTTTGTTAGTTTATGAGATAGGAGGGGTGCTGTTCTTTGTGCTGATCTACGTCATCCTTGACTACAGAGGGATTGGCAACGCGGCTCGAATTGCTCTTTACCCTTTTTTTGTGTTTCAAGCCTTTCTGCTGTCGTCATATTTTGTAGATGCCTTGAAGGGTAGATGGCGTCGCTGAGTTTGGAAGCTGGCAACAGAACGAAATGAGCAACCCAATGCATACCGTTTCCAGCGTTGAAAGAGCGCTGATTGAAGCTGTGGCAGTCTGTCTGCCTGCGGCCTCTGCTTCGCAGCTTCAAGCCGACCTGGCTTCCGCAAGCGCTGTGGAAACCAGTCTGGGTGGAGCTCGGGTGGGATTCGTCATTTCTGGATATGAGCGTCCGCCGTATCTAGGGCAGCACGCATATCCCGTCGAGCTGCAGATGCAGGACGCAGATGGTGCTGAACTCACGCCGATTCTTCATGCGGACGCAAACGACCGGCTACTGGAGCTGGAGATCATTCGTTGGGATGGTGGCGAGCTGATATCTCCGCAGATCGAGAGCGTGGTCTGCTATGCATGAGGTGGCGAAGAAGGATTCTGGTGACGACAAGGGCAATGTGCAGAATGCCAGCCTCGAAGAGCCAGTGGATGTCGCGGAAGCGCTTGCGATGTATCAGCGCTTGATGCTTGAACGAAGCGATGCGGCGTTCGTCGCCGACTTCATGGTGTTCTGTTGGCAGGCCGTTGATCCCGGGCGCGTCGCCGCATTGGACTTGCCTGGGGACGTTGTGGATGCGTGCGCTGATCAGCTATCCCTGCTGATGCGGATGGAGGATCAGCAGGATCAGCAGGATCAGCAGCGCGCGGCGCCAGCTTTCTGGAAGCGCTACATCGAGTGGGCGGACTACGCCATCGATTTCCCGCTTGATGAACGCAAGCGGTTCATCTGTGAGGCACCTGGCTACTTGGAGCCAGCATTTTCTGTGTTCGTGGCCACTGGCGGTGCTGAGATGAGGTCTGAGGCGATGGAGCTCCTGGCTGAGTACTCCGGGTCTGGCACAGCGAGGGCTGCCTATGTCAGATCGGTGATCGAGAGTCGGCTCAGCTCTGAAGGGTCATATGGTCATCAATCCGTCGGTGGCTGATGGCTGTCAAAGGGGTCTGCCCATCACAACGGAAAGTGGTCGACGTGCAACGGTTTGAATAGAGCACTTGGTATATCCCTGCTGCTGGCAGCGGGTGGGACGGGTCTGGTTCCCGCCTTTTCCAGAGACAAGCATCCAGGCATCTGCCAAGGAATGAGTGGGTCGCGCAATGATGTGCAGTCCTGCCAGACACCGCTGCAGGCGCTTCTTGCGAACTCGGGCGGCTATGATGGCGGGCACTTTGCTGCGTTCGGCTACCTGCTCCATGAGGGTGGAAGCAGTGATGCCCTCGGCCCCTCCGCCGATGCGCTGGTCGATCTGAGTGGCGCGGAGTACGAGGACTCCGTGCGTGGCATCGAGCCAGGCCTGTACTTTGTCATGCTCCAGGGGATGTATTACGCGGGGGGGGGCAGTGAACGGTGCCTGCGTGGGCGAACTGAGGGCGCCTTTCATATCGCGCACATCAAAGGTCGATGAGGTTGATTGACCAGAGTGCTGTTGAGGTAATGCATGTGGGACTGCGCACACGCCATCCTCTATTACGAGAGCCAAGGGCAGGACTCGCTCCTGGTGCATGAGAACGTGTACCTGATCAGTGCCGATAACGACGAGCGCGCTCTTGAGAATGCAAACGCGCCTGCTCGCGGGTATGAGGATCCGAGCGGCCGCCTGATGGGTGAAGACGGTAGAGCGCCCCTCTATCGATGCGCCGGAATCCGCAAGCTGATATCAGTAGAGACTGATGAGGACCCTGCCGAGGGACGCCTGCACTCCGGTGTGGAGGTCACGTACTCCGTCATGGCGGTGGATACGTTGGATCAGGTGAGACGTCTTGCCCGTGGTGATGGCGTGGAAGTGCTGTACCAGGAATGGAAATGTAGAGCCGAGCATGGCTCGGCTCTACAGAGGCGGGTGACCTTACGGCGTCGCCGGCACCACCTGCTGGCCAATGAAGTTGCGCTTGGCGTCGAAGTCGTACGCGATCTGCAGCTGGCCCACATCCGGGCAGGCGTGGCAGTCGCGCAGCGGCGTGCGGTACAGCAGGCGGACGCCACCGTTCTCCAGCGGCGTGGCCCCGGCCGACTGCGTCGGTGCGAACGGCGTGGCCTGCGGGTGGTCCTTCAGCAGGGCCTGCACGGCGGGGTCGGCACGCAGGGTGTCGTCCAGCTGCACGGCATCCACATCGATGCGCTTGCCGGTGGCGTCGACCAGGCGGGTGCCCTCGTTGGTGTTGGCGCGGAACGGATACTCGACCGTCGCAATGCCCAGGCCTTCGTTCTCGTGCCAGGCCGTCACGTAGGCCAGCTCGCCCCCGGTGGACAGCTGTTCGGCGGCGGTGATCGCATCGGCGCTGGCGCCGCCGGCGCGCATCGCATCGCGCAGGCAATCACGCGTGGCGGCGTTCTCGCCCTGGCGGCAGGCGTTGAGGTCGCCATCCCACACCACGGCCTCGCTCCAGCGCAGCTTGCCGTCGGCGGCGGCCTTCTCTGCGCTGGGCGTGTCACCGGCAGGTGGCTCCTTGCCCGGTTCCGGCGAACGGCCCTGGCAGGCGGTCAGCAGGGCAAGCCCCAGGGCAGGCAGCAACAGGCGGGAACGGCGCATGGCGTGGACCTCGTGTGTTGTCTGGAGGCCCAAGTATCGTCAAGGCCGGGTGAACTCCACGTCGGCGCGGCATACTAGCGGCTCATTGCATACGCTGGAGTGTGGGACGTGGGCAGTCTGCAGGGCAAAACGCTTTTCATCACCGGTGCCTCGCGTGGCATCGGCCTGGCCATCGCACTGCGCGCTGCGCGCGACGGCGCCAACGTGGCCATTGCGGCCAAGTCGTCGGTGCCGAATCCGAAGCTGCCGGGCACCATCCATACCGCGGCCGAAGCGGTGACGGCGGCAGGCGGGCAGGGCCTGGCCCTGAAGTGCGACATCCGCGAGGAAGAGCAGGTGCATGCGGCGGTTGCGGCCACGGTCGACACCTTCGGTGGCATCGACATCCTGGTCAACAATGCCAGCGCGATCTGGCTGCGTGGCACGCTGGATACGCCGATGAAGCGCTTCGACCTGATGCAGCAGGTCAATTCGCGCGGCAGCTTCCTGTGCGCGCAGGCCTGCCTGCCGTACCTGCTGCAGGCGCCGAACCCGCACATCCTCACTCTCGCGCCGCCGCCGAGCCTGGAACCGAAGTGGTGGGGCGCGCATACCGGCTACACGCTGGCGAAGATGGGCATGAGCTTCGTCACGCTCGGCCTGGCCGCGGAATTCGGCCCGCAGGGTGTGGCGGTGAACGCGCTGTGGCCGCGCACGGTGATCGCCACCGATGCGATCAACATGATTCCGGGCGTCGATGCGGCCGGCTGCCGCACGCCGCAGATCATGGCCGATGCTGCGCACGCGGTGCTGGTGCGCGAGGCGGCGGGTTTCCACGGCCAGTTCCTGATCGACGATGACGTGCTGGCACAGGCGGGTATCACCGATCTGTCCGGCTATGCGGTGGATCCATCGCGTCCGTTGTTGCCGGATCTGTTCCTGGAGTGATCGCGCGTCGCCGGCAGAGGCCGAGGGCTGCGACCTTCGGCCTGCTGCGCTAGAATGCGAGGCTGTAATCGTTTTCAACAAGGACGTGAACCCATGTCACGCACTCTTTCCGTCGCGGCGCTGGCCGCTTCGCTGTCGATTGTCCTGGCTGCCTGCGGCGGCAAGGCACCCGCAACCACTGGCGACGCCGGCCCTTCCAGCACGCCCGACGCCAGCGCGGCGCCGTCCGACGCACAGCAGCAGTTGACCGCCAAGCTCAACGCCTACATCGGCTGCTTCAACACGCTTGATTCGAAGACCCACGGCAGCATCGAGTCCTATACGCGCTGGATCAAGGACGTCGAGGCCGGCCCGAGCGGGCGCGAGACCCAGGTGTACGGTCCGTTCGAGATCAGCGATTACGACATGAAGCAGTGCGATGGCCCCGTGACCGAGGCGATGGCTGCCAAGCCGGCGCTGGCTGAGCTCGATGCCGCTGCTGGCCATTACCAGCAGGCGCTGAAGGCACTGGTGCCGCTCAGCAAGGACGCGCACGACTATTACGATCGCCAGGACTACGAAGACGACCAGTTCGCCAAGGGAAAGCAGCTGCACGCGCCCTTGATGGCCGCCTTCAAGGAGTTCGTGACTGCCAGCGAAACGTTCAACGCCGAGCTGGAGCGCCAGAACGACGCCGCCCAGCGCGAGCAGCTCAAGGTATTGGAACAGGCCGAGGGACGCACGCGCGAGTACTACCGTCTGGCAATGATGCTGGAAGCCAAGGCCATCATGGATCTGATGAGTGAGGATGACTTCGATCAGGCCAAGGCGCGCGAGCGCCTGGATGCGTTCAACCGCATTTCCGACGAAGCGCATGCGAAGGTGGCTGATCAGGAGCCGGGCAAGCTGGACTGGAACAGCTTCGAGCGTGAAGCCGAGAACTTCCGTCGCGAAGGCAAGGAGCGGCTGCAGCGCGTCAGCGAGAAAAAGCCTTACAGCGATTTCGAACGACGCATGCTGGATTCGCCTTCGATGGCGCCGCGTGGCTCTGCCAGCAAGCTGATGCAGGAATACAACTCGCTGGTTTTCCAGAGCAACCGCCAGTAGCGCTCCCGCTCATGGCTTGATCAGCGAGCGCCGGTGTACATCGCCGGCGCTCGCATCAATGACTGAACGCATCCGGCAGTTCGCCGCCGCACTTGCGGCAATGCCGGGCATCCGGCTCGTGGCCTTCCAGCCCGCAGTGCGGGCAGCCACGCGCATCGCGGCGCGCGGCCAGCTCGGCTTCACGCATGGTGCTGGCCAGCTCCGCGGTGTAGATGCCGGTGGGCACGGCGATGATGCTGTAGCCGATCAGGATCAGCACCGAGGTGACGAAGCGGCCGAGCACGGTCTGCGGCACGATGTCGCCGAAGCCGACCGTGGCCATGGTCACCACCGCCCAGTACATGCTGGCCGGGATGTTGGTGAAGCCGTGTTCGGGGCCCTCGATCACGTACATCAGCGCGCCGGCGATGATGGTGATGGTGATCACCGTGAACAGGAACACCAGCACCTTGCGCCTGCTGCGCCACAGCGACGTCATCAGCACGCCGCTTTCCTCGATGTAGCGGGTCAGCTTGAGGATGCGGAACACGCGCAGGATGCGCAGCGCGCGTACCACCAGCAGGCTCTGCGCGCCGGGGATGAACATCGACAGGTAGGCGGGCAGGATCGACAGCAGGTCGATGATGCCCCAGATGCTCACCGCGTAACGCAGCGGGCGCTTGACCACGGCCAGCCGCAGCAGGTACTCGGCGGTGAAGATGATCGTGAAAGCCCATTCCAGGATGTACAGGCCGGTGGACCATTCGGCATGCAGGTGCTGCACGCTGTCGATCATCACCACCAGGATGCTGGCGACGATCGCCACTACCAGGATCAGGTCGAAATTGCGCGAGGGCCGCGAGTCGTGGCGGTAGATGATGTCGAACCACCGGCGGCGCCAGCCGGTCTCGGTGGCGGGGTTCAGCTGGGGGGCAGAAAACGGTCGCATGGGCGCATTGTGCCGCAGGGGTTCCGGCGCGAGAATGGGGATTCCTGAACCCTGCCGACTGCCATGACCGCCGCTACCGATCCGCTGATCTCCCTTTCGCACTATTACCTGCCGGTCTACAAGCCCCGTCAGGTGGTACTGGAGCGAGGCCAGGGCGCCCGCGTGTGGGACAGCCAGGGCCGTGAGTTCATCGACCTGGCCGCCGGCATCGCCGTGTGCGGGCTGGGCCACAACGATCCGGACCTGGTGGCCGCACTGGTCGAGCAGGCCGGCAAGCTCTGGCACACCAGCAACGTGTTCTACAGTGCGCCGCCGCTGCACCTGGCCGAGGAGCTGGTGAAGGCCAGCCGCTTCGCCGAGCGCGTGTTCCTGTGCAACTCCGGCGCCGAAGCCAACGAAGTGGCGATCAAGATGGTCCGCAAGTGGGCCTCCAGCCAGGGCCGCCCGGCCGACAAGCGGGTGATCATCACCTTCCGTGGCAGTTTCCACGGCCGCACCCTGGGCGCGGTGACCGCCACTGCCCAGCCGAAGTACCAGGAAGGCTACGAGCCGCTGCCCGGCGGCTTCCGCTACATCGATTTCAACGATGAAGTACAGCTGGAAACCGCGATGGCCGCCGGCGACGTGGCGGCGGTGATGCTGGAGCCGATCCAGGGCGAGGGCGGCGTGATGCCGGCCAAGTCCGGTTTCCTCAAGCGCGTGCGCGAACTGTGCGACCAGCACAACGCACTGCTGGTGCTGGACGAGATCCAGGCCGGCATGGGCCGCACTGGCACGCTGTTCGCGCACTGGCAGGACGACGTGGTGCCGGACATGGTTACCCTGGCCAAGGCACTCGGTGGCGGCTTCCCGATCGGCGCGATGCTGGCCGGCCCGAAGGTGGCCGAGACCATGCAGTTCGGCGCGCACGGCACCACCTTTGGTGGCAACCCGCTGGCTGCTGCGGTGGCCCGCGTGGCGCTGCGCAAGCTGGCCTCGGCGGAGATCGCCGCCAACGTCAGTCGCCAGTCCAAGGCGCTGCGCGATGGCTTCGCCCGCATCAACGACGAGTTCGGTGTGTTCAGCAACGTGCGTGGTCGTGGCCTGATGCTGGGCGCGGTGCTGAGCAAGGACTTCGCCGGCCAGGCCGGTGCGATCCTCGACCACGCCGCCGAGCAGGGCCTGCTGACCCTGCAGGCCGGCCCGGACGTGCTGCGCTTCGTGCCGTCGCTGAACATCACCGACGAAGAAGTGGCCGAAGGCCTGAAGCGCCTGCGCGCGGCGATTGCCGCGTTCATCGCCGCGCGCTGAGGCCATCATGCCGGGGTCGGACCCCTCTCCTGCGGAGAGGGCTCTGACCCCGTTGCTGAGGAATGCCCGTAGAGCCGAGCCCATGCTCGGTTCATCGCGATGCCAGGCCACAGCAGCCGAGCATGGGCTCGGCTCTACAGTGGTTCACGCAATCCGGTAGCGCTTCAACACCTTGCCCAATCCCCGGCCATCGCGCACGGTTTCCGCGTGCAGGCCGGCAGCGCGCGCGCCACGCACATTGGCGAACAGGTCATCGACGAACAGCGTGCGCGAAGGTGCCACGCCCAGCGCTTCCAGCGTGCGCAGAAACACCGCCGGCGCAGGTTTGCGCAGGCCGAAATCCGCACTGCAGAACACGCGCGCCTGCAGGGCAGGAAACAGTTCCGGCAGCAGGGTGGGCAATGCCTGCTGCATCAGCGCGCCGTTGTTGGTCAGCACCGCGATTGGCAGTTGCAGGGCCTGCAATCGTTGCAACACGGCCGCCTGAGGATGGCTGGCGGCCCGTCGCGCCGCGGTCCATGCAGCCACATCGACAGTCGTGCCCAGAAGCTCTCCCAGCTGCGCCAGATAGGCCGGGCCATCCAGCGTGCCATTGTCATGCGCTGCTTCCAGACCGCTGTCGTACAGCGCGGCCTGTACGGCGTGCGTCGGAACCTGCAGTGTCCGGGCCAGATGCAGCACGCGTTGCCCGCGCTGGTACTGCACCAGCACGCCATCCACATCCAGCAGCAACAGGTCGATCCGCATCGGCTGAGCATGCCATTGCGATGAGTGCGCGGGAAACCCTGGAGCTGGCATGCGACAGACGGTCGCAGACGGCGCCGCAGGGGGCTGCCTAGAATGGCGCTTGAATCCGCAGGAGATGCAATGATGAAGGCTTGGAGGGTGGCAGTGGGACTGGGTGCGCTGATGCTGGCGCCGTCGGCGATGGCGCGGGTGTGTGCGGTGAGCATCGACAGCACCGACCAGATGAGCTTCAGCAGCCGCGAGATCAAGGTTGCCGCTGATTGCACCGCCGTGGACCTGACCCTGCGCCATACCGGCAAGCTGGCGGTCACCGCGATGGGCCACAACTGGGTGCTGACCCGCAGCGCTGATTACCAGCCGGTGGCGATGGCGGGCATGCGCATGACCCTGGCTGACAGCTACCTGCCGAAGGCCGACAAGCGCGTGCTGGCGCATACCAAAGTGATCGGTGGCGGCGAGACCGCGCGCGTGCGTTTCTCTACCCAGGGCCTGCAGAAAGGTGGCGATTACACCTTCTTCTGTTCGTTCCCTGGCCACTTCGCAATGATGAAGGGCAAATTCGTCTTCGGTTAGAAAAAAAGGGGACGGAGGGGATTAAGTCGTTTGTGCACAAACG
This sequence comes from Stenotrophomonas sp. CASM114, assembly GCF_049384325.1. Lineage (NCBI taxonomy): Bacteria > Pseudomonadati > Pseudomonadota > Gammaproteobacteria > Lysobacterales > Lysobacteraceae > Stenotrophomonas > Stenotrophomonas sp. CASM114. Next base: position 82,553 of record NZ_JBMRGJ010000011.1, on the reverse strand, counting down.
ACTTAATCCCCTCCGTCCCCTTTTTGCGATCAGCCCTTGGTGGCCTTGAACGCCACGCGTGCAGCGGCGAGGGTGGCCTCGATCACCGCATCGTCGTGCGCGCTGGACAGGAAACCGGCTTCGTACGCCGACGGCGCCAGGAACACGCCCTGGTCCAGCATCGCATGGAAGAAGCGGTTGAACGCCGGGATGTCACAGGCAGTGGCCTGCGCATAGGTCTCCACCTTCTCGCTGGTGAAGAACAGCCCGAACATCGCGCCCACGCGGGTGGTGGTCACGGCCACGCCGGCTTCGGCGGCGGCCGCTTCCAGGCCGGCACACAGGCGCGCGGTGCGCTCGGCCAGGTCGGCGTGGAAGCCCGGCTGCTGGATCAGTTCCAGCATCGCCAGGCCGGCGGCCATCGCCACCGGGTTGCCGCTCAGCGTACCTGCCTGGTAGATCGGGCCGGCCGGGGCGATCTGCTGCATCAGCTCGCGGCGGCCGCCGTAGGCCCCGACCGGCATGCCGCCGCCAATGATCTTGCCGAAGGTGGTCAGGTCCGGGGTGATGCCGTAGTGCGCCTGTGCGCCGCCGAGGGCGACGCGGAAGCCGGTCATCACCTCGTCGAAGATCAGCAGCGCGCCATGCTTCGTGCACAGTTCGCGCAGGTGCTGCAGATAGCCGTCGCGCGGCGGGATGCAGTTGGCGTTGCCGACCACCGGCTCGATGATCAGCCCGGCAATGTCGTCACCCTGTTGCTCGAACAGGGCGGTAGCCGCTTCGAAATCGTTGTAGGGCAGGGTCAGGGTCAGTTCGCTCAGCCCGGCCGGGACGCCCGGCGAGGTCGGCACGCCCAGCGTCAGCATGCCGCTGCCGGCCTTGACCAGGAACGAGTCGCCATGGCCGTGATAGCAGCCTTCGAACTTCACGATGCGGTTGCGGCCGGTCGCACCACGCGCCAGGCGGATCGCCGACAGCGTGGCCTCGGTGCCGGAGTTGACCATGCGCACCATCTCGCACGACGGCACCAGGCGGGTGATGGTCTCGGCCATGGTCACTTCGGCTGCGCACGGCGCGCCGAAGGACAGGCCGTTGTCGATCGCCTTCTTCACCGCCCGGCGCACGGCCGGGTGGTTGTGGCCGACGATCATCGGGCCCCAGGAACCGACGTAGTCGATGTAACGGTTGCCGTCGACGTCGTACAGGTAGGCGCCGTCGGCGCGCTCGACGAAGAACGGTTCGCCACCGACCGATTTGAACGCGCGTACCGGCGAATTGACGCCGCCCGGCAGCAGTTGCTGGGCGCGGGAGAACAGGGCGTGGGACTGGTCGTGGTTCATGGGGCTTTCCTGGGCGTTACGCGAACTGGGCGAGGTAGGCGCGCTGGGTCGCGACCGGGTCTTCGGCGGCGAACACGCTGCTGACCACGGCGACCAGATCGGCGCCGGCGTCGATGATGGGACCGACATTGTCCGGCGTCAGGCCGCCGATCGCCACCCGCGGCACGCCCAGTGCGGCGCTTTGCCGCAGCAGGTCGGTATGCGCGCGGCTGCTGGTGACCTTGGTCGTGGTCGGGAAGAACGCGCCGAAGGCCACGTAGCTGGCGCCGGCGGCCACGGCCTTCTCTGCATTGGCAAGCTGGTCGTAGCAGGAGGCGCCGATGATGGCCTCGGCACCGAGCAGGGCGCGTGCGCTGGGGATGTCACCGTCGGTGCCGCCGAGGTGCACCCCCGCCGCGCCAACGGCTTTGGCCAGCGCCGGGTCGTCGTTGACGATCAGCGGCACGCCGTGTTCCGCGCACAGCGCCTGCAGGGCGGTGGCCTGCTCCCGCCGCAGCGCGTCACTGGCGGTCTTGTTGCGGTACTGCAGCCAGGTGGCGCCAGCGGCCAGCAGCGGCGCGGTACGGGCCAGCAGGCGTGCGGTATCGGGCTCGTCCGGGGTGATCAGGTAGACGCCGCGGGGCGCCGGGGAAGCAGAAGTCATCGATGGCTACCGGTGAGTGGACCGCGATGGGACAATGGCGGCCCGTGAATCCAGCCCTGATTATCCGATGAGCGATGCCACCCCCACCACCTTGCGCACCTGGATGTGCGTGGTCTGCGGCTTCCTGTACAACGAAGCGGAGGGCCTGCCGGAGGAGGGCATCGCGCCGGGGACGCGCTGGGAGGACATTCCGGAGACCTGGACCTGCCCGGACTGCGGGGTCACCAAGGCCGATTTCGAGATGGTCGAGGTCGATTGATGAGGGTAGGTGTGGACCGTTGGTCCACACCCCGGCACCCTCAATGCAGCCGCGGCATCGGTCCGCCGAGGTCGATCAGCTTCTCGCGCAGCCACTGCGCATCACTGGCTTCTGGGTTGCGCTTCAGGTACTGCCCCAGATCGTGGCGGGCACCGGCCAGGTACTCCAGTTGCAGGTAGGCCAGGCCGCGGTCACGCAGCGCATCGTCCTGCTCCGGGGCGAGCTTCAGCAGGCGGTCGGCACTGCGCGCGGCGCGGTCCCATTCGCCGGCCTCGGCATACACGCCGTGCAGGTTGCGCAGCATGCGCATCAGGATCGCGCGCGCCGGCGCCGGGTCCAGAATCTGCGCCAGCACCTGGTCGTCGGGCATCTGCCCGCCCAGGTGTGACTTGGCGCGTTCGCGCAGTTCGTCCACGTCCAGCGGGCGACCACCATTGAACGGGTCCATCACCAGCACGCCGTCGTCCACCGGCAGGCGCACCAGGAAGTGGCCGGGGAAGGACACGCCGTCGAGCGGAATGCCCAGCCGCCGCGCGACTTCCATCTGCACCAGCGCCAGCGAGATCGGGTTGCCCAGCCGGCGCTCGAATACCTGGTTGAGGTAGCTGTTGCGCGGGTCGTAATACTCGTCGTGGTCGCCGCTGTAGCCCAGCTCGTCGAACAGGTGGCGGTTGATCGCCGCCATCTTCAATGGACTGTTGTCGATGCTCTCCACTTCCGAGCGGAGGTGGTCGACATGGCTCTGGATCAGCGCATCGTAGGTCGACGGCTGCAGATCGGGGTATTCATCGCGCGCGATCAGCAGCGCGGTCGGCAACAGTGGCAGCGCCTCGTCTTCGAGGTCGGCCAGTGCATCCCAGTCGGGGAGTGTGATCCGGTCCTGCATGGCCACAGACTGGCGTCATTCGCAGGCCGTTTCAAGCGGTGCCGCGTGAAAAATGCAGGGGTCAGATCCCTTTCGCGTGCGAAAGGGATCTGACCCCTGCAGGGTTGCCGGCCAGCGGCCGGCACTACTGCGGGTGCCGGGCGGAGCCCGGCCGTACCTTACTTTTCGATGCCCGGGCCGAATTTCAGCTCCGTGCCGTCCTTCAACTGCAGCTTCTCGGCCTGGCCGGCGTTGAGTTCCAGCACGTAGCGCGCCGGGCCACCGCTGGGGTAGGGCGGGCACATGTCGCCGGCCGAGCACGGCGGTACGTCGCGCTGCTGGCTGACCAGCCTGCGCTGGCTGTCGAAGTACAGGATGTCCAGCGCGATCCTGGTGTTCTTCATCCAGTACGCCTGCATTTCTTCGCGGTCGTGGATGAACAGCATGCCGTGGTCGGCCGCCATCTGGTCGCGGAACATCAGCCCGCGCGCGCGGGTTTCATCGTTGGTGGCCAGCTCCACCTGGTAGCGGGCGCCATCCAGTTCGACCCAATGGCGGGCCGCGTCGGTGGCACAGCCGGCCAGGGCCAGCAGCGGAAGCATCAGCAGCGAACGCAACAGCGACATCGTCAGGATCCTTCGGAAGGGTCAGAGCACGACCGGCGGCTCGCCGCCGACGATCACCACGTCGGCGCGACGGCGCGCGAACAGGCCCACGCAGACCACGCCCGGCAGTTGGTTGAGCTCGCGCTCCAGCTTTTCCGGATCGGTGATCTGCAGGTTGTGGATGTCCAGGATCTGGTTGCCATTGTCGGTGACCACGCCTTCGCGCCAGGTCGGCTGGCCGCCGGTCATGTCGCGGATCTGCCGGGCGACCAGGCTGCGCGCCATCGGGATCACTTCCACCGGCAGCGGGAACCTGCCCAGCACCGGCACCTGCTTGCTCGGGTCGACGATGCAGATGAAGCGCTCGCTGGCCTCGGCGATGATCTTCTCGCGGGTCAGTGCGGCGCCGCCGCCCTTGATCAGGCACTTGTTCGGATCGCACTCATCGGCGCCGTCCACGTACAGCGACAGGTTGCCGCTGTGGTTCAGCTCGATCACTTCGATGCCGTGCTGCTTCAGGCGCGCGGTGCTCTGCTCGGAGCTGGACACGGCGCCCTTGATGCGGTGCTGGATGCGGGCCAGGGCATCGATGAAATAGGCCACGGTGGAACCGGTGCCGACACCGACGATCATGCCGTCTTCGACGTATTCGATGGCTTTCTCGGCGGCCAGGCGCTTGGCTTCGGACATGGGAGAACTCTCAGGCAGGGAATCAGGATTTCTTTTCCAGCGACAGCAGCAGCTTCCACTGCGCGGCGGTCACCGGGAACACCGACAAGCGGTTGCCCTTGGCAACCAGCGGGAAGCCTTCGCCCAGTTCCTCGGCGTGCAGCTTGATCTCGTCCAGCGCGATCACCTGCTTCAGCTTGCGGTCGAAGGCCACGTCCACCAGCATCCAGCGCGGGTTCTCGCGCGTGCTCTTGGGGTCGTAGTAGTCGGATTTTGGATCGAACTGGGTGTCGTCCGGATAGGCGGTGCTGGCCACCGTGGCCAGGCCGACGATGCCCGGCACCTTGGTATTGGAGTGGTAGAACAGGATGCCGTCGCCCACCTGCATGCCATCGCGCATGAAGTTGCGTGCCTGGTAGTTGCGCACCCCGTTCCAAGGTTCGACCTTGACCTTGGCCAGGTCATCGATGGAGAAGGCGTCCGGTTCGGACTTCATCAGCCAGTAGCGCTTGCGGGCGGTCATGCGTTCACGGGGGCAGCGGAGGGGAACAGGGTGCCGTCTTCGGTGCAGATCGCATCCACCGGCACGTCCCACGACGCCACCGGCAAGGACTCGACCTGCTGCACCGCGAACGCAGCACCGACCAGCCAGGGCGGCGCCGGCCGGTCATGGCGGAAGGCGAAGCTGCGATCATACCAGCCGCCCCCCATGCCCAGCCGCCGGCACTGTGCGTCGAAGCCCACCAGCGGGGCCACCACCAGCGCCATCTGCGCCGGTTCCAGCGTATCGTCCAGCGCTACGTCCGGTTCGGGAATGCCGTAGCGGTTGCTGGTCAGCGCCTGCCCCGGCCGCCACGGCGCGAAGCGCAGGACCTCGCCGGCCAGCACCGGCAGGCAGTAGGTGAGGCCTTCGGGCAGTTGCAGCTGCCAGCGGTGCAGGGCGATTTCGCCATCCAGCGCCCAGTAGCCGGCCACGGCGCCTTCGCGTGGGGCGAACGGCAGGGCGAGCAGGGCATCGGCAAGGGATTCGGCGGCAGCAATGCGCTCACCGGCGGAAAGGTCGCGGCGGCGTTGCCGCAGGTCGTGGCGCAGGGCCTGGCGCGGGTCGGTCATGGCAGCGTGCGGCAAGGATCAGCCGCCATTGTGCCGGAAAGAACAAGGGCGACGCCCGAAGACGCCGCCCTTGCTGGAATATTGCATTCTCCGCAATGTCGATGCATGCGAAACGACCTTGAACCCGGGGGCTCAAGTGGGAACGCTGGAGAACCATCGGGCTTCCCGCTACAAGGCGGACCTGCACTCCCGGCGCTGTCGCGCTCCCGGTGTCGTTCTTAAGGGACAAGGCGAATGTTTGCACATGCCGTCGAGTACCGCAGAGAACGCGTGGCCATTATAGCCAGCGTGCAGGATCTGGATAGGCCGTTCGTCGGCAACAGTCCGTGCCAATTCAGATATGCGAAAAGGGGACGGAGGGGATTAAGACGTTTCCGGCACGGATGGGGCGAATGCGCCTTAATCCCCTCCGTCCCCTTTTTCCTAGGGGGTGCCGTCGATCGCGCGGTCCAGGCGCCTGTTCAGGTCGGCCAGCGTCTGCTGCAGGGCCACGGCCTGGCGGGCGTTCTCGTCGCGCAGCAGCTGCAGTTCGTGGGCCAGGTTCAGTGCGGCCAGCACGGCGACGCGGTCGACGGCGGCCATGCGGTTGCTGCCGCGGATTTCGCGCATGCGCGCATCGAGCAGGCGCGCGGCGGCCATCAGGCTGTCGCGTTCATCGCCGCCGACACCCACCGTGTATTCACGATCGAGGATGCGGACACTGACCGGTTCGGCGCTCATGTGTGCTGCTCCAGGGATTTGAGCCGGCTGATCATTGCTTCCACCCGCGAGCGTGCCTGCTCGTTCTTGGCCAGCAGCGTGGAACGCTCGGCCACCAGCTGTTCCTGCTGGTGGCGCAGGCTGCGGTTCTCCTCGGCCAGGCGCTGGTTGCGTTCGAGCAACGCTTCCACGCGGGCGGCGAAGTCCTGCAGCTGGGCAAGGGGATCGGCGGGTTCCATGCGGGCACGATAGGCAAGCCGGGCAAGGGCGGTCAAGCGTTGTCGCAGCAAGGCCTGGCGGCCGCAGAGAGGACGCCGCCAGGTTGCTACACTACGGGGTCTCACGGGCGCGCGCGTGCGCGCCCCGGGTTTCCTTTCCGAACGAGCCGCACGATGACCGAACTTCCCTCCGTCGACGACGTTACCCGCGCCAGCCAGGAACTGGGCCTGGGCGCTACCGCTGCCGAGCTGCACGGTGCGCTGTGTGGCTGGCTGGCCGCCGGTGGCGCCCCCGGCAACGACTGGCCGGCACGGGTGCTGGCCGACGACAACCTGCCGCCGGTGGCTGCCGACAGCGTGCTGGGGCAGCTGCTGCAGGCGACCATCAAGCAGCTGGAAGACCGCGACTTCGCCTTCGAACTGCTGCTGACAGACGGCGACGATGTGTCCGCGCAGGCCGATGCCATGTTCAGCTGGACCCGCTCGTTCCTGGGTGGTTTCGGCCTGGGCAGCGGCGGCCGCCGCCCGACCTTGTCCGAAGAGGGTGAAGAAGCGCTGACCGACATGGCCAGCCTGGCACGCGCCTCCAGCGAGGATTTCGAAGCGGGTGGCGATGATGACGACGAAGCCCTGTCGGAGATCGAGGAGTTCATCCGCGTGGCGGTACTGCTGCTGCACGGTGACGTGGTGCTGGCCTCGCGCCATCGGCAGCGCCTGAACTGATGGACATCAAGCAGCGCACCGGCATCGCGGCCGGCGAATACAAGCGTCGGCGCCGCCAGCTGATGGACATGGCCGGCGAGGACGCGATCCTGGTGCTGCCGGCCGCGGCCGAGAAGGTGCGCAGCCTCGATACCCATTACCCGTTCCGCCAGGACTCGGACTTCCAGTACCTGAGCGGTTTCCCGGAGCCGGAGGCGGTATTGGTGCTGATCCCGGGCCGGCGCCACGGCGAGGCCATCCTGTTCTGCCGCGAACGTGATGCCGAGCGCGAAGCCTGGGACGGCAGCCGTGCCGGCCAGGAAGGCGCGGTGGCGCAGTACGGCATGGACGATGCGTACCCGATCGATGATCTGGACGACATCCTGCCGGGCCTGTTGGAAGGCCGTTCGCGCGTCTACTACCACTTCGGTCGCGACGCCGATTTCGACCTGAAGCTGATCGGCTGGGTCAACCGCGTGCGTTCGCAGGTGCGCCACGGTGCGCAGCCGCCGCACGAGTTCCTCGAACTGGGCCATCTGCTGCACGAGCAGCGCCTGTTCAAGTCCGGTGCGGAAGTTGCATTGATGCACCACGCCGCGCAGATCAGCGTGCGTGCGCATCTGGCGGCGATGAAGGCTGCCAGGGCCGGCATCCACGAATACGAGCTGCAGGCCGAGCTGGAACGTGTGTTCCGCGCCAGCGATGCAGTGCCGGCGTATTGCAGCATCGTCGGTGCGGGCCGCAACGGTTGCATCCTGCATTACCGGGACAACAACGCGCGTTCGCGCGACGGCGAGCTGGTGCTGATCGACGCCGGTGCCGAGTACCGTGGCTACGCCAGCGACATCACCCGCACGTTCCCGGTGAATGGCCGCTTCAGCGCCGAGCAGCGTGCACTGCACGACCTGGTCGGCGATGCACAGGCCGCAGCGCTGGCCCAGGCCAGGCCGGGCGTGCCGTACGAGGCCGGTCACCTGGCCGCAGTGCAGACCCTGACCGAGGGCCTGCTGCGGCTGGGCCTGCTGAAGGGGACGCTGGAAAAGAACCTGTCCGAAGGCCTGTACCAGCGTTTCTACCGGCACAAGACCGGGCACTGGATCGGGCTGGACGTGCACGATGTGGGCGATTACCGCCTGGCGGGCGATTCGCGGCTGCTGGAGCCGGGCATGGCATTCACCATCGAGCCGGGGCTGTACATCGGCGTGGACGATACGACGGTGGAACCGCGCTGGCGCGGCATCGGCATCCGTACCGAGGATGATGTGCTGATCACCGATGACGGTCATCGCGTGCTGACCGAAGGCCTGGCGCGCAGCGCCGACGAGATCGAAGCGGTGATGGCGGGGTAAGGGGTGTTCTGCAGGGCTTGCAGCCCTGCACCCGCAGAGGCAACAGCAAGAGCAACAGCAACAGCGCGCATTCCGTGGGATGGCGGGGCACTGTGGGTGTGCGGGGACGCCGTGAACCCATCCATGGGGGCTTGGTCGCGGCATCCATGCCGCTCACACCCCGCAAACCCACAGTACCCCGCCTTCGACAGGTTCACGCGGCTGTTGGCAACCGCGGTTATTGGCACGCGCGGCTGTTGGCAGGTGTCGACCTTGGTCGACACGGAGCGAGCGCAGCGAGCGACCCGCTTCTGCTTTTCTTTCTTCTTTTTCCGTGGTTGGACGCGGCAGGAAACTGTCAAAGGACGGGCGGGGTGGGTTTGCAGGACCGTTGGCGCCATGGATGGCGCCATCGAGCCCCCATGGATGGGTTTACGGCGTGCCCTGCAAACCCACCCCGCCCGGCCAAGCGCGGCCTTTGATATCAGCGCCCAACCACGAGGGGCTCAGCCGTTCGCCGCCGCAAACGCCGGCCGCGTCAGGTTGTCCGCCTCGCCCTCGGTGCACAGCACTTCGTCTTCAATGCGGATGCCACCATACGGACGGAAGAAATCCACGCGGTCCCAGTTGATCGCATCACCATGGCCGGCATCCTTCACTTCGTTCAACAGCATGTCGATGAAGTACAGGCCCGGTTCAATGGTCACCACCATGCCCGGTTGCAGTACGCGGGTCAGGCGCAGATACGGGTGGCCCGCCGGGCGCTCGATGCGGCCGCCCTCGTCGCTGGCCGCGAAACCGGCCACGTCGTGCACCTGCAGGCCGATCAGGTGGCCGATGCCGTGCGGGAAGAACGCGGCGCTGACGCCGGTCTCCAGCGCGGTCTGCGGCGAGACCTTGATCACGCCGAAGTCCTTCAGCACGCCCATCAGCGAAAGATGTGCGTCCACGTGCAGCTGCCTGTAGTCGAAGCCCGGGCGCACCGCTGCGCACATCTGCTGCTGGGCGGCGTCGACGGCAGCAATCATCGCAGCGAATTCGTCGTGGCCCTGCGCGGCGTAGGTACGGGTGATGTCGCTGGCGTAGCCGTGCGCGCTGGCGCCTGCATCGATCAGGAAGCTGCGCAGCGGCTGCGGCGCCTTGCGGCCCAGCTCGGTGTAATGCAGCACGGCGGCATGTTCATTGAGCGCCACGATGTTGCCGTAGGGCAGCTCGTTGGCATCCTGGCCCACTGCCTGGCAGTACGCCATGTGGATGCTGAATTCGTCGGCGCCGTTGCGGAACGCGGCTTCGGCGGCGCGGTGGCCGCGCACGCCCAGCACCTGCGCCTGGCGCATCAGCGCGATCTCATACGGCGTCTTGCTGCCGCGGTGCCATTCCAGGTAGTTCACCACCGGTGCCGGGTTGTTCGGCACGTAGCTGCACAGCGCGCTCTGCGGCTCGCCGAGGATCGCACAGCGCGACGGGGCGGCCGGCAGCAGGGCCAGCGCCTCTTCGGGCTTGCGGATGATGTGGATGTCGAAGTGCTCCACCCACCAGCCGCTGGGGGCATCCGGTACCACGTGCCAGTAATCGAAGGGCTGGTGGAAGATCACCGCCGGGCGCTTGCCCGGGGTGAACACGATCCAGCTGTTGGGCACCCGGGTCAGCGGCAGCCAGGCCTTGAACTGCGGATTGACCGCGTACGGGTAGTCGCGATCGTCGAACACCTGGTAGTGCAGGGTGCCGCTGGGCACGACCAGATGGTCGAAGCCGCCGCGGGCCAGCGCCTGTTCGGCACGTCGGCACAGCACGGCCAGGTGGTCGGGGTACAGGGCGCCGGGGTCTTGCTGGATCATTGCGGTGGCTCGACACGGAAAACGGCCCTAGATTCTGCCGCATACCGGGAAAAACCGCTGTGCTGGAACCGGCACTCAGGCCGTCGAAACCGGTGCCTCGTCGCTGTCTTCGCCTATCCACTGGCGCAGCAGCTGCCGATGTTCGCGTGACAGGGTGAGGAAGCGGAAGCCGGTCCAGCTCTGGCCGGGCACATGCGCCGGCTCGCTCCACAGCAGGTGCACGCCCACGTCAATGGCCTCGTGGCGGCCGTCACCGATCGGCAACGGGAAGCGGAACTGGTACAGCGCGTCCTCGCGCAGCGGGGTGCTGGCGAGCATCAACATGCCAGTCTCGGAGACATTGCCGAGCCGGCCCACCACGCATTCGCGCATCTGGTCGGTGACCGGTACCAGGTCCGAGACCTGGCGACGCGGCGCGCGGCGGGTGTCCTGCGGCGGTTGCACGTTCAAACGGACGCCTCCTTGTAACGGCCGCCGGCCAGCGCACGCAGCGCACCGAGGCTGGCCTGCCATGCGCGATCGACCAGCCGCCCCTTGTCTTCGGTGACCAGCTGCGCACGTCCGGCGCTGATCTGCCGGGCCAGCGTATCAAGGTCGGTATCGGCGATCTTCTGCCCGCGCGGGTTGACGAACAGGGCGTGGCCGGTCAGCAGGCTGTACCAGGACAGGCGCTGGCGGCGCAGGGTGCCGTCACCGTTGTCGATGTCGAACCAGCTGCCAAAGGGCAGGGTCACGAGCTGCTGGTAGGCCGCCTCTTCGGCGCTGCTGCGCGGCGTGCGCGGGGCGTCGGCGCTGCCGCTGGCAGCATGTTCGCCCAGTCGTGCACGTGCCTTCAGGCGCGCACTGAGCTCGGTGCGCGAGGTGCTTTCATCCTCGCCTCCTGGCGTGGCCAGACGGCGCGCAACGGCGGCGGCTTCCTCGGCGTGATAGCCGACCTGCACGAGCGCCGATTCCACCTCGCTGGCCAGCACCGCATCGGTGCCACCGTTGGCATCGACGGCCTGCGCGGTCACCGCGGCGATGCGCTCGGTCTGTAGCAGGCGTTCCTGCCACTGCGGCGAATCGTCGCCATGGCGCAGGCGGGTGAGGGTGAGTGCATCGGCCCAGGCCTGGCGCAGCAGGGTCTGCACGAAGCGCGGCGGCGCCTGTGTGTCGCAGCACTGGTCGATCTGCGCATTGGCCTGGCGACGCGCCAGTTCCAGCCGTTCCTTGCCACGCGCGGCCTCGACGTGGCGGCGCTCGGCCAGTTCGGCGCGATGGGCCGCCGCGCGCTGATGCTGCTGCACGTCCTCGTTGGCGGTGGCGAAGGCCTCGGGCGAGCGTGCATCCTGGCCGAGCAGACCCTGCACGCTCTGCGCCATGCGCTGCAGCAGCTGGGGGTCCACATCATCGTCGCCCAGCCAGTTGGCGCCGACTTCGGCAATCTGGTTGAGCAGTTCGCGTGCAGGGTGTTCATCGCGCACGAAGAAGCCGGGGTCGGCCATCGCCGCACGCGCCAGCGGTACCTGCAGGCGCGCCAGCAGGGCGGCCGGCACCGGGTCGGGGCGCTGCTGTTGCTGCACCTGCTGCATCAGCAGGCGCAGCAGGTCGAGGTTGTCGCGGTCGTGGCCGCCCAGCTGGGCCTGCGCGCCGTGCTCGCTGCGCAGCTGGGCGACCACCGCGGCCTGCAGGTCGGCGACGCCGGTGGCCGCGCTGGACTGGGCTTGCAGCCGCGCGAGGACCGCATCGACGGCCGCACTGGGCACGGCGGCGGTGTCCGCAGGAGGGGCAGTGGCATGGCGGGCCTGCTGCAGCAATTCATGCAGCGCACTGCCGGTGGACGTGGTCACGCCAGCGGTGGCTGCGCCCGGCGTACCCGCGTCGTTGAATGCGTCCTGCACCAGGTTCGACCAGGAACCGGCCGGAGCGGAGCCGTTCCAGCCGGTCAACGGCGCGGCGGAACGCTTGGCAGGCTGGGTCGTGCGGCCGCCGCCCACCGACTGGGTGATGATCCGCCGGGTGCTCGACGAGCGTGCCAGGTACGGGGTGTAGACCAGGCCCGGCAGCACGCCATGCTGGGCCAGCAGCGCATTGGCGCGGTCCAGCACATCGCCCAGGCGTTCCAGCACCTGCCGCTCGAAGCTGCGGTACAGCGCAAGCTGCACCTCCACGCCAAGGGCGTCCTGTTCGGCGATCCGGCGCACCATCGCGCACAGGGCCTGCGGTGCCAGTGGCAGGGTGTCGGCCTCGAACGCCGGCGCCGCCGCGAGCACGCCCAGGCGCTGTCCCAGCAGGTTCAACGTATTGGTTGAACGCAGGGTCTCGCGCCGGATCATTTCGGTCAGCAGCAGGTCGCGATCCACCTCGTGCTCATCGACCAGCGACAGGCCGAGCGCGCCCGGTAGCGGCGGCGGCGAAGCAGGGGCCGCAGCGGCGGTGCACGGCTCGCGCAGGCCCGCCAGCGCTTCGGCCACGGCATCGAGCATGCGGTCGGCGAAATGGCCGGCGAAGGCGTGCAGCTGGCCACGCTGGGCCATCAGGTCCGCCTGCTGCATCGGATTGCGTGCACGGTCGGCGTCGTGCAGCAGCGTCTGCTCCAGCGCTTCGACGGTCAGGATCAGGGGCGCGGCCAGCGTTTGCCGGCACAGGCCGATCAACGCACCCAGCAGCTCACGCACCCGCGGTGGCAGGTCGCTGGCGGCCAGGCGTGCTTTGTCGGCAGAGGTGATGGAAAAGACAGCTGACATCGGCGAGCGGTACCCGGATTCCCGCGGATCGATCCTGTGAATCTACCGTGTCGGCCGCAGTCGGCGCTACTTTAGGCTGAACGTGTCTCACGTTCATCGGGCAGGGCTGACGGATGAACGGTACTGCCGGCTGCTGACCGGCAGCGCTGTCTTTACCAGAGTGCCGGCCAGCGGCCGGCACTACCCGGTATGGCGGAAGGCTTATTCCTCCAGGAACAGGCTCACCACATCGTTGGTGAACCGGCGGCCCAGCTCGGTCGGCTGCACATGACCTTCCGCCACCTCCAGCCAGCCGCGCTGGACGGCCTCGGCCAACGGAGCGTCCAGCACGCCGCGCGGCAGCCCGGTGCGCGACTCGAAATCGCGAAGGCCGAACCCTTCGTGCAGGCGCAGCAGGTTGAGCATGTACTCGAACGGCAGGCGCTCGGCTGCGATCACATCGTCACCCCCGAAAGAGGCCGGCGTGCCAGCGCTGTCCAGGTAGGCCTGCGGATGCTTCAGCTTCCAGCGGCGCAGCACGTGTTCTTCGGCGCCCGAGCTGATCTTGCCGTGCGCACCGGCACCGATGCCCAGGTAATCGCCGAAACGCCAGTAGTTCAGGTTGTGCGCGCTTTGCCGGCCGGGGCGCGCATAGGCGCTGACCTCGTAGTGGCCAAAGCCGGCCTGCGCCAGCAGCGCCTGGCAGTGCTCCTGCATGTCCCAGGCGTTGTCTTCGTCGGGAATGCCCTGCGGCGGCCGCGCGAAGAACACCGTGTTCGGTTCCAGGGTCAGCTGGTAGTGCGAGATATGCGCCGGCTGCAGCGCGAACGCACGCTCCAGGTCGGCCTCGGCGCCGGCCAGGGTCTGTTCCGGCAGCGCATACATCAGGTCGATGTTGAAATTGTCGTAGCCCGCGTCCTGCGCCATCTTCACCGCGCGCTCGGCTTCGCCACTGTCGTGGATGCGGCCGAGGCGCTTGAGCATGGCATCGTCGAAACTCTGGATGCCGAAGCTGAGGCGGTTCACGCCGGCCGCGCGGTAGCGGTCGAAACGGCCATGCTCGGCGGTGCCCGGGTTGGTCTCCAGGGTGATCTCGGCATTGGGTGCGAAGCGCAGGCGCGCGCTGGCCTGCTGCAGGAAGCGGTCGATCGCCTCCGGCGGGAACAGGCTGGGCGTACCGCCGCCGAAGAACACGCTGTGCACCACCCGGCCCCAGACCAGCGGCAGGTCCTGGTCCAGGTCGCGCAGCAGTGCATCGATGTAGGCCTCGAACGGCAACTCGCCCTTGGCCTGGTGCGAATTGAAATCGCAGTACGGGCATTTGCGCACGCACCACGGCAGGTGCACGTACAGCGACAGCGGTGGCGGCACCAGCCGCGGTGCGCTGTCGTGGTCAGCGGAGCAGGCTTCGCCGGGCAGGTGGTTGCAGTGGTCGTGGGCGTGCGGCATGGGCTTCATCGGTAGTGCCGGCCGTTGGCCGGCTTCCCTGGTTCGATCAGGTCGGGCGTCAGTACAGCGTCGCCAGCTGTTGCTTGAGCTGCTGCAGGGCAATGGCACGGTGGCTGATGGCGTTCTTCAGCGCCGGCTCCATTTCCGCGGCGGTCAGGCCGTGGGTGGTGTCCAGGAACACCGGGTTGTAGCCGAAACCATTCGTGCCACGCAGCTCACGGATGATCTGCCCTTCCCAGCGGCCTTGGCAGATCAGCGGCTGCGGGTCGGTGGCGTGGCGCAACAGCACGATCACCGCATAGAAGCGGGCACTGCGCTGGCCATCGGGAATACCGGCCATCGCGTCCAGCAGCTTGGCGTTGTTGGCAGCGGCGTTGGTCGGGTGGCCGGCATAGCGCGCGCTGTACAGGCCCGGTGCACCACCCAGGGCATCGACGATCAGGCCGGAATCATCGGCCAGCGCCGGCAGGCCGGTCGCTTCGCAGGCGGCGCGTGCCTTCAGCAGCGCGTTCTCGACGAAGGTCAGGCCGGTCTCTTCCACGTCGCCCAGGCCCAGCTCGGCGGCCGAGGTGATCTGCAGCGGCAGGTCGGCGAGGATCTCCTGCATCTCCACCAGCTTGCCGGCATTGTGGCTGGCCAATACCAGTTTCTTCATTGACGGGGCTCCAACAGGTCCCAGGTGTTGCCATACAGGTCGCGGAATACCGCGACCGTTGCATAGGGTTCTTCGCGCGGTGCTTCCAGGAACTCGACGCCGGCGGCCAGCATCGCCGCGTGGTCGCGGTGGAAGTCGTCGGTGTTGAGGAAGAAGGCAACGCGGCCACCGGTCTGGTTGCCGATGCGGCTGCGCTGTTCCTCGTCGCTGGCACGGGCCAGCAGCAGGGCGGCGGCGCTGCCGTCGGTCGGGCCGACCACCACCCAGCGCTTGTGCCCCTGGTCGATGTCTTCGAGCAATGCGAAGCCGAGCTTGCCGGTGTACCAGGCAATGGCTTCGTCATAGTCGGCCACCACCAGGGTGGTCAGGGCGATGCGCCGGTTCATGCCGACAGCGCCGCCTGCTGCGCGGCCAGCAGCTCGGCCACGCCCTTCTCGGCCAGGCCCAGCAGCGCGTCCAGTTCATCGCGACGGAAGGCGTGGCCTTCGGCGGTGCCCTGCAGCTCGATGAAGCCGCCACCGTCGTTCATCACCACGTTCATGTCAGTGTCGCAGTCGCTGTCTTCGGCGTAGTCCAGGTCCAGCACCGGGGTGCCGCGGTACACGCCCACCGACACTGCTGCAACTGCGCCCAGGACCGGGTTGCGCTTGATGTCGCCACGCTTCATCAGCACGTTCACCGCATCGACCAGGGCCACATAGGCGCCGGTGATGGCGGCGGTGCGGGTGCCACCGTCGGCCTGCAGCACGTCGCAGTCGAGGGTGATGGTGCGTTCGCCCAGCGCATTGCGGTCCACGCAGGCACGCAGGCTGCGGCCGATCAGGCGCTGGATCTCCAGCGTGCGACCGCCCTGCTTGCCACGGGCCGCTTCGCGGTCGCTGCGGGTATGGGTGGCGCGCGGCAGCATGCCGTACTCGGCGGTGACCCAGCCTTCGCCCTTGCCGCGCAGGAAGCCCGGCACGCGGTTCTCGACGCTGGCGGTGCACAGCACGCGGGTTTCGCCGAAGCACACCAGCACCGAACCTTCGGCGTGGCGGGTGAAGCCGCGTTGGATGACGACCGGGCGGAGCTGGTCGGGCTGGCGGCCGCTGGGGCGGGAGTCGGACATGGTGCGGGTTCCGTAATGGCGAGGGAGTACGCCGCCACGCCCGCGGCCTTCACGGGGCGGGCAAGGGGGCTCTGGTGAGGGCGCTAGGGTACCATTCCCCCTTTGCACGCACCGGACACATTCCATGATTCGAAGCATGACCGCCTATGCCGGCGGCGAGCGGGTCACCCCGTGGGGCACGCTGGGCTGCGAGCTGCGCTCGGTCAACCACCGCTTCCTGGAGGTCGGCACCCGCCTGCCCGAGGAACTGCGGGCGCTCGAACCGCAGCTGCGCGAGCGTATCGCCGCGCGCCTGAGCCGCGGCAAGCTGGATCTGGTGATGCGCCTGCGCGCGCCGGAGGCGGCTGCCAACCTGCAGGTGGACGAGGCCCTGCTGGGCCAGCTGGGCCGCCTGGCCCACCGCCTGACCTCCGATTTCCCGAACCTGCAGGTCAGCTTCACCGATCTGCTGCAGTTGCCGGGCGTGACCCGCGGCGAGGCAACGGATGCCGCCGCCCTGCAGGTCGAGGCGCTGGCCCTGCTGGACCAGGTGCTGGACGGCTTCGTCGAAGCGCGTGAGCGCGAAGGCGGCAAGCTGGCTGCGGCCATCAGCGAACGCGTGGACGGCATCGAACGCATCGCCACCGAAGTGCGCACCTTGATTCCGGCCATTCGCGACGGCCAGCGCGCCAAGCTGGCCGCCCGTCTGGCTGACCTGCCGCACCCGGTCGACCCGGGCCGTGCGGAGCAGGAGCTGGTCCTGTGGCTGCAGAAGCTGGACGTGGATGAAGAGCTGGACCGCCTCGGCAGCCACATCGTCGAGATCCGCCGCGTGCTCAAGCAGCGCGAGCCGGTCGGTCGCCGCCTGGACTTCCTGCTGCAGGAGTTCAACCGCGAAGCCAATACGCTGGGCTCGAAGTCGGTGGACAGCCGCACGTCCAATGCCGCGGTGGAGCTGAAGGTGCTGATCGACCAGATCCGCGAGCAGGTGCAGAACATCGAATGATGTTGCGTGCAGCGATACAGCAGGGGCGCCTTCGGGCGCCCTTGTCGTTCCAGCGCATCAGCGCACGCTGACGCCCGGCGCCCCTTCACCCAATCGCCCGACCACGGCCGCCTGGCCGAACCCTGCGTCGTGGAAGCAGGCCAGCACCGCATTCGCTGCCTCCGGGGCGCAGGACACCAACAGCCCGCCACTGGTCTGCGGATCGGTCAGCAGTGGCTGCCAGTGGCCGGCCAAGCGCTCGGCGAAGCGCACTTCGGCGCCGTACGAGGCCCAGTTGCGGTTGGAGGCGCCGGTCACGCAGCCGCGCTGCAGCAGCTCCAGCGCCTGCGGCAGCAGCGGCACCTTTGCACTGTCCACTTCGGCGGCGACGCCGCTGGCGCGGCATACTTCCAGCAGGTGGCCGAGCAGGCCGAAGCCGGTGACGTCGGTCATCGCGTGCACGCCGTCCAGCGCGGCCAGCGGCACGCCCACGCTGTTCAGGCGGGTGGTCGACGCGATCATCTGCCGGTAGCCCTCTGCATCCAGCACTTCTTTCTTCAGCGCCGACGAGTACACGCCCACGCCCAACGGCTTGCCCAGCACCAGCACATCGCCGGCGCGGGCATCGGCATTGCGCTTGAGCCGCTGCGGATCGAGCACGCCGATCGCGGCCAGGCCGTAGATCGGTTCCACCGAATCGATGCTGTGGCCGCCGGCCACCACGATGCCGGCGTCGGCGCAGGCACGCTCGCCGCCCTGCAGGATGCCGCGGATCGTGTCCTGCGGCAGGGTGTTGATCGGCATGCCGACGATGGCCAGCGCGAACAGCGGCCGCGCGCCCATCGCGTACAGGTCCGACAACGCGTTGGTGGCGGCGATGCGGCCGAAGTCGAACGGGTCGTCGACGATGGGCATGAAGAAATCGGTGGTGGCGACGATTGCCTGGCGGTCATCGAGGCGGTACACCGCGGCGTCGTCGCTGGTCTCGCGGCCGACCAGCAGTTCGGCCGGTGCGGGAAGTGCTGGAACGCCGCGCAGCAGTTCGGACAGCACCCCCGGCGCGATCTTGCAGCCGCAGCCACCGCCATGCGCGAGAGAGGTCAGTCGTTGCGGGGCATCGGCCGTGGATGGGGCGGGTGACTGCGCGTGCGTGGCCATGCCGACATCTCCTGCGGAAACACGAATGGCGGAAGGCAGCAGGAGTCGAACCTACCAGGGAACGATCGACGCCCCCTACTGGGTTTGAAGCCCAGCCGCATGCCCGGATGCGCATGCCTTCCGAAAGTACGGCGGTACCGGTGGGCTCAGTCGCGGGCTGCGTTCCACTGCAGGTCGCCGCGCGGCCGATGCTGGTCACCGACGCGTCGAGTGTAGCCAACGCGATTGAAGAACTCCAAGATCTGGATGCTGCGTTTGCGGCCCAGGCCGATGGCATCGCGGAAGGCGGCCGCATCCACCGCGCCGCTGGCCTGTGACAGCTGCGCGACCATCGCGGCGAGTTCCGCAATGCGCGCGGGTGCATAGAACAGGTCCGGCACCACCTGGAACAGTTCGCCACGTGCGGCGGCGCGGCGCAGGACGGCGCGGACATCGTCTTCGGTCAGTCCGAAGTCGGCGGCCAGAGTACGCACCCACGGCGGATCGAAGCCACCGGCGTGCAGTTGCGGCAGCACGCGTTCCAGCAGCAGGCGCTCGCGTTCCGGTGGCGCATGGTCATGGCCGGGCAGGCGCCACCAGGCGCCCACGCGTTGCACGCTGCCGTCGTCCAGCAGGTCCTGCAGCAGCGCATTCCAGAGCCCCGTCGCAAGCGCGGGCAGGGTGCTGCGTTGCAGGCGCCCGCTGTCGACACCGGGTTCGTCCGGGCGTCGCTCATGCCAGCTATGCAGCGATGTGATCACCTGCTCGCGCAGCACCTGCCAGTGCGAGGCAAGGATGACCACCGTGTCCTCGCGGGTGATGATGCGCTGTGCGTCTGGAGGAAGATCGATCCGGTCGGCCGCGCGCCGGCAGTAGCGTTGCAGCGCGGCCATGGCAATGCCGAAGGGCGCCTGCTGCAACAGCGGGCCGATTCCCGCACCTGTGGCCAGCTGCTCCAGTGCGCCCAGCCAGGCGAGCCGTGCCGGGCTGCGCCGGCGCCGCTGTGGCGGGTCCGGGTCGAGCACGACGCCACCGCCCAGCGTGTGGGTCGCGGCGGAATCGCGGGCGATGAAGCGATCACCACACATCGCACAGACCGGTGCATCGAAGACCAGCTGCACCAACTGCCCATCACCTTGGTCACGGTCCTCCAGCAGCACCACATGGGCCTGCCGGTGCATCGTGCCCCAGTGGATGTGCAGGGGTGCCCAGGCGCGCAGTGGTGCTGCCCGTGCGGACAGGCGCAGGCGCACATCGATGCGGGTGGTGGCCAGCAGCGCGCGCGGGTCGGCAATCCAGTCGCCACGATGAATCTCGTCGCAGGCGATGGCGGCCAGGTTCAACGCACAGCGCTGTCCGGCCATCGCGTGTTCGCTGGCCTGGTTTTGCGCGTGGATGCTGCGCACGCGCACATCGGTGGTGGCGGGCATCAGTTGCAGGTGCTCGCCCACCGTGGCGCCGCCGCCATGCACCGCGCCGGTCACCAATGTGCCGTGGCCGGCCAACGAGAACACGCGGTCCACCGGCATGCGGAACAACTCGTTGCGCAGCGCGGCCTGGCGCGCGTTGGCATCGCCGGCGGCCCATGCGTGCAGGTGGGTGCGCAGGGCGTTGATGCCTGCGTCATCGGGGGACGTGCTGTTGCAGGCGAATACGGGGGAATCCTGCAGCGGCGTTCCGGCCAGCAAAGCGGCAATCTCGATCTCGACCCGGGCGATGCGCGCGGCGTCCACGCGGTCGATCTTGGTCAGCGCCACCGCGCCGCGATCCACGCCCAGCAGCTGCAGGATCGCCAGATGCTCGCGGGTCTGCGGCATCACGCCGTCGTCGGCGGCGACGACCAGCAGGGCGACATCGATACCGGTGGCGCCGGCCACCATCGTGTGGACGAAGCGCTCATGACCCGGCACATCGACGAAACCCAGCGTTGCGGCGGGGCCTGTGCCGTTCGCGCTTTCCACCGGGACATAGGCATAGCCCAGTTCAATGGAGATGCCGCGCGTGCGTTCTTCCTGCAGGCGATCGGTTTCGATGCCGGTCAGTGCCCGCACCAGGCGCGTCTTGCCATGGTCGATATGCCCGGCGGTGCCGACGATCATGGTTGCAGCGTGCTCCATTGGGCGAGGAAGTCCGCTTCGTCGGCCGGTTCCAGGCAACGCAGGTCCAGCCACAATGCGTCCTCGCCGATGCGGCCCAGCACCGGTCGCGGCAGCTGGCGCAGGCGCTTGGCCAGGCGGTCCAGGCCGCCACGTTGCGCAGTGGTGATGCGCAGGCCGGCACTGCCGAGCTGCGCCTGTGGCTGCGCACCACTGCCGATCTGGCTGTGCATCCGTGCCTGTTCAAGCATGTAGCCGGTCGGCAGCGCCGAGCGCAGCGGCGGCAACAGGCGCTGGGCCTGCGCATCCATGTCCTGCTGCGTGCGCGAGAGCGTACGCAGTGTCGGCAGCCGTTGCGCCAGCAGCTCCGGCTCGCGGTACAGCGCCAGTACCGCCTCCAGCGCGGCCAGGCCCATCTTGTCCATGCGCAGCGCACGCTTGAGCGGGTTGCGGTTGATCCGCGCGATCAGGTCGGCGCGGCCGGCGATGATGCCGGCCTGCGGCCCACCCAGCAGCTTGTCGCCACTGAACGAGACCAGGTCGGCACCGGCCGCCAGTGTTTCCTGCACGGTCGGCTCGTGTGGCAGGCCGAAGGCCGCCAGGTCGCACAGGCTGCCGCTGCCCAGGTCCACCACCAACGGCAGGCCATGGTCGTGCGCGATCGCTGCCATCGCCGCGGTGTCGACCTTGGCGGTGAAGCCGGTGATCGCGTAGTTGCTGGCGTGCACCTCCATCAGCAGTGCGGTGCGCGCGCCGATGGCATGGGCGAAGTCGGCCGGGTGGGTGCGGTTGGTGGTGCCCACTTCCAGCAGCCGCGCGCCGGCACTGCGCATCACATCGGGAATGCGGAAGGCACCGCCGATCTCCACCAGTTCGCCGCGCGACACCACCACTTCGCGGCGGTTGGCCAGGCTGTTGAGCAGCAGCAGGACCGCCGCCGCATTGTTGTTGACCACGGTGGCGGCTTCGGCACCGGTCAGCTCGCAGACCAGCGCCTGCACCCGTGCATCGCGGTCGCCGCGGCGGCCGCGGGTGATGTCGAATTCCAGGTCAACCGGTGCGGCCATCGCGCGGGTGACGGCCTGCACCGCGGCCTCGGGCAGCAGGGCGCGACCCAGGTTGGTATGCAGCACGGTACCGGTCAGGTTGAACATCGGCTGCAGGTTCAGCCGTGCATCGGCGATGAGTGCGGCGTCGAGCGCCGCGACCAGTGCCGGGCCTTCAATGGCCTGATGCAACTGCTCGGCCGAGAGCTGCGTGGCACTGATGCGCTCACGCAGCGCCTGCAGATGTACGCGCAGCAACTGGGTGATGCGGCTGCGGCCGTGGCCCTCGATCAGTGTTGCCAAGGCAGGCAGGCGCAGCAACCGGTCCAGCGAGGGCAGCGCGGAAGCCGATGCCGGGGTGGGGGGCGTGGCTGTCATTGCCTCACTCGCCGTCGGATTGCCACAGCAGCGGATTCTGGCTGGCGCGTGCATAGCCTTCTTCGCCCAGCAGCAGGTCCAGCGCCAGCGTGCCAAGGTCATCAGCCACCGGTTCCAGCGACGGATCTTTTTCCAGATACAGGATCTTGCGGTAGCTGTGGCAGTGGTCGCAGGTTTCTGCACGTACCGCGCTCTCGCGCACCGCCTGGCCGGTATCGCCGTCGGCATCAGCCAGGGCGCGATAGGCGATGTCCTTGCCAGCGGCGCCACACTGGCTGCACTGCACGCGCACGTAGTGCCACTGGCAGGCGCACAACGAGCACGACAGGTAGCGGTAGGAGGCATAGGGCGGGCGGGCCTGCACCACGCTGGCCACCGGCAGGGTGCCGCACAGCGGGCACAGCCCTGGCGCATCGGCCAGCGGCTTCAGGTCGCTGGGGCGGAAGCTGGCCGCCAGTACTGCCCAATACACCTGCAACGCGTTCATCACCAGCAGCGCAGCGACCGCGTCGACCGGGGGCGCGTCAGCGCGTTCCAGCACGGCGTGGGCCTGCGCATCCAGCCAGGTGTCGTCGGCGGCGGCGACGCGCAGCAATTCCTGCCGTGTTTCCGCCGGTAGCCCCGCTTCGCCGGCGCAGTGCCGGCACAGCGTGCGCAGCCAGTCGCGCCAGCGCCCGTCCAGATGAAGCGCGTTGGCGGGCCGCAACGGCATGCCGGCACTGGCGGCCGCGCTGGACTGCTGCGCGCGCGCGTGGTCCTGCAGCGCCTCGCGTTGCTGGGGTGTCAATTCCTCCAGCAGCGCCTGCTGTGCGTCGGCCAATGCCGCCAGCAGCTGCAGGTAACCGCCGATGGCGCTGTGCGCGGCCAGGCTGCGCAGGCGCGCCGCGCGTGTGGCGAACAGCGATCCGGTATCAGGCAGGATGATGCGCGGCACGTCGCGCGAGGCGAGCGTCTCGATCTCACCGGGTTCAAGGATGCGTTGCGCCATGCAGGGCCAGCCAGAAGAACCAGCCTCCATCCTCGCCGTTGTCAGCGCTGGCGTCCAGCGCACTGTAGGCCATTTGAAATGGTGGGGGTCAGATCCGTTTTCCACAGGAAAACGGATCTGACCCCATCGGTTGTTGCCGTGTTCATCGTGTCGACCAAGGTCGACACCTACCAAAAGCACCGGGGAACTGTCGAAGGCGCCTCTGCAGGTGCAGGGCCGCAGGCCCTGCCGTTACCCCTCTTCCCGACGTCCGCGCAGGATGTCCCGGAACCACTGCCGGTGGTGCTTGTACGCCCACCCATAGGTCACCTTGCCCTGGGTCATCGCCCGCACCGAGCCCTTGATCCAGATCGCCGCATAGATGTGCACCACGATCGCGCACACCAGCACCCAGCCGAACAGCGCATGGGCCAGCACCGAGAAGCGGATCACCCCGATCGGGAAGAAGTGGCTGAAGTACTGCCGCCAGATCACGAAGCCGGTCAGCAGCAGCGCCGACAGGCAGCCGATGATGGCCCAGAACAGCAGCTTCTGGCCGGCATTGAAACGGCCCACCGGCGGCAGCTTCTCATCCTCGTTGCGCAGTACATCGCGCATGCCGCGCATCCATGCGCGATCGTCGGCGGTCGGCAGATTGTCGCGCCACATGCGGAACGCCAGCAGCGCAAAGCCCACCACCATGGCCAGCCCGATGAACGGATGCAGGATGCGCGTCCACGGGCCGCCACCGAACAGCTGGGTCAACGGGAACAGGGCAGGGTGGAACAGCGCCAGCCCGGACAGCGCGGTCAGCACGAAGCAGATCGCCACGATCCAGTGGTTGATGCGGGTCGGTGCGCGGTAGCGGATGATCTGGCGCGGGTGCGGGGCGTACTTCATGGCCGCTGCTCCTCTTCGATCTTCTTCGCCTCGTGCTCGGCTTCCTCTTCTTCCTCGTCATTGACCGTGTTGCGGCCGATGCCGATGTAATGCAGGAAGCCGGCGAAGGCGGTGGCGGCGATCGCCAGCACGCCCAGCGGCTTGGCCACGCCCTTCCAGACTTCCACCATCGGGCTGATCCGCGGGTCCTTGGGCAGGTCGGCGTACAGCTCCGGCTTGTCCACATGCTGCAGCACGTACATCACGTGGGTGCCACCCACGCCCTGCGGGTCGTACAGGCCGGCGTTCCCGTAGCCGCGCGATTTCAGGTCTTCCACGCGGCCGGCCGCGTGCTCGGTCATCGCCTGCTTGCTGCCGAAGGTGATCGCCCCGGTCGGGCAGGTCTTCACGCAGGCCGGTTCCTGGCCTACCGCCACCCGGTCCGAACACAGTGTGCACTTGTAGGCCTTGTGGTCCTTCTTGGAAATGCGCGGCACGTCGAACGGGCAACCGGTCACGCAGTAGCCGCAGCCGATGCAGTTCTCTTCCTGGAAGTCGACGATGCCGTTGGCGTACTGGATGATCGCGCCGGGCGACGGACAGGCCTTCAGACAGCCCGGATCGCTGCAGTGCATGCAGCCCTCCTTGCGGATCAGCCACTCCAGCTTGCCCTTCTCGTCCTCGTACTCGCGGAACTTCATCACCGTCCACGACTGGTCGCTCAGGTCGGGCGGGTTGTCATAGCTGCCAACGCAGCTGCCGACCTCGTCGCGCAGGTCGTTCCATTCCATGCAGGCGACCTGGCAGGCCTTGCAGCCGATGCATTTGCTCACATCGATCAGCTTGGCGACCTGGCCGGTGTGCGCACCGCGCGCTTCCGGCGAGGGCGTGGTGGTGGCCGAGCGGCGGATGATGTCCAGCGATTGCAGTGACATGGCGTGTCTCCTACACCTTCTCGACCTTGACCAGGATGCACTTCGATTCGGGCGTCTGCGAGTTGCCGTCACCGATGGCGTTGGTCAGCGTATTGGCGATGTATCCGGGCTTGGCCGCACCGAGGAAGCCCCAGTGGATCGGCACGCCCACCTGGTGCACGGTCCGGCCATCGATCTGCAGGGCCTTGATGCGCTTGGTCACCATCGCCACCGCTTCGATGTGGCCACGCTTGGAACTGACCCGCACGCGGCTGCCGTTGCTGATGCCCAGCTCGTCGGCCAAGGCCGCGCCGATCTCGACGAACTGCTCGGGCTGGATGATGGCGTTCAACTTGCCGTGCTTGGTCCAGAAGTGGAAGTGCTCGGTCAGGCGGTAGGTGGTGGCCACATGCGGGAACTCGTCCGGCGAACCGATCTGTGCGCGATCGCTGGCGAATACGCGGGCGGCCGGGTTGTTCAGCGTCAGTGCCTGGCCGGGGCTGAGCGGATTGCTGCGCAGTGGCGTGTCGAATGGCTCGTAGTGCTCCGGGAATGGCCCTTCGGCCATGCCGGCCTTGGCGAAGAAGCGGGCGATGCCTTCCGGGTTCATGATGAACGGGCCCATCCCGCCGGCGGGATCTTCGTCGGCCTTGAAGTCCGGTACGTCCACGCTGCCCCAGTTCTTGCCGTTCCAGGCCAGCAGCGTGCGGCGCGGGTCGAACGGCTGGCCGGCCACGTCGCACGACGCGCGGTTGTACATCACGCGGCGATTGGCCGGCCACGCCCAGGCCCAGCCCAGCGTGTTGCCGATGCCGGTGGGGTCGCTGTTGTCACGCCGCGCCATCATGTTGCCGGTCGGGCCCCAGGCACCGATGTAGATCCAGCAGCCCGACGCGGTGCTGCCATCGTCGCGCAGGTCGCCGAATGCGGCCAGCTGCTCGCCGGCCTTGCGCACCAGCCTGGTCGGATCCTTCGGATCGAACACGTCGGCCAGCGCCTTGCCGTTGTATTCCATCGCCAGCTCTTCCGGCGTCGGCAGCTCCGGGTTGGAATACTTCCAGGCCAGGTCGCGCACCGGCTCCCACCACGCACCGCCGTCCTTCTCGTACATCGCCTTGATGCGATGGAACAGCTCGGACATGATCTCGATGTCGCTGCGCGCTTCACCCGGCGGATTGGCGCCCTTCCAGTGCCACTGCAGCCAGCGCGAGGAGTTCACCACCGCGCCGTTCTCCTCGGCGAAGGACGTGGTGGGCAGGCGGAATACTTCGGTCTGGATCGTGCTCGGGTCGACGTCGTTCAACGCGCCGTGGTTCTGCCAGAAGGCGATGGTCTCGGTTTCCAGCGGGTCCATGCTGACCATGAACTTCAGCTTGGAGAACGCGCTGATCAGCTTGCCCTTGTTAGGCGCCGAGGCCAGCGGGTTGAAACCCTGGCAGATGTAGCCGTGGATCTTGCCCTCGTTCATCAGCTCGTACGCCTGCAGCATGTCGTACGGCTTGTCGAGCTTGGGCAGGTAATCGAAGCACCAGTTGTTGTCGGCGGTGGCGGCATCGCCCCACCACGATTTCATCAGGCTGACGTGGAACTTCGGATAGTTCTGCCAGAACGACATCTGGTTGGCGCGCAGCGGCTTCTGCGTGCGCTTGGCGATGTAGGCGTCGTAGTCCTGCTCGTCCTGCCTCGGCAGCGTCAGGTAGCCGGGCAGCAGGTCGGACATCAGGCCGATGTCGGTCAGGCCCTGGATGTTGGAATGCCCGCGCAGCGCGTTCATGCCGCCACCGGCCACGCCGATGTTGCCCAGCAGCAGCTGCACCATGGTGCCGGCACGCACGTTCTGTGCGCCGATCGAGTGCTGCGTCCATCCCAGCGCGTACAGGATGGTCATCGCCTTGTCCTTGCCGGCGGTGGACGCGATCATGTCCCAGATCTGGCGGATGCTGTCGGCCGGCGTGCCGCAGATGCGCTCGACCATCTCCACGGTGTAGCGCGCGTAGTGTTGTTTCAGCAGGTTGTAGACGCAGCGCGGGTCCTTCAGCGTCGGGTCGCTGCGTACGTAGCCGTCGTCACCGTAGGCGTAGTCCCAGCTGGAACGGTCGTAGCTGCGCTTCTCTTCGTTGTAACCCGAATACAGGCCGTCCTTGAAGGCGAATTCGTCCTTCACCAGGAACGGCATGTCGGTGTAGTTCAGCACGTACTCGTGCTGGATGCGGTCCTCGGTCAGCAGGTAGTTGATCAGGCCGCCCAGGAACACGATATCGGTACCGGTGCGGATCGGCGCGTACACGTCGGCCACCGCGGCCGAGCGGTTGAAGCGCGGATCGACCACGATCAGCCGGGCCTTGTTGTGTGCCTTGGCCTCGGTCACCCATTTGAACCCGCACGGGTGCGCCTCGGCGGCATTGCCACCCATGATCAGGATCAGGTCGGCATTCTTGATGTCGACCCAGTGGTTCGTCATCGCACCACGGCCTAGCGTCGGGGCAAGACCTGCCACCGTCGGGCCGTGTCAGACACGTGCCTGGTTGTCGAATGCCAGCATGCCAAGGGAGCGGACGACCTTGTGGGTCAGCACCGCAGTTTCATTGCTGGTGGCCGAGGCCGCCAGCATGCCGGTGGTCAGCCAGCGGTTGACCGTCTGCCCGGCCTCGTTCTTCTGCACGAAGTTGGCATCGCGGTCTTCCTTCATCAGCCGCGCGATGCGGTCCAGCGCATCGTCCCAGCTCAGCCGCTTCCACTCGTTCGAGCCCGGCGCGCGGTACTCGGGGTAGAGCAGGCGCGACTTGCTGTGGATGATGTCGGCCAGGCCGGCGCCCTTCGGGCACAGCGTGCCGCGGTTCACCGGATGGTCCGGGTCGCCTTCGATATGGAAGATGCTCGGCTCGGCGTTCTTGGCACCATCGCCGAGGCTGTACATCAGGATGCCGCAGGCCACCGAACAGTAGGTACAGGTGTTGCGGGTCTCGGTCGCGCGGGTCAGCTTGTACTGCCTGACCTCCGCGAGCGCGATGCCGGGCGCGAAGCCCATCAATGCCAGGCTGGAGCCGACCAGGGTTGTCCCGGTCACTTTCAGGAACTGGCGGCGGCTCATCGATGGCATGCCGTTCTCCTGGGATGGCGGGGAGGCACGGGCCTCCGGGCTGTCGTTGGGTACGGCCCGGTTATAGCACAGGCCCCCGCACGCCCATGTGGCACAAGGCCCGGCGCCGGCGGGGCGGGCGCGCAACGGGGCCGCTCTGGTAAAGTTGCGTGCCCGCCCCCCGGGGAAGCGTCTGCCGGGCCTGGTTCCAGGATGTTCCGCGCAGCCCCCGCCGTCCTGGCGCGATCCTCCGCGCCGGATCTGGAACACCGAGGAAAAATTTTGCGAAATCAACCCGTTGGATCCCCCGCATGAGCGCCCCGTCGAAGCCGTCGGACGCCGTTGCGCGCGGCACGCTGTACATCGTTGCCGCCCCCTCCGGCGCCGGCAAGAGCAGCATCGTCAATGCCACCCTGGCGCGTGACCCGCAGATCGCGCTGTCGATCTCCTTCACCTCGCGCGCGATGCGCCCGGGTGAGGTGAACGGCCAGCACTACCATTTCGTCTCTGCGGAAAAGTTCGAGGAAATGATCGCCGCTGGCGACTTCTTCGAGCATGCCTGGGTGCACGGCGACTGGAAGGGCACGGCCCGGCAGTCGGTGGAGCCGCAGCTGGCCGCCGGCCAGGACGTGCTGCTGGAAATCGACTGGCAGGGCGCGCAGCAGGTGCGCCAGCTCGTGCCGGGCACGGTCACCGTGTTCATCCTGCCGCCGTCCAGGCAGGCCCTGCAGGATCGCATGCGCAAGCGCGGCCAGGACAGCGAGGCGGTCATCGCCCAGCGCCTGGGCGCGGCGCGCGATGAAATGCTGCACTTCAACGAGTTCGACTACGTCATCGTCAACGAGGTGTTCGACACCGCCGTGGACGAGTTGTGCGCCATCTTCACCGCCAGCCGCCTGCGCCGGGAGGCCCAGAAGGTCCGCCACGCCGGCCTGATCCAGGCCCTGCTGACTCCCGATCCGGGCGCAACTGACTGATTCCAAAAGAATCGGGTAGGGGTTGGCTTGATTTTGTCCAGCCCCTGCCAGTACACTCCGTCCCCTTTCCCTCATTCGACTGAGCGGCCGACCGGTCGCCGGGAGCCCGTATGGCCCGCATCACCGTAGAAGATTGCCTGGAAGTCGTTAACAACCGTTTCGAACTGGTCATGATGGCATCCAAGCGTGCCCGCCAGCTCGCCAACGGCGTGCAGGCCACGCTGGACAACAGCGAGACCGAGGACAAGCCGACCGTGCTGGCGCTGCGCGAAATCGCCGCCCGCAAGATCGACAACGCGCTGATCGACGAAGTCGAGAAGGCCGAGCGTGAGCGCGCCGAGCGCGAAGCGCTGGAGTGGGCTGCCGCCGAAGTGGTCGCTGACGAAGACATGTCCAAGAACGACGATTGATCGCATCGATCAACGTAATCGTTGGATACACCGAACAGCCCGCCCCGTGCGGGCTGTTTCGCATTCAGGATTTGCCGTAAACGTCGCGCTGGAATAGGCTGCGGGCATGAACCCAGGCCCCACTGCCAAGGTCGCCGCAGCCCCCACTGCCGCCGTACCCGACTACGTCCTCCAGCTTGAACGCGCCGCCCATTACCTGCCGCCGGAACAGCTGCCGCTGTTGCGCCGTGCCTGGGAAGTCGGAGCCTCCGCGCACGCTGGGCAGACGCGCAAGTCGGGTGAGCCCTATATCACCCACCCGGTGGCGGTGGCCCAGGTGCTGGCCGAGCTCGGCCTGGACGTGGAAGCGCTGATCGCCGCGATCCTGCACGACACCATCGAAGACACGCCGCTGACCCGCGAGGCGCTGGCCGCCGAGTTCGGCGAAGCCGTGGCCGAACTGGTCGACGGCGTCACCAAGCTGGACAAGCTGAAGTTCCGCGACCGTCAGGAGGCGGCCGCCGAGAGCTTCCGCAAGATGCTGCTGGCGATGTCGCGCGACCTGCGCGTGATCATGATCAAGCTGGCCGACCGCCTGCACAACATGCGCACGCTGGGTGCGCAGAGCCGCGAAGCGCGCGGCCGCATCGCCCGCGAGACGCTGGAGATCTACGCGCCCATCGCCCAGCGCCTGGGCATGAGCCTGGTCAAGAGCGAGCTGCAGAACCTCGGTTTCAAGGCGCTGTACCCGTGGCGCCACGCCATCATCGAGAAACACATCCGCAGCCAGCCGGTGGTGCGTCGCGAGGCGATGGCGCAGGTGGAAGTGCAGCTGTCGCAGCGCCTGGCCAAGGAGGGGATCGAGCATCGGCTGATCAGCCGCATCAAGACCCCGTGGAGCATCTACAACAAGATGCGCGACGAGAACAAATCCTTCGACCAGGTGATGGATGTGTTCGGCTTCCGCCTGGTCGTGCGCAGCGTGCCCAGCTGCTACCACGCGCTGGGTTCGGTGCATGCCACCTTCAAGCCGCTGGATGGCCGCTTCCGCGACTTCATCGCCATTCCCAAGGCCAACGGCTACCAGTCGCTGCACACGGTGCTGTTCGGGCCGTATGGCTCGCCGATCGAAGTGCAGATCCGTACCGAGGAAATGGACCTGATCGCCGAACGCGGCGTGGCCGCGCACTGGACCTACAAGTTCGGCGGCGATTCGCCCAACAGCGCACAGAGCCGTGCCCACGCGTGGATCGTCGAGCTGATCGACTCGCAGCGTGCCGCCGGTTCCTCGCTGGAGTTCCTGGACAACGTCAAGGTCGACCTGTTCCCGGACGAGGTCTACCTGTTCACCCCGAAGGGCAAGATCCTGGCCCTGCCGCGCAATTCCACCGCGCTCGATTTCGCCTACGCCGTGCATACCGACGTCGGCAACATGGCGGTGGCCTCGCGCGTGGACAAGAAACTGGTGCCGCTGCGCACCAAGCTGGTGTCGGGGCAGTCGGTGGAGATCATCACCGCACGCTCGGCCACGCCGAAACCGCAGTGGCTGGAATTCGTGGTTACCAGCAAGGCGCGCACCGCCATCCGCCACCAGCTCAAGCAGCTGGAGCACGAGGATGCCGTGCAGCTGGGCCACCGCATGCTCGACCGTGCGCTGGAGGCGATGGATTCGTCGCTGGAGCGGCTGCCGAAGGGGCGTCTGGATGCGTTCCTGGCCGAACACCGCTTCCCGCGCCTGGAAGCCCTGCTGGCCGAGGTCGCACTGGGCAACTGGATGCCGACCCAGGCCGCGCAGGCGCTGATGGCCTACGCCGAACTGCGTGGCGGCCCGCATTCGCGCCACCACTCGCAGGAAAAGATCCTGATCAACGGCAGCGAGCGTGGCGTGGTCACCTTCGCCGGCTGCTGCCAGCCGATTCCCGGCGACGAGATCATGGGCTACCACACCGCCGGCAAGGGCATCGTGGTGCACCGCATGGACTGCCCGAACCTGGCCGAGCTGCGCAAGTCGCCCGAGCGCTGGGTGCCGATCGGCTGGGACACCACCGTCTCCGGTGACTACGACACCTCGCTGGTGGTGGAAGTGGAGAACGGCACCGGCGTGCTGGCACAGCTGGCCGCTGCCATCGCGCAGAGCCACTCCAACATCGAGCGCGTGGACTACCTGGATCGCGATTTCAACGCCGCCGTGCTGGCGTTCAACATCCAGGTGCGCGACCGCAACCACCTGGCC
Source organism: Stenotrophomonas sp. CASM114 (assembly GCF_049384325.1). Lineage (NCBI taxonomy): Bacteria > Pseudomonadati > Pseudomonadota > Gammaproteobacteria > Lysobacterales > Lysobacteraceae > Stenotrophomonas > Stenotrophomonas sp. CASM114. The sequence continues at coordinate 51,319 of NZ_JBMRGJ010000011.1, read as the reverse complement.
GAAGTGATGCGCCGCCTGCGCCGCCTGTCGGTCGTGCAGTCGGTACGCCGCCAGTAGGTCCACGCCATGCGTGGATGACGTTCCGCGCACACGACATACGGGGTCGGATCCGGTTACCGCCGGGAAACGGATCCGACCCCCAGCCGATGCCGCGCCCACCCGGTACAATCACCGCTCTGTTTTCCCCCAAAGCACCGGAGCGACCCATGTCCCGCCAGATCATCAACACCGAAAAGGCCCCCGCCGCCATCGGCCCGTACTCGCAGGCCGTGCGCGCCGGCAACACCGTGTACTTCTCCGGCCAGATCCCGCTTGACCCGGCCACCGGCGACATCGTCGGCGCTGGCGACGTCGAAGCGCAGGCCCGTCGCGCCTTCGACAACCTCAAGGCCGTGGCCGAAGCCGCCGGCGGCTCGCTGGACAAGGTCGTGCGTCTGGGCCTGTACCTGACCGACCTGGGCGAGTTCGCCAAGGTCAACGCGGTCATGCAGGACTACTTCCAGGCCCCGTACCCGGCCCGTTCCACCATCGAAGTCTCCGGCCTGCCGAAGGGCGCCAGCTTCGAGGTCGACGCGGTGATGGTCATCGACTGACCACCACGTGGCACGCAAGGCGGCGGTCACCCCGGTCCTGTCACCGTCCGGCGAAGCATCCCTGGCGATGCTCGCCGGCGTCGGTCCGGCCGTGGCCGCCAAACTGCAGGCGCGTGGCCTGGCCACCCTGCAGGATCTCTGGCTTCACCTGCCCCTGCGCTATGAAGACCGGACCCGGCTGACCCGCATCGAAGACCTGCGCAACGGCGTGCCGGCGCAGGTGGAAGGGCGGGTGGTCGCGGTCGAGCGCGGCATGCGCTATCGACCGATGCTGAAGGTCGCGGTGGAGGACGAAGGGCAGGGCACCCTGGTGCTGCGCTTCTTCCATTTCCGCCAGCAGCAGGTCGGCCAGTTCGCGGTCGGCAACCGGCTGCGCTGCTTCGGCACGCCCAAGCCCGGCCACCTCGGCCTGGAAATCGTCCATCCCAGCTACCAGGTGCTGGGCCGCAACGATGATCCCGAACTCGGCGACCGCCTCGACCCGGTGTATCCCACCGTCGAAGGCGTGGGCCCGATGACGATGCGCAAGCTGATCGGCCAGGCCCTGGATCGCCTGCCCGAGGAGAGCACGCTGGAACTGCTGCCCAGCGGTTGGCTCGATGGCCTGGGCCTGCCGTCGCTGCGCAGCGCGCTGCTGACCGTGCACCGGCCACCGCCGGATGCCGACCTCGCCGCGCTGGCCGCCGGCACCCACCCGGCGCAGCGCCGCCTGGCGATGGAAGAACTGCTGGCCCACCACCTCAGCCTGCGTCGCCAGCGCATTGCCTTGCAGGCACACCATGCGCCGCCGCTGGCTGGTCCTGGCAAGTTGGCCAAGGCGCTGCTGAAGCAGCTGCCGTTCGCGCTCACCGGCGCGCAGGCGCGCGTGTTCAAGCAGATCCGTGAAGACCTCGCGCGCCCCAGCCCGATGCTGCGGCTGGTGCAGGGCGACGTCGGTTCCGGCAAGACCGTGGTGGCCGCACTGGCGGCGATGCTGGCGGTGGAGCAGGGCAAGCAGGTCGCATTGGCAGCGCCCACCGAACTGCTGGCCGAACAGCATCTCAACAACCTGCGCGGCTGGCTGGAGCCGCTCGATGTGCGTATCGCCTGGCTGGCCGGCAAGGTCACCGGCAAGGCGCGCGCCAAGGTGATGGAGCAGGTCGCCAGCGGCGAAGCGCAGGTGGTGGTCGGTACCCACGCGCTGATGCAGGAGGCGGTGGTGTTCCAGGATCTGGCCTTGGCCATCGTCGACGAACAGCACCGCTTCGGCGTGCACCAGCGCTTGGCGCTGCGCGACAAGGGCGCGGGCGGCAACAGCGTGCCGCACCAGCTGGTGATGACCGCCACGCCGATTCCGCGCACGCTGGCGATGTCCGAGTACGCGGACCTGGATGTGTCGGCCATCGACGAGCTGCCGCCGGGCCGCACGCCGGTACAGACCGTCGCCCTCAACAATGACCGCCGCCCGGAGCTGATCGAGCGCATCGCGCTGGCCTGCCAGGAAGGGCGGCAGGTCTACTGGGTGTGCACGCTGATCGAGGAAAGCGAAGAGCTGGATGCCACTCCGGCGCAGGCCACCTACGAATCGCTGCAGGCACTGCTGCCCGGCGTGCGCGTGGGGCTGGTGCACGGGCGGCTGAAAGCGGCCGAGAAGCTGGCGACGATGGTGGCCTTCAAGGCCGGCGAGATCGACCTGCTGGTCGCGACCACGGTCATCGAAGTGGGTGTGGACGTACCGAATGCTTCGCTGATGGTGATCGAGAACGCCGAGCGCCTCGGCCTGGCCCAGCTGCACCAGCTGCGCGGCCGCGTCGGCCGTGGTTCGGCGGTGTCGCGCTGCGTGCTGCTGTACCAGGCTCCGCTTTCGCAGATGGCGCGCGAGCGCCTGCAGACCATGCGCGAAACCAACGATGGGTTCGTCATCGCGGAGAAGGATCTGGAACTGCGCGGCCCCGGCGAGCTGCTGGGCACCCGCCAGACCGGCCTGGCCGGTTTCCGCATCGCCGACCTGGCCCGCGACGCCGGGCTGCTGCCCGGCGTGCACGCACTGGCCGAGCGCCTGCTGGAGCAGCAGCCTGCACTGGCCGATCGGGTGGTGCAGCGATGGATCGGCACCGCCGTGCGCTACGCCTCGGCGTAAGCACCCTGGGGTCAGAGCCCTTTGCGCAGCAATGGCCTCTGACCCCATTTCCGGCACGCTCATCCACGCACGGCGTGGATCTACTGTAGAGCCGAGCCCACGCTCGGCTGCCGTGCGCGCTGCGCGCGGGAGTCGAGCATGGCTCGACTCTACAGAGAGCTCTTCCCTGCCATCCGCGGGAAACCCGTTTTCGGCGTTGCTGTTGAAGTTGTCGGCCAGCGGCCGGCACTACCGCGGGTGCAGGTCGCAGCCCTGCCGCCCCCCATACTTGCAACGGTCATCATCCCGGTCCACACTTCGTTGCCGATCTGAAGACGGCAACGATGACCCATAAGATCCCCCTGTTGATCGACACCGACCCCGGTGTGGACGACGCCCTGGCCCTGCTGATGGCCTTTGCCGATGAACGGCATGACGTGGTCGCCCTGACCATCGCCGCCGGCAATGTCGGCCTGCAGTACACCGTCCGCAACGCCCTCAAGCTCTGCGACATCGTCGGCCGCACCGACGTGCCGGTGTTTGCCGGCAGCCCGGATCCGCTGCTGCATCCTTCCGTAGACGCTGCCCACGTGCATGGCCGTGATGGCTATGGCGACGTGGACCTGCCGCCGCCGAGCCGCCAGGCCGAAGCCGAGCATGCTGCGCTGGCCATCCTGCGCCTGTCGCACGCGCATGCCGGCGAACTGATGCTGGTGATGCTTGGCCCGCTGACCAACCTCGCGCTGGCACTGAAGCTGGACCCGACCCTGCCCCAGCGCATCAAGCGCATCGTGGTGATGGGCGGCGCGGTCACCTGCCACGGCAACATCACCCCGGCGGCCGAATTCAACATCGCCTTCGATCCGGAAGCGGCGCATGTGGTGTTCACCTCGTTCAAGCACCTGCTGGTGTCGGACTGGGAGGCCACCGTCGCCCACGGCCTGCCGCTGGAAGAAGCCGAGAAATGGCTGCAGGCCGATTCCGATCGCGCCCGCTTCTACGAGCTGATTTCGCGCAAGACCCGGGGCCTGTCCGAAGACAGCAAGGGCGGCCGCTGGTACACCGCCGACGCGGTTGCCATGGCCTGGGCACTGAACCCGGAAGGGCAGCTGCGGGTCGAGTCGCGTCCGCTGAACGTGGAGCTGAATGGCACGTTCAGCCGCGGCGCCACCATCGTCGACTGGAACCGCCAGACCGGCCAGCCGGACAACTGCGATCTGCTGATGGCCTACGACCAGCAGCGTTTCGAGACCCTGGTACGCCAGGCCCTGGGCGCGGACTGAAGCCGATTGACCGGCACCGGTTGCCCCGGGCGGCAACCGGTGCTTATAATGCCGCTCTTGACCACCAGCCCATTTACGGTGTGAGCCCATGAAGGCCGATATCCATCCGAACTACCGCGACGTCGTCTTCCATGACGTCACCTCCGATTTCAAGATCCTGACCCGCTCGACCATGGCGACGAAGGAAACCATCAAGTGGGAAGACGGCAACGACTACCCGCTGGTGAAGGTTGAAATTTCCTCGGCTTCGCACCCGTTCTACACGGGCAAGCACAAGGTCATCGACACCTCGGGCCGTATCGACAAGTTCCAGAAGCGCTACGCGCGCTGATCTGTCGATCCAGCTTCGAACCGACGGCCGCGCTCTGCGCGGCCGTTTGTTTTTCCCCAACGCCAACCCAACGGGCGTTTGGATGGACAGAACACTGCGTTCGTGTGACAACGCTTTTGCCGATCCGGGCCGCTTGCTGGCCGGGTTCTGGCCGCCTGCCGTCTACGACTTCTGTCTAGCGCCGGGCAAATGCTGCTGTGCGATAATGGCATGATCCCCGGCACAGGCCGAGGACGTCATTCACGTGCCTGACCAATGCGCTTGGGCAGGCGCCTTCCCATGAAGGAGCGCACACAGTGTCCGATCTTGATCAGGTCACGCTCAACGCCGGCGATAAGTCCGTCGTTCTGCCCGTCATCAAACCCACCCTTGGCAACGACTGCGTCGACATCGCGAAGCTGACCAAGGAAACGGGGTTTTTCACCTACGATTCCGGCTTCACCGCGACGGCCAGCTGCAAATCCGCCATCACTTACATCGACGGCGACAAGGGCGTGCTGCTGTATCGCGGCTACCCGATCGAGCAGCTGTCGGAAAAGTCGAGCTACGTCGAAGTGGCCTACCTGCTGATCAACGGCGAGCGCCCGAGCGCCGAGCAGCTGAAGGCCTTCACCGATGAGCTGACTGCCGAAGCCAATGTCGACGACTCGATCAACACCCTGATCGGCAGCTTCGCCAAGGACGCCCACCCGATGGCCATACTGGCTGCTGCGATCGCGCAGCTGTCGGCCATCTACCACGACTCGCTGGACCTGTCCGACGCCGAACAGCGCCGCCAGGCCGCCGTGCGCCTGATCGCCAAGGTGCCGACCCTGTCGGCGCTGATCTACCGCCATGGCAAGGGCCTGCCCGCCAACAAGCCGGACACCTCGCTGGACTACGTCAGCCGCTTCCTGAAGCAGACCTTCGAGTCGGCTGACGGCCAGTACGATCTGAACCCGGACGTGGTCAAGGCGCTGGACCTGCTGTTCATCCTGCACGCCGACCACGAGCAGAACGCCTCGACCTCGACCGTGCGCCTGGTCGGTTCGACCGGTGCCAACCCGTACGCGTCGGTCGCCGCTGGCGTCACCGCGCTGTGGGGTCCGGCCCACGGCGGTGCCAACGAAGCCGTGCTGAAGATGCTGGAAGAGATCGGCAGCGCCGACAACGTCGAGTCCGCCGTGGTCAAGGCCAAGGACAAGACCTCCGGCTTCCGCCTGATGGGCTTCGGCCACCGCGTCTACAAGAACTTCGATCCGCGCGCCAAGGTCATCGGCGAGATGACCAGCAAGGTGCTCAAGCAGCTGGGCGTGCAGGATCCGCTGCTGGACGTGGCCGTGAAGCTGGAACAGGCCGCGCTGCAGGACGAGTACTTCGTCGCGCGCAAGCTGTACCCGAACGTCGATTTCTACAGCGGCATCATCTACAAGGCGCTGCAGATCCCGACCGAAATGTTCACCGTCATGTTCGCCCTGGGCCGTACCTCCGGCTGGGTCTCGCATTGGCTGGAACAGCAGGTCGATCCGGAAATGAAGATCGGCCGTCCGCGCCAGGTCTACACCGGCAGCGACGTGCGCGACTACCAGGGCTGATCGCCCGCGTAGGTTGTGCCGAGAGCGCCCCGCATCCGCGGGGCGTTTTTTTTGGAGCGGACCTGGTAGGTGCGGACCGTTGGTCCGCACGATTTCGGCGCCCACGAAAAATCATCCACGCATGGCGTGGATCTACCACCGCAACCGCCTTCGGTAGGTGCCAACCTTGGTTGGCACGCTCTTCACCGCGCCAAGACCGCGTGATTCAAGGGTCTCGCCAGCTTCACAACCGCTCGCGCAGCCTCAGGACACCAACTGCATCCGCAGCACCTGAAATGGAGCATCCATCCCGATGAGTACCCGATTCGACCCACCCGAGCGCGGCCCGCTCGGCCCAGACGTCGCCACTGTCGTCACCGCCCCCATCGTCGCCCCTCCCAGCGAAAGCGCCGTGTCCTGGGGCGCGATCTTCGCCGGCGCCGCCGCTGCCGCTGCACTCTCCCTCATCCTGCTGATTCTCGGCGTGGGCCTTGGTCTGTCATCGGTGTCACCGTGGTCGTTCGAAGGCGTCAGCAAGGAAACCTTCGGCTGGTCCAGCATCATCTGGCTCACCTTCACCGCGCTGGCCGCTTCCGGCCTGGGCGGTTATCTGGCCGGTCGCCTGCGCACCAAGTGGACGCAGATCCACGGCGATGAAACCTACTTCCGCGATACCGCGCACGGCTTCGTGTCCTGGGCCGTGGCCACCCTGCTCACTGCTGGCCTGTTGACCTCGGCCATCGGTGGCGTGCTGGGCGCTGGCGCAAAGGTTGCCGGCGCCACTGCAGGCGCCGCTGCATCCACGGCCGGCGTTGCCGCCGCGGGTGCCGGTAGCGCCGCTGCGGCCGCACCGGAAGGCGACCTCAACTATTGGGTGGACTCGCTGTTCCGCAACGCCACCCATGCAGACCCCGCAGCTGCGAGCGCGCCGCCGGCCCCGGGCGCCGCCGACGCTACGCCGGGCGTGCCGCCCATGGGCCCGGCCACGCCTTCCCCGGTCGCCAGCGTCGGCCCACGTGACGCCCGCACGGCCCCGCCGCCGCGCCCGATGTTGGGCAATGGCCCGATGGGTGACCGCCGCGAACTCCGTGCCGAAGTGAACCGCATCATCGTCAACAGTCTGCAGGGCGATGGCCTGGATCCGGCCGATACCCAGTACCTGTCGCAGCTGATCGCGCGCGAGACGGGCATGAGCCAGGCTGAAGCGCAGGCCCGTGTGACCGACGTGCAGACCCGCATGCGTGCTGCGCTGGAAAAGGCCAAGAACACCGCCAAGCAAGCTGCCGACGATGCGCGCAAGGCCACGGCCTATGCCGCACTGTGGCTGTTCATCACCCTGCTGATCGGCGCGTTCTTCGCCAGCCTCAGCGCCACCTGGGGCGGCCGTCGCCGCGACCTGTAACCCCATCTGATGCAAGGAGACCTGCCATGAAAACGCTTCTGCTCTGGTTCCTGGGTGTGCCGATTCCGCTGTTGATCCTGTACGCGATCTTCTTCTAGGCACCGCACCGTTCATCGCATCAGGCCGCCGAAAGGCGGCCTGATGCATTTTGGCGTCAGTGCAATGAGGGTTGTTGCAAAGGACTGGTGAGGACAATTGCATAGCCCTCAAACATTGAACGCCTTCAAGGAATCTCCTTAACACGCATCTATTTAGGAAAGCTTGAATGGCCGCAGGGTAGGGCGCTGCCTACCATTCTCTCCGTCGCCCGCCCCCACGCAGGCGGGTGATGCCTCCGCACTGGAGGCCTCATATCCCACCGTCCGAGAGAGACACCATGAACTCCATCCTGAAGAAGGCCGCGCTCGCTGCAGCGCTGGCTACCGTTTCGCTGTCCGCCAATGCATTTGACGCCGACATCAAGGTCTGGGCCAACGTCGATCCGACCCTGGCCCTGCTCAAGGCCGATGGCACGGCGCTGGATTCGGTGGTCAACATGGTCCACAACCCGGTCAGTGGCCTGGTGCCCTGGTCGCAGCAGGTGCGCATCTACTCCAACGATGAAAGCAAGGACATCGAAGTGCGTGTTGGCAGCACCCCGCAGCTGCTCAACACCGATGGTGGCGGTACGCCGGTGCCGCTGACCGTCAGCCTCAACGGCAGGGCGCTGACCGTGGCGGCGCAGGATTTCACTGCATCCGATCTGTTCGATGGCGCCATGCCCGGTGCGTCGATCCCGATGGCGCTGCGTATCGCGCAGACCAGCCCGGCGCCGATCACCCGCGGTGGCCGCTACGAAGGCATCGTCACCATCGCCATGCAGCAGAAGACCACCAGCCCGTAAGGCACCCGCGCCGGCCCGCTTGCCGGGCCGGCTGCTTCCGGTAATCCCCATGAATGCTCCCGCACCCGCCGTCACCCGGCTGGCGGTCGCGCTCGCCCTGTCGCTGGCCACACCCCTGGTCGCGGCGCGCGGCGTTCCCGCCGGTTTCGAGGATCTGGTCGAAGGCCAGACCGAACAACTGGAGATCCGTCTGTTCGGTCGTTCGACCGGGCTGGTGCCGGTGCGCGTGACCCTGGAACACGTGCAGCTGGAAACCCCGGCCGAGGCGCTGCAGGCATTGCAGCTGTCCGCCGAAGCGCAGGCAGCGCTGCTGCCGGCGTTGTCGAAGCCGCTGCCGCGCAACAGTCATCTGGCATGCCGTTACGGCGGTGCCAGTGCCGGTTGCGGGTACATCGATCCTCCCCAGGAGCCCACTGCCGTGCGCGCGCTGTATGACGAAGGCGAGGGCGCTGTGCGCCTGTTTGTCGCCCGCCAATGGATCCCCGGCGAGCCGGCCGCCGAGCGCTACCACCAGGTCAGTGCCAATGCCGAGAACGCCTTCCTGCACCAGCACACCTTCAATGTCAGCGGTGGCCGCGGCTACCAGGCGCTGGCCGCGCAGGGCATGGGTGCACTGGGCGTGTTCCAGCGCGGGCACCTGTCCGCCGACTGGACCTTCAGCCAGCAGCACTACCGCGGCGGTCTTGCCAGCCGCCGTTTCCAGCTCGACAACGCCTACTACCGCCATGACCTGGGCCAGCAGCACTACCTGCAGGCCGGGCGCATGGACCGCCGCAACCTGAGCAGCCCGCAGGGCGGCACCTTCAGTTTCAGCATGCTGCCGATGGATCGCTTCCAGGGCCTGCGGCTGGGCACCACGCAGGCCTACGTGGACTCCGCCGCCGCCGTGCAGGCCACGCCGCTCACCGTGCTGCTGGCGCGCGATGCGCGTGTGGATGCGTTCGATGGCGAGCGCCTGTTGCAGACCTTCTACCTGCAGGCAGGCATCAACCAGCTCGATACGCGCCGGTTCCCCATGGGCAACTACACCGTCAGCCTGCGCATCTACGAAGACGGCGTGCTGGTACGCAACGAGGACGCGCCGTTCGACAAGGGCGGTGACTGGACCGACAGCAGCGTGCAGTGGTTCCTGCAGGGCGGCCGCCGCAACGAGCGCCGCAGCGACCGCTTCAACGACGAACTGGCGGCCATGGGCGGTCTGCGCGTGCCGATGGGGCGCAACGTGGCCATGACCGCTGGCATCGCTGATCTGGGCGGTTTCAGCTACGGCGAACTGCGGGTGGACCTGCGCCATGTGTTTGCCACCCAGGAAGTCCGCGCCACCTTCAGTGGCATGCACGGCAGCGATGGCAGCCGTGGCCAGCAGCATCAGCTTTCCTACCGTCGCCGTGCTTCGTGGAATGTGTACCACCAGCGCATGCGCGGCCGTGCCTGCCAGTTCGAGGATGACGCGCGCGACCGGCTCGGCTGCGCCGATTCGCTCAGCGCCTCGATGGCGCTGCCGGTGGCCGGCGGCAACGCCTACGTGGCCTATACGCGCCGCCAGACCTGGCGTGCAGGCACCGTGCGGCCGGGGCTGGATGATGATCCGCTGGCCGGACTTGACCCGCTGCTGCCGCCGTGGATGCCACAGCCCACGCGCATACCGCAGCTCAGCCGCACCTGGCAGGCCAGCTACAGCCGCAGCCAGCGCTGGGGCGAGTTCAGTGTCTCCAGCCGCATCGGCGTGTGGCAGCAGACCAGCGGCGGTGGGCTGCGCGACGGCCGTGACCGCGGCATCTACCTCAATTTCAGCCTCAACCGCCTGCAGCACGATGACCGCGGCAGTTCGCAGCGACGCTATGGCGTGGACGTGCGGCAACCACAGCATGCGCGCCCGGACATCAACTACAGCGCCGGGCAGACGCTGCGCCAGGAATACGAGGATCAGTACCGCGAGGTATCGGGCGAACTGCGCGGCAACAACAACGAGCGCTACAGCGCCACGCTGAGTACCCAGCTGCAGAACCGCATCGGCCAGACCGGTGCCACGGTGTCGCGCTACCAGCACCAGGGTGGCAACGAAGTGGCGTACAGCGCCACGCACAGTTCCGGCCTGGCCATCGGCAAGCGCGGCGTGTACTGGGGCGCTGGCGTTGGCGCCGACGCGGGGCTGGCGGTGCAGGTGGATGACACCGACGACCTGGACCTGACCGGCGTTGCCGCCGAGCTGCAGGTGGGCGGGCTGCGCCGGCAGCGGCTAAAGCTGGGCGAGCGCCGGCTGCTGCCGATATCCGCCTACCAGTCGCACCGCGCTGAAGTGCAGGACGCCAGCGCCCTGGACAGCATCGCCGCCGTGCGGGTGAGCGGTGTGGGCGGCGCGCGTCCGTTGTTTCTGTCACCGGGCCGGCTGGTGCGCATGCCGGTGCCGATTGAAGTGACCTACACCTTCATCGGCAATGCCCAGGACATCGCCGGCGCACCGCTGCGCGGTGCCCGCATTCTCAACGCGCCGGTGCCCGGCACCGGCAGCAATGGAGGTTTCGTGGCCGACTTCCCACGACGCGAGAAGATCCTGTACCTGCTGCAGGACGACCGGTTGCTGCACTGCCCGCTGCAGGTGCGAGAGCGCCGCAGCGTGGTGATGCTGGTAGGCGCCGTGCAGTGCGAGCCGCTGGCCGTGGCCCAGCTGCCCGCCGACATCCGCCACCAGGCACGGGTGACGCGGTTGCTGCAGGAGCAGGCGCTGATCGCCGCCACGCCACAGACCGCAGCAGCGGGAGGTGCGAAGTGAGCCGTCGGTTGTGGTGGGTGATGGCGGTGTTGTGTGGGCTGGTGCTGTTGGTGCCACGGGCGACGGCGCAACAGCCGCCGGAGACCGACCCCAGCCCGATAGTCCAGCAGGTCACCCGCGCATGGGATCGATCATCCATGCCCGGTGATCTCGAGATTTGGCCAGACCGGACTGTTCTGGGTTTCAGTCGCGACGTCTCCCGCAAGTTCGGACAAATACATCTGACCTGCCGATCCAACATCGACCCGTCGGAAGGTAGCTGCAATATCTCTGGCGATGAGAGTGTTTCATTCAGGCCGTCAGACATCGTACTTCGGATGGTCGAACAGCGATCTGGTCTTCCAACAGAAGTGAGGTTGAACGGATGGCTACGACGGATTGTGTCCGGTCGCGCATGCTCTGGCGATTTTTGGACCCCACACGTGTATCCGCTTTATTCGGCTGCTTGGGACCAGTGCAATGTCGATTCCCCACTAGGTACCGGGGTGAGGCTTGTACTTCCCCAAGAAGAACTGAGCCGATTGGTCGCCGGCCATTGGCGGGGCGAACTCCTCCTCGATCTCAGAGTGGATCCAAAGCAGGCCGCAGTGCTCACCAACACGGTCTCCTTCGATTTCACCATCACCGACCACAACGCGGTCTCCATCTACTTCCCGCTTTTCGATCAGGTCACCCCGCACGTCGGTCTGAACCTGCAATACGACCCGATCGCGCAGACCATCGGTGGCCGTACCCAGCTCGACATGTGTCTGTACGACGGACTTGGTTCGCAGAGTGCCTACCTAGGCGTCACCGTGCGTGACAGCGGCGCGCAACCTCCCGGGCCCTCGGGCTATTCGGTATGGCACGTCGATGGCGGCAGTGATGCCACCCAGCGCGTGGACTACACCGTCACCCTGGATCACAACGGTGGCGCGCTGCCCATGCGCAATGGTGTGGAGCAGTTGCTGCACGGCATCGATACCGCACGGCTGCGGCTGGTGTTGCTGCCCGGCATGACGCAGCCGGTGTTCTGCGTGCCTACGCCATTGACGCTGGAAACACCGCGCGTGCCGGTCAGCACCAAGCGCCCCGGCTACTACAGCGGCGATCTCAAGGTGGAACTACGTGTTCCCACCGTCACGCCCTGAACCCCACATGGAGTCCCCGATGAAACCCCTAGTCCGCTGCCTGCTGCCGCTGTCGCTGCTGATGGCGTTGCCTGCCCATGCCAATCTCACCGTGCACCCCATGCGTACGTCGGTGGACGCGAAGAAAGGCGCACAGATACGCATCTACTCGCAGTCCACCCAACCGCAGTATGTGCAGGCATCGATCAAGCGCATCGTCGACCCGGCGGGGGAAGGTGAACAGGAGGTTGAGGTGGAGCCGAATGAGGCCGCCATCGCCATCACGCCGGGAAAGTTCGCCCTCGCCGGTGGCGGCAACCGGCTGATCCGTGTGATTCCGCTGCAGCCGGTCGAAAAGGAAACGGCATACCGCGTGTACTTCGAGGGCGTGCGCGGCCCCGAACGTGCGGACCCGGCAGGCGAGGGTGAGAAGGCTCAGGCCAACGTCGGCGTCAGCCTGGTATGGGGCGCGCTGGTCAATGTACTGCCCGCGCAATCGACGATGGACGTGCAGGTGGAGGGAAACCAGCTGCGCAACACCGGCACGGTACGCGTGGGCATCACCAGTATCGCTGACTGCGATGGCGCGCGCTGCACCGCGCATGACGTCTCGCGCAGCCTGTATCCCGGCAGCGCGCTGGAACTGCCATTTGCCCTGCAGCCGGGCCACACGCTGCAGCTGCGCTATCGGCTGACCCGCGATGGCTATCGCGAGCACGTGCACAACGTCGCGCTCTGAGTGCATCTCGCCGCTGTGGCTTGGTGCCACAGCGGTTCCTTCTGTTCCGTTTGTTAAGGAGAATCCATGAACAAGATCCATCGTCGTATCTGGTCTACTGCACGGCAGTGCTGGGTGGTGGCAAGTGAGCTGACCCGAAGGAAGGGACGCAGCGCGGGAGGTGTCCAAGGCGGCTTGCTGGCATCCATTCTGATTGGCTCACTTTCCACCACTGCGAGCGCGGCGGTTTTCTATGGCTGTGACAGCGGTGCGTCCGGAATTGTCCGCTGCGCTCCGTTCATCGGGCATGAGGATGTGGGAAATGCGAACGCTTCGCTGCGTAGCTCCTACTATCTTTCCATGGGAGGGGGCGCATGGACCGACGGTCTCTACTCCACCAGTTTTGGAAACCGAACGTCTGCCGAGGGCGACAAGAACGCAGTCTTTGGCTACGGAGCAGTAGCGAAAAAGGGATATGCCTCGGTATTTGGTGCGCATGCGGTGGGCGATGGTGTTGGTGCAACCGCGTTCGGCCACAACGCGAAGGCTTACACCGAGAATTCCATCGCAGTCGGCAGCGGCTCAAGGACAAATGAGGGCGCAGGCGTGTCGAAGATTGCCATCGGCGGCGATGCCTATGCAGGAACCGGTGGTTGGACCGGCGCCATAGCGCTTGGCGGCAAGGCACGTGCCGAGTTCGACGGCCTGGCCATGGGCTACGAGGCCAGGGCTACCGCGAATGGCACGGTGGCACTCGGGCGTGGCTCGGTCGCCAACGAAGGCAATACGATATCGGTTGGCAACAGCAACACCAAGCGCCGTATCGTCAATGTGGGCGATGCACGACTGAATGCCACCAGCACAGATGCGGTAACGGGAAAGCAGCTGTATCAGTTGTCGACTGCGACCAGTGGCTTGATCAGCCAGGCGAGCACGGGCGGGGCGGTTCGCATTGGTGCGGAGAACACCGGCACGACACTGACGGTCAGCAATAAGAGTGGTGCTGCCCGCTATCTCAACGGTGTCCGCAACGGAACGCTGAGCGCAACCAGTACCGACGCGGTTACCGGGCAGCAGCTGTTTGCCACCAATCAGAACGTGACGACGGCGACCAATCGCATCAATGCGAGAGCACTGTCATTGGGTGAAGGTGCAACCGCCGAATCGGTTGCGTACGGGGTGAGTACAGCGCTTGGGTACAATGCCAAAAGCTACAACGGCCAGAGTGTGGCCGTCGGTTTCGACGCCCGTGCTGGTGTGGATGCCGCTGGCAACAAGGTGGCCAACTTGAACGCAGGTGTCTCGCTGGGGTCGCGCAGCCGCAGCGGCAATGGGGCGGTGGCGGCGGGACTGCAGGCGAGCGCGGTGGGAGATCGTGCCATTGCCATTGGCCATGAGGCGTCGGCGGACGTAATTCACGCCACCGCGATCGGATATCAGAGCAAGGCCAGCGCCGGGCACGCCACCGCACTCGGGCGCGGTACCCACGCAAGCGGCCTCTACGCGACGGCCATGGGCAATCTGGCCAGGGCCTCGGCCGAAAGTGCTGTGGCCATTGGTGATCGCTCCCTGGCTCAGCACAATGGTTCGGTGGCGTTGGGCAATGGTTCGCAGACCAGCGCCGCCAATCAGATTTCCGTCGGCAGCAGCGCCATCAAGCGCAAGCTGGTCAATCTGGCCGACGGTACGCTCAGTACATCCAGCACCGAGGCCGTGACCGGCAAGCAGCTCAACGCTACCAATGCCAACGTGGTCACTGCACAGAATACGGCCAATGCCGCGCAGGTGGCCGCTACCGGGGCGAAGACCGCAGCCGACAGCGCGCTTGCCAAAGCCACCACCCTGGCCGGCCTGGTGAGCCAGGTGTCCACCACGGGCAATGTGCGTTTGGGCAGCGAAAATACCGGTACTGTGTTGGACGTGCGCAACAAGGCCAATGCCAACCGCAATATCAGCGGGGTTGCCGACGCGACGCTGAGCAACAGCAGCACCGAGGCTGTCACTGGCCGACAGCTTGCGGCTACCAACAGCAACGTAACCACGGCGCAGAACACCGCCAACGCCGCACAGACGGCGGCGACTGCAGCCAAGACTACTGCTGACAATGCGCTGGGCAGGGCAACTGCATTGAGTGGTCTGGTCAGCCAGGTATCGGCTACGGGCAATGTGCGCCTGGGCGCAGACAATGCGGGCACCGTAGTGGATGTGGCCAACAAGGACGGCGCGAAGCGGCGCGTCAACAACGTTGCCAACGGCGTGCTGAGCGGTACCAGTACCGATGTCGTGACCGGGCAGCAGCTTCATGCCACCAACCAGTCTGTTTCCACGCAGGGCCAGTCACTGGTGCTGCACGGCCAGCAGCTGGCAACGCATACCCAGGCTCTCGCGGCACAGGACCAGCGCGTCGCGGCCAACCGCGCCGACATCGATCAGCTTCGTACGGACGTGGACAACTTCGATCCGGATCTGGATGGGGTGGTGAAGTTCAGTGCCGATCGCCTGCTTGTGGACATGGAAGGTGCGCGCGTATCTGGAGTGGCGGCGGGAGATGTCAGTTCGGCGGCCAGCACCGATGCCGTGAATGGTGGGCAGTTGTTTGCGACCAACGAGCGTATAGCGGAGATTGAAAGCGCTGGACGATTCCTGAGCATCGGAACGGATAGCCTCAGTGAGGCGGCAAGGTCGGGCTCTTTTGGTGTGGCCATTGGTGATTCCGCACAGGCAAGCACTGACCATGAGGGAGGAACAGCGGTCGGGGCCTTTGCTGTCGCGGGCGGTAAGAATTCTGTGGCCCTTGGCAGAGGGGCGCTTGTGGAGAAGGGGGCAGAAGGCTCTTTTGCCCTAGGTACTGGCTCACGCGTAGCGGGAGTCGAGGCGACTGCGATTGGCGCGAACAGTAGAGCTGAACCAAGTGCTGTCAGAGCGGTCGCCGTAGGAGCTGGATCAGTCGCAAGGGAATCAGACACCGTTTCATTCGGCACTGATGTTTACCAGCGACGCTTGGTTAACGTCAGTCGGGGCATAGGGAAGGGGGACGTATCAACAATCGCGCAGCTCGAGGAGGCTCTTGCTGCATTAGGTGGCGGATCCGGTCTGGACGGTAGTGGTTCAGTCATTGCTCCAACCTATAACGTGCAGGGCGGAAAGCAGAATAATGTTGGTGAAGCCTTGGCTGTGCTCGATGGCGCAGTGATCAAGGCCGGCAGTCGCGTAGATGGCGTTGAAGGCCAGTTGCGCGCGACGTTCCAACAGTCGCCATCAATCAGCGCAGATGGAATCGGCCAACTGAGCCTGGCTGGCGCGCGTGGCATGGTTCTGTCGAATCTCGCCGATGGGCGTATTGATGCGGGTAGTCGTGATGCGGTGACTGGTAGTCAGCTGTATGCCACAGAGCAGAAGATCGAGCGTAATAGACGCGACCTTGATGCAATGCAGCGCGACTGGAGCTCGGATCAGAAGAGTCCGCTGACTGAGGCGAGAGATGGAAACCTCATCGACTTCGGCGGTGCACGCCTGACTGGTGTTGCCGATGCGCACCTCTCCGCTGATAGTTCGGATGTGGTACGTGGGAGCCAGCTGTATGCAACAAACCAGAGACTGAACTCTATCGAGGACCACAGCGGCAACATCGCATTTGGCTGGATTCCAGAGGATTGGCGGTATCCAGCTGAAGCGGGCCCAGCTGGGGTAGCCATTGGCAGGAACGCAAAGGCGTCGTTGCTTTCAGAAGGTGGCGTCGCTGTCGGTGCATGGGCCACAGCTGCAGGAAGAAATTCGGTGGCTTTGGGGCGCGCCTCCTACGTCCATGAACAAGCGGAAGAAGGCTTTGCTGTGGGTGTCCGGACGCAGGTCGCTGCTAAAGGCGGCATTGCTCTGGGTGCAGGGAGTGAGGTCCGTTCTAATGCCAGTAATTCCGTTGCCATCGGCTATCAATCCATCGCCAATGATGCAGACACTGTGTCCTTCGGACATGGCTGGCTGAAGCGCCGCCTCGTCAACGTAGCCAACGGCCGCAACGCCAACGACGCCGCCACCATCGGCCAGCTCCGTGGCGCACTGTCTGCCCTCGGCGGCAACATAGACGCCAACGGCAACGTCACAAGCCCCGGCTTCAACGTCCAGGGCCAGCACCAGAACACCATCAACGAAGCCCTCGCCACGCTCGACTCGGCCGTAGTCACCACCGGCTTCCGTGTCGACCGTGTGGAAACCCAGCTCCGCTCGGTGTTCCAGGAATCTCCGTCCATCCGCAGCGACGGCACCGCCCAGCTCACCCTGGCGGGTGCCAACGGCATGGTCATCTCCAACGTCGCCAACGGCTTGATCGCCGCCGGCAGTCGCGAGGCGGTCAACGGTGGCCAGTTGCATGCCGCGCAGCAGCAGCTCAACGGTCGCATCGATGGCCTGGAGCAGCGCGTGGACGGCCAGCCGCAGGCGCGTGCAATGACCACGGCGTCGGCAGCGCCGACCGAAGAGATCATGCCAAGCCCGGAAGCCAGCGGTTCGCCGCAGGTCGCTTCGGCAGGCGAGGGCGCTTCGCCTGCACCGCAGCCGAAGTCGAAGAAGGACGATTCGCCCGCGCCCACGCCGCAGGTCGACACCGCCGATCTGGAGAAGATGCTGGCCCGCGCCAACGAGTACACCGATGGGGCGATCAGCAATTTCGAACGCCGCCTGGACAAGATGGACAAGCGCTTCAACCGCATGGCGGCAATGAGCAGCGCGCAGACGGCCATGGCCATGAACACCGCCGGCCTGGCCACCTACAACCGCCTTGGCGCGGGCGTGGGCTACGCCGAGGGCGAGTCGGCCATGGCGGTGGGTTACCAGCGCGTGCTCAACGACAAGGGCTCAGCCACCTTCAGCCTCAATGGGGCGTTCACCAACAGCGGTGAGCGCAGCATGGGCGTCGGTGTGGGCATCGGCTGGTAAGCCATGGAGCCCTGGCGTGACGCGCGTAATTCACCCCGTCGCGCCGGGGTCCTTGCCGAGGAGATGGCCATGTACCGATGGGTAAGCCGGTTCATCAGCTACCGCACGTTCTATCTGTGGCGGGCGCGGTACTTCTACTACACCCGCAATCTGGACAGCTGGGTGCTGTTCACCCTGCTGTGCCTGACCGGCATGGTGCTGGTGCTCTGGTACCACTGGCGGGTGGTGAGCGTCCCGCCGCCGCGCGTGCACCCGGAGGTGGCAGCGCTGCGCGTGGAGAACATCACCGGCGAGGCGATCCATCGCATCGTGCTGGTGCAGCATGGCGGCACCACGCCCGGCGAGCCGTTCACCACGCCGGAAGAAGTCCGGGCCGGTACGCTGCGCACGATGCGGGTGCGGGAGCTGCTGGACAGTTCGATGGTGTGGCAGCTGAAAGCTCACATGCTGGCCGACATGGCGTCGTACATCGAAGCCACGGGCAGCTGCTTCCCGTACCCGTGCTGGCAGCTGAAGCATCGGCTGTCACTGCTCCGCGCAGCCCAGGCGGAAAACACGGCCATCAACGAGGCGCTGGCGCCGGTGCTGGAGGTGCCGCTGGACAGGATGCCCAACCTCAATGGGGGGGAGCGCGCGCGGATACAGACGGCCTGGTCCGACACGTTCGGCGACGTCTACAACCAGACCTGGCTGTTGGCTGACCTGCAGGACATGCACGCCCGGATGATGGTGGAGTACCCACGGCGCGCGGGTGCGCCGTGGCTGGCACGCCTGCTGACCGGCGATGCCAAGGAGCCGCATGAGCTGCGGTAGGCGGGCTTGAGCCAGGCTCGACTGCTCTTCGGTCAGGTATCCGGACGACTGAAGGACCGTGCGGACCAACGGTCCGCACCTACCAAAGGCGAGCGCGGACCAACGGTCCGCACCCACCAAGAGACCGTAGCTACCGTCACCCGCCGACGTACGCGGTGATCTCTGCCTCGGCCAGCACTTGCCGCAACTGCGCCACCGACGCGCGCCGCATCGGCTTCTCATCCACCGGTGACAGCGGCGCCTGGCGCAGGGCGTCATAGGGCAGCACGGCCAGGTCGAAGGTCAGCTCTTCGGCACTGAACACCCACACCGGCACGTCCAGGCTGCGCTCGCGATCCATGCGCAGGCGACGTGTCCTCGATTCGGCGGGGATGCCGTGTTCGTCCAGGAAGCGGTGCACGGCTTCCGGGTCATCGCTGTGCAGGTGCAGCTGCACGGGACTGTTGGCGTCGGCGGTGCCCTCCAGCACCGGGCCAGCCAGGCGCGGGGCGAAGCCGTGCAGGAACTCCAGTGCGCGCATGGCGGCTTCGCGGCGGCGCTGCAGTTCGTTGCCATGCTGGGGCCCGGAGAACAGCCGCTGGTACTCGCGCAGGGCGTCTTCGATCTCGGTGTTGCGGGGCAGGGAGGCATCGTCGTGGATGCCGAGCCGGCTGGCGGCCTTCAACTTGGCCTGGTGGTAGTCGCGGATGCCGCCTTCGGCCATCAGGCGGGCGGCTTCGTGGGCGAGGCGATGGCGCCGCTCGCGGGTCTGGCTGGCAGCATGCTGACGGGCGCGATGCATGCGATGACTCCTGTTGCGACCTGGCTACAGACTAGCGCACGGATGTGACATCTGCGTGGGTATTTCGCGGAGGCGCCAGCCAACGGTTGGCACCCACCAACGCTCTGGTAGGTGCCGACCTTGTTCGGCACGGGGCGCCAACCAAGGTTGGCATCTACCAGGGCAGCATCGGTGCCAACCCACGGTTGGCACCCATCACACTCTTCCTCAGAAGATATCGAACGCGGCGGCGTCGGCCTGCGGCGTATTGAGGTTCAGGTCGTAGTCGGTCAGGCGGTCCATGTCTTCCACCTTCACCCACTCGGTCGCGCCGTTGAGGGTGGCCTGGACCATGCCGCTGGGCGGGTCGTTCTGCGCGATCGGGGTGTCCTTCAGCGCGGTGCGCATGTAGTCGATCCAGATCGGCAGGGCGGCCTTGCCACCGTATTCGCGGTAGCCCAGCGAGCGGAAGTCGTCGCGGCCCACCCACACGGTGGTCACGTACGGGCCGCCGAAGCCGGAGAACCAGGCATCGCGGTGGTCGTTGGTGGAGCCGGTCTTGCCGCCTACGTCCTCGCGGCCGAGTACCTTGGCCTGGGCACCGGTACCGCGCTGGACCACGTCGCGCATCATCGACACCAGCTGGTAGGCGGTGCGGGCGTCGATCGCGCGCGGGGCGGTGCGGGCATCCGGGTTGGCCGGAGCCGCCGGGGTTTCGGTCTTGGCTTCGGCCTTGGCGGCAGCAGCCGGGTCCACCTTCGGGGCCGGAGCGCCGAAGTTGAAGCCGTCCACCACCTGGTTGACCGGCTGGTCACTGCTGCCGGCGCAGTCGCGGCAGGCCAGCGCCGGGTTTTCCTTGAACACCAGGTTGCCGTCGCGGTCATTGACCTGGTCGATCAGCCAGGTGTCCACGCGCGAGCCGCCGTTGGCGAACACGGCGTAGCCACGGGCCACCGACAGCGGGGTGAGCGAGGCGGTACCCAGCGACATCGACAGGTTCGGCGGCAGTTCCGATTCGGCGAAACCAAATTCGCTGATGTACTTGCGCGCGTAGTCCACGCCCATGCCATCGAGCAGACGCACCGAGACCAGGTTGCGCGACTGCACCAGCGCTTCGCGCAGGCGCATCGGGCCGCGGAAACCGCCGCCGTCGTTCTGCGGGGCCCAGGTCTTGCCGCGGCGGTCGCGGAACACGACCGGGGCGTCGAGCACGATCGAGGCCGGGTTGTAGCCCTTGTCGAAGGCAGCTGCGTAGACGAACGGCTTGAAGCTCGAACCCGGCTGGCGGCGGGCCTGGGTGGCGCGGTTGAACTTGTTGCCGGAGAAGCTGAAGCCACCCACCAGCGCCTTCAGCGCGCCGCTGTGGGCATCCAGCGAGACCAGCGCGGACTGGCCGCGCGGGATCTGGTCCAGCAGCCACTCGCCCTCCTTGGCACCGGCGCGCACGCGCACGATGTCGCCGCGCTGCACCAGCTTGCCCGGGGTCTTGTTGGTCCACTTGGCGGCACCGGCCGGCAGCACGATCTCGCTGCGGTTGGCCAGCACCACGGTGGCGCTGCCGTCGGCGCCGGTGCTGGCGACGATCGCCGGCAGCAGGCCGGCCTGGCCGTACATGCCGCGCAGGTGCTCGGCCAGGGCGGCGGCGTTTTCGCCAGCACCCACCTGCACCTGTTTCTCCACGCCGTGCCAGCCGTGGCGGTGGTCGTACAGCAGCAGGCCGTCGCGCACCGACTGGTTCGCGGCGGTCTGCAGGGTGGAGTCGATGGTAGTGGTGACGTGATAGCCCTTGTTGACCACGTCGCCGCCGAAGCGGGCGATCATCTCCTGGCGCACCAGCTCGGCCACGTACGGGGCATCGACCTGCACCGGCGGCTCATGCGCGGTGGCGTGCATCGGCACGGCCTTGGCCGCGTCGGCCTCGGCCTGGCTGACGAACTTCAGGTCGGCCATGCGCTGCAGCACGTAGTTGTCGCGGCGCTGGCGGGCACGCTCCGGGTTGGAGATCGGGTTGCCCGACGAGGGGAACTTGGGGATGCCGGCCAGCGAGGCCATCTCGTCCAGGTCCAGCTCGTTCAGTTTCTTGCCGTAATAGAACTCGGCGGCAGCGGCCACGCCGTAGGCGCGGTTGCCGAAGAAACTCTTGTTCAGGTACAGCTCGAAGATCTCGTCCTTGCTCAGCTCGGACTCGATCTTGCGCGCCAGCAGGATCTCGGCCAGCTTGCGGGTGTAGCTGTACTCGGAGCTGAGGAAGAACTGGCGGGCCACCTGCTGGGTGATGGTGGAGCCACCCGGCACGCGCTTGTCGCTGGTGGTGGCCAGCAGCCAGACCGCCCGGCCGATGCCCATGTAGTCCACGCCGCCGTGCTCGTAGAAGCGGGCGTCCTCGGTCGCCAGGAAGGCCTGCTTCAGCTTCTCCGGCACGTCCTTCATGGTGATCGGGGTACGCCGGGTCTCGCCGAACACCGCCATCAGCTTGCCATCGGCAGCATAGACGTACATCGGCTCCTGCATTTCCACGTCGCGCAGGGTCTGCACGTCGGGAAGCTTGGAGGAAACGGCATAGTACAGACCGCCCACGGCGGCCGCGCCGATCAGCGCCAGGACCAGGACAATCAGGAAGATCCAGCGCAGCCAGCGGCGGAGTCGAGTCATCGGGTTCAGATTCCGATTGCGAATTTCGTGGTCGCAGAGTATAGATTACGCAAGGTGCCGGCTGGGGTCGGCACCGGGGAGCGCAAGGGGAACAGTCAGGGGCTGCATGGTGAATCCGTGAAGGAATTCACAGCAGGGCCGTTGCCATTTGCTAAGAATACGTTATTAATGCTTGGGCGCAGGTCTTGCGTCCAAGTGCCCGTCGGCAGGGGAGAAACCGTGGGGCTCATCCCAAAAAGTCAGTCGCCGCTCGTAGGCGTCGACATCAGTTCGACTGCGGTAAAGCTTTTGCAGCTGTCCCGCAGCGGCAATCGTTTCCGCGTGGAACATTACGCTGTGGAACCTCTGCCGCCCAATGCGGTGGTGGAGAAGAACATCGTTGAAGTGGAGGCCGTGGGTGAGGCCATCCGTCGGGCGATGAACCGTTCAGGCAGCAAGGCCAAATTGGCCGCTGCCGCCGTCGCGGGGTCGGCAGTGATCACCAAGGTGATCCCGATGCCGGCCGATCTCGACGAAAACGACATGGAAGCCCAGATCGAGCTGGAAGCGGTCAACTACATTCCGTATCCGATCGAGGAAGTGAACCTGGACTTCGAGGTGATCGGGTCGATCCCGAACAACCCGGAGATGGTCCAGGTGCTGCTGGCCGCGTCGCGTTCGGAGAATGTCGAGCTGCGCCAGTCGGCGCTGGAACTCGGTGGCCTGCAGGCCAAGGTGATGGACGTGGAGGCCTTCGCGGTCGAGAACGCCTACGCCCTGGTCGCCAGCGAGCTGCCGGTATCCATCGACGGCGTGGTCGCGCTGGTCGATATCGGCGCCACCATGACCACCCTCAATGTCCTGCGCGGCGGCCGCAGCCTCTACAGCCGCGAGCAGGTGTTCGGTGGCAAGCAGCTGACCGACGAGATCATGCGCCGCTACGGGCTGAGCTACGAGGAAGCCGGGCTGGCCAAGCGCCAGGGCGGCCTGCCGGAAAGCTACGAGATGGAAGTGCTGGAGCCGTTCAAGGAAGCCACGGTCCAGCAGATCAGCCGCCTGCTGCAGTTCTTCTACGCAGGCAGCGAGTTCAACCGCGTCGATCACATCGTGCTGGCCGGCGGCTGCGCCGTGCTCGGTGGCCTGCCGGAGATGGTCGAGGAACAGCTGGGTGTGCCGACCGTGGTCGCCAACCCGCTGGCGCAGATGACCCTGGGGCCGAAGGTGAACGCACATGCGTTGGCCCAGGATGCCCCCGCGCTGATGATCGCGACCGGTCTGGCGCTGAGGAGCTTTGACTGATGGCACGCATCAATCTATTGCCCTGGCGCGCCGAGCGGCGCAAGCAACGCCAGCGCGAGTTCTACGCAATGCTGGGCATGGCCGCTGTCGGTGGCCTGCTGCTGTCGCTGATGATCTGGTTCTATTACGACCGCCAGGTGAGCGGCCAGATGGACCGCAACGCCTATCTGGAAGCCGAGATCGAGAAGGTCAAGGAACAGAACAAGGAGATTGATCGCCTCGACGCGCAGAAGGAACGCCTGCTGGCCCGCAAGAAGGTGATCGAGGAGCTGCAGGCCAAGCGCTCGCAGATGGTCCACCTGTTCGACGCGCTGGTGCGCACCATCCCCGACGGCGTGGTGCTGACCGCGCTGAAGCAGGAAGGGGATGTGCTGACGCTGGAAGGCCGCACCCAGTCCAACGCCCGCGTTTCGGCCTACATGCGCAACCTGGAGACCTCCGGCTGGATGACCAACCCGGAGCTGTCGATCATCGAAGCGCGTGACCCGGAGAAGGACAAGGACGGCAAGGCCGGCCCGCTGGCCGACATCAAGGCGCTGCCCTACGTGTTCGTGGTCAAGGTGAAACTGCCGGCACAGAGCGAAGAGGTGTCGGCGACGCCGGGCCTGAACGCCGATGGCTCGGTGGCGACGGCTGCCCCGGCACCGGTGGCACCGTTGGCCGCAGGTCCGGATGCCGCGACGCCTGCGGCCCCGGCAGCGGGCCAGCCGGCAGCGGCTCCCGCCGCACCGGCTGCTGCACCGTCGGCCGCTCCGGCCAAGCCGAACCAACCGGCCGCTCCGGCCCCGGCACCTGCCCCGAAGCCTGAGGGCAGCCGCCTGGCGCAGCCGCCGCAGGCCTTCAATGCGCTGCTGCAGGGGGACCGCGCATGAGCCAGAAGATCGACATCAAGAACCTGGATTTCAACGACATCGGCAACTGGCCGCAGAAGGCCAAGATCGTCTTCTGCTCGTTGCTGGCGCTGGTCATCATGTTCGTGGCGTGGATGCTGCTGATCAGCGGCAAGCGCGAAGAACTGGCCGGCCTGGAATCGAAGGAAGTCGAGCTGCGCACCGAGTTCACCAAGCAGCAGGAACGCGCGGTGAACCTGGGGCCGCTGAAGCAGCAGCTGGCGCAGATGGAGCAGGTGCTGCAGCAGATGCTGCGGCAGCTGCCGAGCAAGACCGAAATGCCCGACCTGATCATCGACATCTCGCAGACCGCGCTGTCCAGCGGCCTGACCAACGAGCTGTTCGAGCCGGAGCAGGAGCAGATCAAGGAGTTCTACGCCGAGAAGCCGATCAAGCTGCGCATGGTGGGCAGTTACCACCAGTTCGGCGCGTTCGTCAGCGGCGTGGCCTCGCTGCCGCGGGTGGTGATCCTGACCATGCACGACATCAACCTCAAGCCCAAGGAAAAGACCGGCGGCAACGTCCGCAGCGGTGCACTGGAACTGTCCGGTACGGTCAAGACCTATCGCTACCTGGACGAGACCGAGGTGCAGGCGCAGCAGGCGGCCGACGCTGGCAAGGAGGGCAAGAAGTGATGCGCGCGCAGACCGTACGTGGTGCGATGGTGCTGGCTGTGCTGCTGCTGGCTGGTTGCGGCCGTGGCGTGACCAGCACGCCCGGTGACGCACCGAACCTTGAGAAGTGGGTGGAAGGCGAGCGCGCGCGACCGGCGCAACCGCTGGAGCCGCTGCCGGTGATGCAGCAGTTCGAGACCTTTGAATACTCCGCGCAGGGCATGCGCGATCCGTTCACCGATGCCTGGACCAATCCGCAGCAGGGGAATGGCGGATTGCGACCGGACCCGAACCGGCGCAAGGAGCCGCTGGAAGGCTTCCCGCTGGATGCGCTGGACATGGTCGGCACCATCGGTACCGGCGCAGGTACCGTGGCGCTGGTGATGGGGCCGGACAAGGTCACCTACCGGGTTCGCCCGGGCGGTTACCTGGGGCAGAGCGACGGGCGGGTCACGGCGGTCTTCGAAGACCGCGTGGAGCTGATCGAACTGGTGCCGGATGGCGCGGGTGGCTGGCTGGAACGGCCGGCAACGCTCTCGCTTGAAGATCAATGATCGTTTACTGGGGATAGCACGATGACCTTTCACCAAGCCAAGGGGCTGCGTCCCATCCGGCGCTCTACCTTGAACCGTGTCAGCGCGCTGGGAGTCGCGCTGATGCTGGCCTGCGCTCCGGCGCTGGCTGCCGCACCGGCGGAAAAGCCGGTGGGCGCCACCGTGGCACCGGCCGCCGCGCCGGCGGGCCTGTCGGTGGCCAAGATCGATTTCAAGCGTGGCGATGACGGCGCCGGTCGCCTGATCGTGCAGTTCGACGGGCAGGGCGCGATCCCTGACCTGCGCACGCAGGGCAACAGCGTCGTGGTCGACGTCGGCAATGCCCGGCTGCCGGCCAACCTGCAGAAGCCGATGAACGTCACCGACTTCGCCACGCCGGTACAGCGCATCGACGCCAAGCCGTCGGGCGCCGGCACCCAGCTGGTGCTGAGCACCGGTGGCGCGGTGGAGTCGCTGGCCTACCAGAGCGGCAACGAATACGTGGTCGAGATCAGCCCGCGCCAGGCCCAGGCCGCCGTGGGTGCGGTCACCGCCGGCAGCGTCACCCAGGCGGCCAAGGCCGTCGGCCAGCGTGGTTTCACCGGCAAGCCGGTGACCTTCAACTTCCAGGACGTGCCGGTGCGCACCGTGCTGCAGTTGATCGCCGAGGAGTCCAACCTGAACGTGGTGGCGTCCGACTCGGTGCAGGGCAACGTGACCCTGCGCCTGGTCAATGTGCCGTGGGACCAGGCGCTGGACATCGTCCTGCGCGCCAAGGGCCTGGACAAGCGTCGCGACGGCAGCGTGATCTGGGTGGCGCCGCAGGCTGAACTGGCCAAGTTCGAGCAGGAGAAGGAAGATGCGCGCATCGCCATCGAGAACCGCGAAGACCTGCAGACCGACTACATCCAGATCAACTACCACAGCGCCACGCAGATCTTCAAAGCGCTGACCGAGGCCAAGGGCATCGGCGGCGGCGGTGGTGGTGGCAGTGGTGGTGGTTCGGGCAGCTCCTCGCAGGAAGACAGTGGCTTCCTGTCCTCGCGTGGTCGCATCGTGGCCGACGAGCGTACCAACACGCTGATGATCAGCGACATCCCGAAGAAGATCGCGCGCATGCGCGAGCTGATCAACGTGATCGACCGCCCGGTCGACCAGGTGCTGATCGAAAGCCGCATCGTCATCGCCACCGACACCTTCGCCCGCGAGCTGGGCGCGAAGTTCGGTGTCAGCGGCAGCCGCGACAATGTCTATTTCAGCGGCAATCTCGAGGCCAACCGCTTGACCCGGGAATCGCAGGTCAAGTCCGCGCAGGACAACGCCAAGGCCGAGCGCGACTGGATCGCCGGTGGCCGGGTGGGCCCGGCTCCTGTCCCGGTGGGCTCGACCATCACCCGTGGCCTGAACTGGAACCTGCCGGTGGCTGCCGCAAGCAACCCGGGTTCGCTGGCACTGTCCATCCTCAATGCCGGTTACCTGCTGGACGTGGAGCTGTCGGCCATGCAGCAGGAGTCGCGAGGCGAGGTGATCTCCAACCCGCGCGTGGTCACCACCAACCAGCGCGAAGCGATGATCAAGCAGGGCAAGGAAATCGGCTACGTCACCATCAGCGGTGGTGGCGCTGGCGGCGTCGCGACCCCGAACGTCCAGTTCAAGGAAGTGGTGCTGGAGCTGAAGGTCACCCCGACCATCACCAACGACAACCGCGTGTTCCTCAACATGCAGGTGAAGAAGGACGAAGTCGACCAGCTGATCCAGCTGGAGGGCTACGGCACCGTGCCGTCGATCAACCGACGCGAAGTCAACACCGCGGTGCTGGTCGAGGATGGGCAGACCGTGGTGATCGGTGGCGTCTACGAGTTCACCGATCGCAACAGCATCAGCAAGGTGCCGTTCCTGGGCGACGTGCCGTTCCTGGGCAACCTGTTCAAGAAGCGCGGTCGCAACAAGGACAAGGCCGAGCTGCTGGTGTTCGTCACCCCGAAGGTGCTGCGCGTGGCCAAGCAGAACTGAGCCGTCGCACCGGAGTCTTCGAAGAAGGGCCGCCCCGTGCGGCCCTTCTTCGTTTGGGCTGGCGGCATGCACGAAGCAGATCCATGCCCAGCGTGGACGGCTGTTCAGCGGTTCTTGATGCCAATCGCAGGGCACCCTGCGATGATGTCGGGAACCCGTGCCGTCCTGCGCCGGTCAAAGGCCCCCATGAACCTGCCACCGCCGATGCCCGAAACCGTCTCGCCGCCGCCCGCGCCGGCCACCTCCCGCCTGCATGCGGCGTTCACCCAGCTGCGCGACGCGCTGTCGGCCGAGATCGTCGGCCAGGCGGCACTGGTCGAACGCCTGCTGATTGCATTGTTGGCCGACGGCCATCTGCTGGTGGAGGGCGCGCCGGGCCTGGCCAAGACCACGGCGATCCGTGCACTGGCCTCGCGCCTGGAAGCAGACTTTGCCCGCGTGCAGTTCACCCCCGACCTGCTGCCGGCCGACCTCACCGGCACCGAGATCTGGCGCCCGCAGGAGGGCCGCTTCGAGTTCGTGCCCGGCCCGATCTTCCACCCGATCCTGCTGGCCGACGAGATCAACCGGGCACCGGCCAAAGTGCAGTCGGCGCTGCTGGAGGCCATGGGCGAGCGCCAGGTCACGGTTGGCCGCCATACCTATGCGCTGCCGCCGCTGTTCCTGGTGATGGCCACGCAGAACCCGATCGAGCAGGAGGGCACCTTCCCGCTGCCGGAAGCGCAGCTGGACCGTTTCCTGATGCATGTGCGCATCGGTTACCCGGACCAGGCCGCTGAATCGGAAATCCTGCGGCTGGCCCGTGAGCGTGCCCGTGGTGCATTGGGCGAGGCTGCGCCGGCGCCGGACAAGATGCCGATGCAGGACGTGTTCGACGCCCGCCGCGAAGTGCTGGACCTGCACATGGCACCGGCACTGGAGCGCTACCTGATCGAACTGGTGCTGGCCTCGCGCGATCCCGCGCGCTACGACGCCGGCCTCGGCCGCCGCATCGCCTGGGGGGCAAGCCCGCGCGGTTCCATCGCACTGGAGCGCTGTGCCCGTGCGCGGGCGTGGCTGGCCGGCCGTGACTTCGTCACGCCCGACGACGTGCGTGCAGTCGCCGCCGACGTGCTGCGCCATCGCGTGCTGCCCAGCTATGAAGCCACCGCCGAGGGCTGGGACGGCGAGCGCCTGGTGCAGGAGCTGCTGGCCCGGGTGCCGGCACCCTGAGCCTGCGCATGACCGATCCATCCCTGGAACAGGCACCGTCCGCGCTCGAAGGTGACGGGCTGCGCCCGCAGCTGGCCGAACTGGTCGCGCTACGGCGGCTGGCACAGCGTCCGCCGCCGCCGCGCCGTGGCCGCACCGGCAACGCGGGCCAGGCACCGTCCCAACTGCGCGGCCGCGGCATGGAATACGCCGAGTCGCGCGAATATGTGGCTGGCGACGACGCGCGCCACATCGATTGGCGCGTGACTGCGCGCACCGGCCGCGCCCATACCAAATTGTTCCAGGCCGAGCGCGAGCGGGTCAGCCTGATCGTGGCCGATACGTCGCCGGCGCTGTACTTCGGCACGCGCGTGCGCTTCAAATCGGTGCAGGCCGCCCGTGCCGGTGCGGTTGCCGCGTGGTCGGCGCAGCGCCGCTGCGACCGCGTGGGTGCGCTGCGCGGCAGCGATCGCGAAGCGCCGATTGCCCCCGCGGGCGGGCCACGCGGCGTGCTGCGCGTGCTCGACGCGCTGACCCGCTGGTATGCACAGCCGCCGGCCGACGATCTGGGCCTGGCGCGCGCACTGGATCATGCCGGTCGCGTGCTGCGCCCGGGGGCACGCATGCTGGTGCTGGCCGATCCGCAGCAGGCCATCCGTATTCCTCCCGCGCGCTGGAGCGCGCTGGCCCAGCATCACGATCTCAGCCTGGTGCTGCTGGTTGATCCGCTGGAACTGCATCCCCCCTCGGCGGCGCTGCAGTTCCAGACCGCACAGCAGCGCATCGGCCTCGACCTGCGCCGCAGTGAAGTGCAGGCGCATTGGCAGGCACACTTCGTCGAACCGCTGCAGGAACTGCGGCGCCAGCTCGGCGCACGCCGTGTCGATGTGCAGGTGCTGTCCACGGATGCGCCCAGCGACGCGTGGCTGGCGCCATCACCGACCGAGGTGCCGGCGTGAGCGCCGCGCTGCCGCTGCGCGATGTGCAGTTGCCACCGGCACCTTCATGGTGGCCGCCTGCCCCCGGTTACCTGATGGTCGGCGCGGCGGTTGTGCTGGTGCTGTTGGTGATCGCCGTGCTGATGTGGCGGCGTCGCCGTCGCCGCCAGCGTTGGTTGCAGCTGTTCGATAGCGAACTGGCAGCCACCACCGACGCTGCGGCCGAACTGGCGGCCATTGCCGGATTGCTGCGCCGTGCCGCACGCCATGCAAAGCCGGGCAGTGAATCGCTGCGCGATGATGCCTGGTGGCAGCGTGTAGACCCGCAGGGCACGTTGCCCGATGCGCGTCGCAGCCTGCTGGCCGAAGGCGCGTATCGCCCACGCGTCGACAGCAACGACGTGGCGGCCGTGCGCAGCTGGGCCCGCGAGCGCTATCTGGCGATGCTGCTGGAGCGCCGCCGATGAACCTCTGGACGACCTATTGGCCATGGCCGGACCTGCAGCTGGCATGGCCACTGGCATTGCTCGCGCTACCGTTGCCGTTGTTGATGCGCTGGTGGAAGCGCCGTGCAGAACCGGGCGCCGCGCTGCGTGTGCCCTACGCCGCCGCCGAGCTCGAAGCGCTGTCCGGTGGGGGCCGCGTCGACGTGTCGTGGCTGCGCACGCTGCTGCTATGGCTGGGCTGGTGCGCGCTGTGCATCGCGCTGGCACGGCCGCAGCAGCTGGGCGAAGCCATCACGCCGCCGCAGCAGGGCCGGCAGATGATGCTGGCGATGGACGTGTCCGGCAGCATGGGCGAGGGTGACATGGTGCTGGGAGCCCAGGCGGTTGATCGCCTCACCGCGGCCAAGGCCGTGCTGGCCGACTTCCTGGATCGTCGTGCCGGCGACCGCGTCGGCCTTCTGATTTTCGGTGATCGCGCCTACACGCTTACGCCGCTTACCGCAGACCTGGCCAGCGTGCGCGATCAGCTGCGCGACAGCGTGGTCGGCCTGGCCGGGCGCGAGACCGCCATCGGTGATGCCATCGGCCTGGCAGTGAAGCGCCTGCGCAGCCAGCCGGAGGGACAGCGCGTGCTGATCCTGTTGACCGATGGTGTCAGCAACGCCGGGGTGCTGGAGCCGCTGCGCGCCGCGGAAGTCGCGCGCGCCGAAGGCGTGCGCATCCACACGGTTGCATTCGGCGGCGATGGCAGCATGCGCCTGTTTGGTATCCCGATTTCCACCGACCAGGACCCGGTCGATGAGGCCACCCTGAAGAAGATCGCCAGCATGACCGGTGGCCAGTTCTTCCGCGCGCGTGACACCGCGCAGCTGGCCGGGATCTACGCCGAGCTCGATCGCCTGGAGCCGGTCGCCGCGAAGGGGCCGAGCCTGCGTCCGCGCGAAGAACGCTATGCCTGGCCGTTGGGGCTGGCGTTGCTGCTGGGCGTGCTGGCCTGGCTGTGGCCGGAGCGTCGCCGATGATCGCGTTTGCTTCGAATCTCCCCGATTGGAGCGCATTGCACTTCCTGCGACCGGCGTGGTTGTGGGCGCTGCTGGCGTTGCCCCTGATCCTCGCGCTCGCGGTGTACCGGCAGCGACGCAGTGATGCGTGGCGGCAGGCGGTGGACGCACACCTGTTGCCACATCTGCTGGCCGCGGGCGCGAAGCGGCGAGTGCGCCTGCCATGGGCGCTGCTGCTGGGCTGGACACTGGCATCGCTGGCCATGGCCGGGCCGAGCTGGCGCCAGCAGGCACAACCGATGTTCCAGCCCAGCGCACCGTTGCTGGTGGTGCTGGACCTGTCCAGCCGGATCACGGCAACCGATCTTCCGCCGTCGCGCCTGCTGCAGGCGCGGGCGAAAGTGGGCGAGCTGCTGCGCGCGCGCCAGGGCGGGCAGGTGGGGCTGGTGGTGTATGCCGATGATGCCTACACCGTGGCGCCGCTGACCGACGACGGCAGCAATGTTGCGTTGTATCTGGATGCGCTGTCGCCGGACGTGATGCCGCGTGATGGCCAGCGTGCCGACCGCGGCATCGACTGGGCGACACGCTTGATGCGGCAGATCGGCGCGTTGCAGGGGCAGATCCTGCTGGTCAGCGATCAGGCGGACAGCGAAGCTGCACTGGCGGCGGCGCAGGCACGCAGCCTGGGCCTGCAGGTGTCGGTGCTGGGCCTGGGCACGCCTGCCGGTGCGGCCTACCGCGATGGCAATGGGCAGATCCGCCAGGCCGCGCTGGATGAGGGCAGCCTGCGTGCAGTCGCCACTGCCGGTGGCGGCCGCTATGCGCGCATCTCTGCCGATGACAGCGATCTGCGTGTGCTCGGTGTACTCGACGCGCGCGACGGCACGGCGGCGCAGCGGCCGGGCGAAGGCAAGCAGTGGCGTGACGAAGGCTTCTGGTTGCTGCCGCCGGTGATGCTGCTGGCATTGCTGGCCTTCCGCCGTCGCGCGGTGCTGGCCGCGGTGCTCGCGGTGGGTCTGCTGCCATGGATGAATGACGCGCAGGCGCAGGCCCCTGCGACGCCTGTCTCGCAGCCGGCGCAGGGCACGCTGTGGAAGCGCAGCGACCAGCTGCAGCATCAACGCCTGGCCGAGGGGGTTCAGGCCTACCGCAAGGGCGACTTCGCCACTGCACGCAGACAGTTCGAAGGCATCGACAGCGATGCCGGTTGGTACAACCTGGCCAACACGCTTGCACGCGAAGGCAACTACGACGAAGCGATCGCCGCCTACGACCGCGCACTGGCGCTGCATCCGGGCATGGCCGATGCAGTGGCCAACCGCGCCGTGGTCGATGCCGCACGCAAGCGCAGGCCATCCGGGGGCGGCCAAGGCCAGGATCAACAGAAGCCACCGCAGAACGGGCAGCAGAAGCAACCGCAGGGCCCGCAGGGCCAACAGAACCCACAGGGACAGCCGAAGCAGGGCCAGCAGCAACCCGGCCAGGGCCAGCCGCCGTCGGGCCAGCAGGGCCAGCCCAAGGCGGGTGACAACAACGCGCAGTCGGAGCCTCAGCCTGGCGAACGTGGCCGCGATGGCCAGCAGGCACCGCCGCAGGTGGAAGATGCCAAGGCGCAGGCGCAGGCCGATGAACAGCAGCGCCAGCGCATGCAGCAGGCGATGCAGCAGGCACGCGAGGGTGAGGCCGGCAAGGACGGCAAACCGGTACCGGGCAGTGAGGGCCGCACGCCGCGCCAGCGCGAGGAGCAACAGGCGGTGGAGGCATGGATGCGGCGTGTGCCGGATGATCCGGGCGCATTGCTGCGGGCCAAGTTCCAGCTGGAAAACGAACGCAGGAAGAGGGAAGGGCGATGACGCGGTCGATCAACATGCACGGGCACCGGCCTCGACAGGTACTGGCGGCGCTGCTGTTGTGGCTGCCGCTGCTGGCCTGGGCGCAGCCGCGCGCGTGGCTGGACCGCGACCGCATCGCGATGGGCGACACGGTCACGCTCAATATCGAGAGCGACCAGGGCGCCCCTGACTTCACGCCATTGCGCACCGACTTCGACCTGAGCGGGCAGACCAGCAGCCGCCAGGTGGAATGGAGCAATGGCAGCATGCAGCAGCGCAACCTGTATGGCGTGGCGCTGACACCACGACGTAGTGGTTCGCTGGTGGTACCGGGCCTGCAGGTGGGCAGTGTGCGCACCGCACCGCTGACGCTGCAGGTCGATGCGGCCGCCGTGGCGGGGCCCGACAGCAATGCGATGGCCTTCATCGAAACCGTTGTCGATGACGATACGCCGTATGTGCAGCAGAGCGTGGGCGTGGTGGTGCGGCTGTACTTCGCCTCGCAGCTGGCCTCCGGCGAGCTGGTGCTGGATACCCCGGCGGGCGCGTCGTTGCAGCGTGTGGGCGACGACCGCACCGATGTACGCCAGGTCAACGGGCGCCGCTACAACGTGGTCGAACGGCGTTTCCTGCTGATCCCCGAGCGCAGCGGCGCGTTGCGCCTGGCCGGTGCCCGTTTCAGTGGGCGCAGTGCGGGTGGCTTCTTCGACGACTTCTTCGGCGGTGGCGATGGCCGCATGAATGCCACCGGCGCAGACCGCACGCTGCAGGTGCAGGCCCAGCCGGCGCAGGCCCCGCAGCCGTGGCTGCCACTGCAGAGCCTGCAGCTGCGCTACACCAGTGCGCCGACCAGTGCCCGCACCGGTGAGGCCGCCAACGTGGTGGTCGAAGCGGTTGCCGAAGGCGCGACGCGCGCGCAGTTCACCGACCTGCCGGTGCCGGATGTCGGCACCAATGCGCAGGTGTTCGCCGAACCGGCACAGTACGAAGAGACCTTCAACGGCAGCACGCCGCGCCTGAAGATCACCCGCCGCTATTCGATCGTGCCGCGCCAGCCGGGTTCGCTGGTGGTGCCGGGGCCGCGCCTGCCCTGGTGGGATGTGCGTAACGGCAAGGCGCAGGAGGCGAAGCTGCCGGACCTGACGCTGGCCGTCGCGGCCGGCACCGGCACCGGCACTGCCTCACCGGCGCCATTGCCGCCGATCGACACCGATGCCGCGCTGCCGGGCGCCGATGGCCGGGACAGCCGCATCGCCGCGACCGATCCGCGTGCCAGCGGCCTGTCCGAGCGTCCGTGGCCGTGGATGGCGGCGGCCATCGGCCTGGCGTTGCTGTGGCTGCTGACTCTCCTGTGGGGCTGGCAGCGAGGTCGGCGCCCGCGCGCAGTGGCGCCAGTAGCGGGCAAGGCCTCTGTGCCGACTGCGGCGGGCGGGCGTGCCGGCCTGGCAGAACTGCGCCGCGCGCTGGATGGCGAGGGCTTCGACCAGGTGGAAGCACAGCTGTGTGCGATGGCTGGTGTGGAACGCATCGAGCAGGTCATCGCGCGGCTTGGGGATGCAGCCCAGCGTCAAGTGCTACAGGACCTGCAGCAGGCGCGGTGGGGCGGGCAGGGGGATCTGGCGCCGCTGCGCACGCGCCTGCGCGAGGTCTTCCGTGACGGACCGCACTGGTCGGCGGCTGCGGGCACCGCCGACACTGACCTGGCGCCGCTGTATCCGCCGCGGCGAACCTGAACCGGCGCCGCTTGCGCGCTTTGTTAGAGTGCATTCATTTTTCGAGGAAACCCGCGTATGACAGCAGCTGCTGCCGACAAGAAGAAGTTGCCCCTGCATTGGAAGATGGGCATCGGCTTTGCGATCGGCCTGGTCCTGGGACTGATCGTGCACGCCCTGGGCGGCAGCGTCGATGGTCTGCAGGCTGGTGCCAAGTGGGTAATGGACTACGTCACCACCCCGGCGTCGGGCCTGTTCCTCAACCTGATCTTCATGCTGATCGTGCCGCTGATCTTCTCGGCGCTGATCATGGGCGTGTCGGAGATGGGCGACATCCGCGCCCTCGGCCGCATCGGCTGGAAGACCCTGGCCTACACCGTGCTGCTGTCCGGCATCGCGGTGGGCATCGGCCTGGTGCTGGTCAACCTGCTCAAGCCGGGCGCGGGCGTCGATCCGCAGACTGCGGCACTGATGCTCTCGGAGAACGCCGAGCGCAGCAAGGAAATCGTCGCTGGCATCCACGGCACGCCGAAGGGCATGGACATGCTGCTGTCGATCGTGCCGAGCAACGTGCTGCAGGCCGCGTCGGACAACGGCGCGATCCTGTCGCTGATGTTCTTCGCGCTGATGTTCGGCATCGGCATGGTGCTGACCGACAATGAAAAGGTTGCCCCGCTGCGCCGCGCCATCGAAGGCGTGTTCGAAATCTCGATGACCCTGATCAACCTGGTCATCCGCCTGGCCCCTTATGCGGTGGCCTGCTTCATGTTCAACCTGGCCGCGCTGTTCGGCTTCGAGTTGATCATCCGCCTGGGTGCCTATGTGGGCGTGGTGGTGCTGGCGCTGGGCCTGCACATGATCGTGACCTACGGTACCGCGGTGTGGCTGTCCGGCCGCTCGCCGCTGTCGTTCTTCCGCGATACCCAGGAAGCAACGGTGATGGCGTTCTCCACCGCCTCCAGCAATGCCACCCTGCCGACCGCGCTGCGCGTGGCCGACCAGATGGGCTTGCCGCAGCGCGTGTCGCGCTTCGTGCTGACCGTGGGTGCCACCGCCAACCAGAACGGCACCGCGCTGTTCGAGGGCGTGACGGTGATCTTCCTGGCCCAGTTCTTCGGCGTGGACCTGAGCATCGGCCAGCAGATCATGGTGATGGCGGTCTGCATCCTCGGTGGCATCGGTACCGCCGGCGTGCCGTCGGGATCGCTGCCGGTGGTGGCGATGATCTGCGCGATGGTCGGTGTGAATCCGCTGGGCATCGGCCTGATCCTGGGCGTGAATCACTTCCTGGACATGTGCCGTACCGCGCTGAACGTGACCGGCGACCTGGCCCTGACCACGCTGGTGGCCAAGGGCGAGTCGCACGATGGCCCGGCGCTGGGTCCGCAGCAGGACTGAGTCCAACGCCACTGCTGGCGACCTGATCGGGGTCGGATTCCTTTCCGCAGGGGAAAGGGCTCCGGCCCCTTTCACATGCGGAATCCGGCGGAGATCATGACGTGCCGGCCAGCGGCCGGCACGACCGGGCAAGGTGAACTGACCCCCCGCCCGGCGACTATGGGACAATAGGCCGCCCGCACGTCCGCGGCCGCCTCCCGATTCCGACAGAACCATGACGCAGCCTACCCGTCGCCAGTTGGCCAACGCCATCCGCTTCCTTGCCGCCGATGCGGTTGAAACCGCAAAGTCCGGCCACCCCGGCATGCCCATGGGCATGGCCGACATCGCCGAAGTCCTCTGGAACGACTACCTCCGCCATAACCCGAGCAACCCGCACTGGTTCAACCGCGACCGTTTCGTGCTGTCCAACGGCCACGGTTCGATGCTGCAGTACGCGCTGCTGCACCTGAGCGGCTACGACCTGCCGATCGAGCAGCTGAAGCTGTTCCGCCAGCTGGGCAGCCACACCGCCGGTCACCCGGAACGCCACGAGACCCCGGGCGTGGAGACCACCACCGGCCCGCTGGGCCAGGGTTTCGCCAACGCCGTGGGCTTCGCCCTGGCCGAGAAGCTGCTGGCACAGCGCTTCAACCGTCCGGAGCTGGAAGTGGTCGACCACCGCACCTGGGTGTTCATGGGCGATGGCTGCCTGATGGAAGGCGTGTCGCATGAAGCGGCCTCACTGGCCGGTACCTGGGGCCTGCACAAGCTGGTCTGCTTCTGGGACAACAACCACATCTCCATCGACGGCAATGTCGAGGGCTGGTTCACCGACAACACCCCGGAGCGTTTCGAGGCCTATGGCTGGAACGTGGTCCGCGACGTCGATGGCCATGACCCGGACAGCATCAAGGCCGGCATCGAGGCCGCGCTGTCGCAGAGCGACAAGCCGACCCTGATCTGCTGCCGCACTACCATTGGTTTTGGTTCGCCGAACAAGGCGGGCAAGGAATCCAGCCACGGTGCACCGCTGGGCAAGGACGAGCTGGAAGCCACCCGCAAGCAGCTGGGCTGGGAATACGGCCCGTTCGAGATCCCGCAGGCGATCTACGACGGTTGGCGCGCCAATGGCGCCGGCACCCTGCGCCAGGCCGAGTGGGAACAGCTGTTCGACAAGTACGCCAGCCAGTACCCGGCTGAAGCAGCCGAACTGACCCGCCGCTCGCATGGCGAACTGCCGGCCGACTTCGTTGCCAAGGCCGATGCGTACATCGCCCAGGTGGCCGCGGAAGGCCCGACGATCGCCTCGCGCAAGGCCTCGCAGCTGGCCATCGAAGCCTATGCCCCGCTGCTGCCGGAAATCGTCGGCGGCTCGGCCGACCTGGCGCACTCCAACCTGACCCTCTGGAAGGGCAGCAAATCGGTTGCCAGCGACGACGCCAACGCCAACTACGTGTACTACGGCGTGCGCGAGTTCGGCATGACCGCCATTGCCAACGGCCTGGCCCTGCACGGTGGCTTCATTCCGTTCGACGCCACCTTCCTGGTGTTCAGCGATTACGCCCGCAATGGCGTGCGCATGAGCGCGCTGATCCCGGCGCACGCCATCCACGTCTACACCCACGACTCGATCGGCCTGGGCGAAGACGGCCCGACCCACCAGCCGGTGGAGCACCTGGCCTCGCTTCGCTACATCCCGAACAACGACGTGTGGCGTCCGTGCGATGCGGTCGAGTCGGCGGTGAGCTGGAAGGCCGCGATCACCCGCCAGGACGGCCCGAGCTGCCTGGTGTTCAGCCGCCAGAACCTGCCGCACCAGCCGCGCAGCGCCGAGCAGATCGCGCAGATCGAGCGCGGCGGTTACGTGCTGGCCGATGCCGCCGGCACCCCGGATGTGATCCTGATCGCCACCGGTTCGGAAGTCTCGCTGGCCACCGAAGCCAAGGCCCAGCTGGACGCGGCTGGTCTCAAGACCCGCGTGGTCTCGATGCCGTCCACCGACGTGTTCCTGCGCCAGGATGCGGCCTACCGTGAATCGGTGCTGCCGAACGCCGTGCGCAAGCGCGTGGCCGTGGAAGCCGGCGTCACCGGTTTCTGGCGCC
This sequence comes from Stenotrophomonas sp. CASM114, assembly GCF_049384325.1. Lineage (NCBI taxonomy): Bacteria > Pseudomonadati > Pseudomonadota > Gammaproteobacteria > Lysobacterales > Lysobacteraceae > Stenotrophomonas > Stenotrophomonas sp. CASM114. The sequence continues at coordinate 13,486 of NZ_JBMRGJ010000011.1, read as the reverse complement.
AGTTCGTCGGCCTGGACGGTGCCGTGATCGGTATCGACACCTTCGGTGCCTCCGCCCCGGCCGACCAGCTGTACAAGCACTTCGGCATCACCACCGCGCACGTGGTGGAAGCCGCCAAGGCGCTGTAAGCAGCATCGCGACGTAATGAGGAAAGGCCGGCGCACGCCGGCCTTTTCTTTGCCGCAGGAAAAAGGGGACGGAGGGGATTAAGTCGTTTGTGCACAAACGACTTAATCCCCTCCGTCCCCTTTTCTCAGGCGGTGCGCGCCAGTGCCAGCCGCAGCAGGCGCGCGTCCAGGCGTTCGGCGAAATCCTTCGGTGCCTGCAGGCCCATGCGCTGCAGGTACACCGCATCGCCGTCGCCGGCCGGTTGCCGTAGTGCTGCCCAGACGGTACGCAGCTTGTCGCCGCGGGTCTGCGTATTGGCCTTCAGCCACGCCAGCGCTTTCACCAGCACCTGCTCGATCTCGTTGAAGTCACTGCCCAGCGGATAGTCCGGCAGGCTGCCATCGGCGCGGAACGGGGCCAGCGCCGCTGTCAGCGCCTGCGGCGTATTGCGCTGCTGCCGCTGCGGATCCGGTTGCGCGACCGCCAGCAGTTTGCGCGAAGCGTGCGCCTGCTGCAGCAGGCCGCCCTGGAACGGGGCCTCGGTGATTGCGGTCATCGCATGCACGCAGTCCTCGTCGGTCAGTCCGCGCAGGTCGGCAATGCCGTATTCGTTGAGGTAGATGTCGCGCAGGTGGCGCGGAATGGTGGTGTGCCCGTAGTTCCAGCGCACGTTGGATTCGCGTCGGCCCTTGTCATCGCGCGCGGCGCGGAACATCAGCACGCTGCGGGCTTCCGGCAGGGCATGTGCCATCGCCACGAAGTTGTACTGGCCGCCCACACCGGATACCACGCGTCCATCGTCCAGCGCGTCGGACACCGCCGCGCCCAGCGCGGTGGCCATCATGCAGGAGTTGAAGAAGCGCGCATGGCGGCGCTGCAGGCGTTCCAGCGTTTCGTTGCCGCCGTACAGCTGGTTGATCTCGCTGATGCGGCGCATGCCGATCGCACGGCACTCGTCCTCTGGCAGCGTGCGCAGCCACTCGTAGAATTCCGGCGAGCCCAGGTAGAACGCGCCGTGCAGGTACTCACCTTCGGCCGCCAGTGTGGCGTGGTCGATCGACAGCGTGCTGCCGTTCTCGATGCGCTGCATCAGCGCCAGGTCATCGTGTACCTTGCGCTTGATCACCCCGGTCTGCACCAGCCTGCGGAAGCCCTCGTTGAGCATCTCGCTGCAGCCGTACAGGCCCACTTCGAACGGGTCCACGCCGCCGATCTCCTGCACCAGCGGGTGGCTGGCCAGCTGCGGATCCAGCGCGTGCAGCACGCGGCGGTAGCGCGCGTTGTCGGTGTGGCGCAGCACCAGCGCATGGCTGAGCGCGTCGGCCAGCGTACCGATGCCGATCTGCAGCGTGCCGCCATCGCGCACCAGCGTGCTGGCGTACAGGCCGATGGCGTAGTCGACATCGCCGACCGGCTGCCGCGGCAGCCCGAACAGCGCCGGGTACGGCGGCGGTGGGGTGATCACCAGATCGAAGAACGAGACATCGACCGTGGCCGAGCCGCCCAGGTAGGGCAACTGGGGATCGATCTCGGCAATCAGCAGCGGACGCGGCAGGCCACGCGCGGTCATCGCGTCCAGCGTGTCCTGGGTGATGTCGTTGTTGCACGACAGGGAAAGCCGGCGGTCGTTCGGGCGCATCGCCACTTTCTGCACGATCACCTGTGGCGCGCGCTGCGCCACCGCATCGGCGGCGTGGGTGTAGTTCAGGCTGGTATAGCTGGACTGCGCCTGGCGCGACCCGAGCAGGGCGCCGGATTGCATGTAGAACTCTTCCACCTGCACATGTGCCGGCAACGCGTCGCGTGCGATCGCATCGGCATAGGCCAGGCGCGGGAAGTCGTCGCCGAAATGGCGCTGCGCGAACGGCGCCAGGAAGCGCGCCTCCAGGCCGTTGCCCCGCGCCTTCGGCGGATTCAGCGACAGCGCGGTATACAGCTGCAGCGGCCGCGACGGATCGTGCTCGACGCGCGCGTAGAGGGCATTGAGCAGCCGATGCGGCTTGCCCAGTGCCAGCGGTGCCCCGATCCGCAGCGGCCCGTCCACGCGCGCAAACAACCAGTCGACGGCGGCGTCCAGGTCGGTGAGGTGTTCGGTCATGCGCGGCGGTCCTGCGTCGGGGGAGTGCGGGCATTACAGCATGTCGGGCTTGAACCGCCGTCGACGCGAGACTTCCGCGCCGGCCACCATGAACTGCCCATCGCCGCGGTAATGCACCGTGCGCGGCAGTTTCGGCCGGGGCGCAACATGGGCATGCACGATTTCCCAGATGAACAGATTGCTCGCTGCCACCTGGCTGTCGTCGTACAGGCGGCATTCGAAGCACGAATGGCATTGGCCGACCAGTGGCGCGCCGACCTCACGCGCGGGCAGTGCGTCGAGCCCGAAACGGGCGAACTTGTCGACCTCGCGGCCGCTGCAGTTGCCGATGTCCACCACGGTATCGAGCAGCTCCACCCCGGGCACGTTGATCACGCACTCGCCGCTGCCGCGCGCCAACGCGTGGCTGTGGTTTGCGTCCCACAGGTAGGTGGCGACCAGTGAAGGCGATAAGCCCATGACCATGTGCCAGCCCATCGTCATCAGGTTGCGCTGGCCGTGCCATGCCGTGCTGACCAGCACGATCGGGCCGGGTTCGAGGAAGCGGCGGGCCTGCTCGACCGGGAAATCCTTCTTCGGCAGTGCTTTCATCCGGGGCCAGGGGCGGGAGGAACCGATGCTGGCGCAGCCGGGATGAACCCGGAGTCGAGGGGCTTGACAGGCAGTTCGATTACGCGCGTAATCAACCCGTCGATTACGGATGTAAACAATGACCCCGATCAGCGAAGCCGAAGCCGTCGTGATGGAGGTGCTGTGGCAGCAGGCACCGCGTAGTGCCGATGACGTGGTGGCCGCGCTGGCCCATCGCGACTGGGCCGAGCCGACCATCAAGACCCTGCTCAACCGCCTGCTGACCAAGGGCGCGATCACTGCCGAGCGCGATGGACGGCGTTACCTGTACCGGCCGCTGCTGCAGCGACAGGCGTGGGTGGAGGCGCAGAGCCAGGACTTCATCGGCCGTGTCTTCGAAGGGCGCGTGGCGCCGCTGGTCGCGCACTTCAGTGAACGGGGCCAGCTGAGCGCGCAGGACATCGCCGAACTGAAGAAGCTGATCCAGGAGCTGGACCATGACTGAGCTGCTCGACGGACTGTGGCGGGCCAGCCTGTGGCTGGCCGTGGGTGTGGTCCTGCTGGCGGTGCTGCGACCGCTGCTGGTGCGGTTGGGGGGCGCTGGGCTGGCCTACCGCAGCTGGTGGCTGCTGCCGCTGCTGCTGGTCGCCCTGACGCTGCCATTGCCACAGGTTGCGGTGTTGCAGCAGGTACCCACGCTGCCGCTGAAAGTGATGCCCGGTGCCCTCGATGCCATGAGCGGGCCCTCGTTGCCATGGGCCGGGCTGTTGTTCGCGCTGTGGGCATTGGGTGCGGGCATCCGCCTGTTGCGCGACCTGCACGCACAACATCGTTTCGAACGGAGCATGGGCCCACTGACGCCGCGCACCGATGGCAGCTGGCAGGCCAGCGGCGATCCCGGCTTGCCCGCGCTGGTTGGCCTGTGGCGCCCACGCATCGTGGTTGGTCCCGACTTCGACCTGCAGTTCACCGCACAGGAACAGAGCTTGATCCTGCAGCACGAGCGCAGCCATCACCGTCATGGCGATCACTGGGCCAACGGTGCGCTGCTGCTGGTGCGCGCGGTGTTCTGGTTCCACCCGCTTCTGCCGTGGGCTGCGGGCCGCTTCCTGCGCGACCAGGAACTGGCCTGCGATGCCCGCACCATGGCTCCGCAGCCGGCGCTGCGCGGCCTCTACGCCAGCACGCTGCTGAAGGCGCAGCTGGTCCACCCGGTTGCGCCCGCGGTCTGCCATTGGCGCAGCCAACCCGTGTTGAAGGAGCGTATCGCCATGTTGAAGCAGTCCAAGCGGAAGGCATTGCCGTGGGTGTCCGGGCAGGTGCTGGTGGTCGGGTTGTGTGTGGGCATGGGCGCGGTGGCATGGGCCAGCCAGGGCGGCGCGGCCGGGAGCCCGGGGATCGGTGTCGAGCCGTTCGAGCACGCTGAGGAAGATGCGGCCAAGGCTGGGCTGGACCGTCCGATCCAGATCGACAGGATGCCACCGCCGTCCTATCCGAAATCCGCGTTCGAGCAGCGCCAGGTAGGTGTGGTGAACCTGCGCGTGGAGGTGGATGCGCAGGGGCGTCCCAGCGATGTCCGCGTGCTCAGTGCCACCAATCCGGGCGTGTTCGATGCGGTGTCGATCGCTGCGGCACGCAGCTGGACCTATCGGCCGGCGATGAAGAACGGTAAGCCGGTTGCAGCGGCGGTGAAGATTCCGATCACGTTCGCCATGGACAACACCGAGGACACCCAATGAAGTCCGCTGCGCTGATCATGGTGGCAGCGCTGCTGGTGGGGTGTGCGAGCCAGGACCGCCTGACCACGGTGGATACCCGCAGCGAAAATGTCGGCCACCAGCGCCTGCAGCCGCAGGCGGGCAGCGGCGGTGGACAGTCGCAGGTGTATTCGCTGGGTGCGACCGAAGGCTACCGGATGCCGCAGCTGTACGCGGCACCGGACCCGGAGGTTGGCGATCGTGACCCGCGCGCGGAACTGGCGCCGACCACGATCTGCCTGCAGGTCGTGGTTGATGCCAATGGCGCCGTGGAGCGAAGCCTGCCATTGACCGATCGTCCGGAGTGCGCGGCAGGTGCTGCGGGCGAGAATGCGCCCCTGCTGCAGGCTGCCCAGGAAGCCGTGGCGATGTGGAAGTACTCGTCCGCAGCGGTCTGCCACTTCGCGGCGGGCAAGGTGCCTGCCGACCGCGGTGACTGCCGGGGCGCCGAGCGCGTCGAGCCGGTAGCGGTCACCCTGCAGTACGCCTTCACGTTCGAGATCGTGAAGGGCCAGCACGTGGTGCGGATGCAGGGAAAATGAACGCTCGCGGTCCGTGATGGAAACCGATGGCGCCGGGCTCTGCCCGGCGTACGTCAGGCCCCGCCCTGGATATTGGCCTTTACCGCAGGCTGCATCAGCTTCGGTTCTTCCAACGTCGCATCGCGGGCCTGGCGCACGCTGACGAACTCCGCCTCGGCCACGCCGTCGTGCACGTGGATGTTGTGCGCGCGCTGTTCACCGATGGTGGTTTCGTTGGCGAAGTCGCGGCCGCCCGGGCCGTAGTCGTGGCAGACGAACACGCGGGTGGCATCCGGCAGGGCCAGCAGGCGCTGGATCGAGCGGTACAGCTGTGCGGCATCACCGCCGGGGAAGTCGCAGCGGGCAGTGCCGCCGTCGGGCATGAACAGCGAGTCGCCAGTGAACAGCGCATCGTCGATCAGGTAGGCGATGCTGTCGCTGGTGTGGCCAGGCACGGCGATCACCTGGCAGCGCAGTTCGCCCAAAGTGAAGGTCTCGCCGTCACTGAACAGGTGGTCGAAGATTTCATCGGCGCCCGGAAGCTGCAGGCCATAGCGTGGCGCAAACGTCGCCTGCACCGCACGGATGCCTTCACCGATAGCCAGCGTGGCCTGCGGAAAGCGCTGCTTGAGTCGGCGCCCGGCCGACACATGGTCGGCGTGGGCATGCGTCTCCAGCAGCCAGCGCAGCTGCAGGCCCTGTTGTTCGATGGCCTGCAATGCCGCGCGCAGCGGTGATTCGCTGCTGGCGTCGGTGTCCGGGTCGTAGTCCAGGACCGGATCGATCAGCGCCGCCTCGCCGCTGGCCGGGTCGCTGACCAGGTAGCTGAAGGTGTTGCTGTCACGGTGGAAGAACGACTGCACCTGGACCGGCATTGGAGCTCTCCTCAGCGCGTGCCGAGCACGCGGTTCAGCAACTGCGCCAGGTTTTCACCGGCCAGCCGCAGCTGCGCTTCGGCCAGCGGCCGGTAGCGCTCGGTGTACTCGTCACCGATTTTACGCGAGGCCGGATAAACGCCAGGTTGCATGGAGATGCGGCAGCTGGCCTCGGCCCAGGCCTGCGGGTCGCGCTGCGGGTTGGACTGGCGTGCCAGCTTCGGTACGCGCTGGCTCTGCAGCACCGGCAGGTAGCCGGTATCGTCCAGCTTGCGGGTGTTGAGCATGCCGCTGTCCCACAGCGAGTGCAGGTTGGTACCGCGGTTGCCGAACTGCAGCTGGAAATCATTGCCGCCCTTGTCGTGGGCGTAGCCGGCGTGCATCGGCTGGTGGATGTCGCCGACCAGGTGCACGACGAACTTCAGCGCCTGCAGGCGCTCGCCGTCAGTCAGGCTGCGGTCGCCCAGAATGGCGCTCTGCGCCTTGAGGGCTTCGACGATGCAGTTGCCGTTCCTGCAGTGCTTCGGTGCTTCGTAGTGGCAGTCGTCTTCGGCAATGTTGACGTAGTGCCAGCCGGCCGAGCGACGGCCCAGGCCCGGGTCCTTGGCGCGCAGCTGGTCGGCCCAGGGCGCGATGCTGGCCAGGGTGGCGTCCGGTTCGGTGGCCAGCAGGCGGTCCACTTCGGCGCGGGCGGCGGGGGTGAGGCGGGCGTCGGCGACTTCGGCGACAAGGCGGTGGCCTTGCGCGCCCCAGGCATGGGCAGGGGCGGAGACGGACAGCAGGGCCGGCGCCAGGGCGGCGGCGAGGAACAGGGAGTGCAGGGCTTTCATGCGCCCATTCTAGCGGGGTAGGTGGATTGAAGAGCGGCGCGTTCCTGTTCCGAAGTGGAAGCGTAGAGGGAGGGGCGGCGGGACACGCCGTAAATCCGTCCCTGGGGGCTCGATGGCGCCATCCATGGCGCCAACGGTCCCGCCGCCCCTCCCTCTGCGCTCCCCTCCAAACATGGCCGCGGAGGCGGATGCAAACGTCAAATGCAACATCAAAAACAAATGCAGGATCAAAATCGGCCTCCTGCAATTACAGGCAATCACTGCGCCTCGGATGCACGGGTTCTGCTCTTGCCTTTGCTTGAGCTGGTACGCACGCGGTGATGGGAAGGGGCAAGGCGGGGAGCGGAGCCGGGACCGTTGGCGCCATGGATGGCGCCATCGAGCCCCCAGGGATGGGTTTACGGCGTGTCCCGGCTCCGCTCCCTGCCTTGCCCCAGCTCCGGAACCGCTTCAGTCCCAGGCACAAAAAAGCCCCGGCAATTACCGGGGCAACATGCTGCGAGGGTTCTGCGTGTAGCGGGGGAGCGGGGGCGAAGCCCCCGCGCCCAATACACCGCTTTAGAACTTGAAGACGTACGAAGCGCCGTAGACCAGCGGATCGATGTTGACCGTGCCGATCTTCTCGCCGTTCAACTTCACCTTGCTGTCGATGTCGATCCAGCGCATGTCCACGCGCAGGGCGCCCTTCTCGCCGATCGCGAAGTCCACGCCGGCGTGTGCGGCCAGGCCCCACGAATCCTGCAGCTTCAGCTTGCTGCCGGCCAGCGCACCCGTAGTGTCTTCGCTGAAGAAGGTGGTGTAGTTCAGGCCGGCGCCGACGAACGGCGACACCTTGCCCTTGCTGTTGAAGTGGTACTGCAGGGTGACCACCGGCGGCAGCTGCTTGGTGCTGCCGACGCGGCCCAGGCCGTTGATGTTGATGTCGTGCTTGAACGGCAGCGCGGCCAGCACTTCGATGCCCAGGTTGTCGGCGATGAAGTACTCGCCGGTGATGGTCGGCTTGACGTCATTGTCGACGTCGACCTTCAGGGTGCCGCCGGCCAGCCAGCCGTTGTTCGACTTCGGCGCCACCTGGTGCACGCCGGCCGAGACGGTCCAGTCGCCCTTGGACTGGGCCATGGCCGGGGCGGCGGCGAGCGACAGGGCGGCGGCCAGGCTGGCCACGATCAGGGGGGAGGTCTTGCGCATGGGGGTGTTCTCGTTGCTGGGTGGATGGCGACAGTCTCGGCCTCACGCCGCGCTAACGCTTTGATCCGGATCAAATCCTGTCCGTGGGCCGGCCGGCGGTCCCGGCTGGCCCACGGTGGCCAGCGGCGGTTTGCTAGACTTGTGGGCCCTATCCATCCCGCCGCACCTGTCGCGGCCGCAGGAGCTTGAGAAATGGCAATCAAGGTTGGTATCAACGGTTTCGGTCGCATCGGGCGTAACGTCCTGCGCTCGGCGGTGCTGAACTTCGGCGACGACATCGAAATCGTGGCCATCAACGATCTGCTGGAGCCGGACTACCTGGCGTACATGCTCAAGTACGACTCCGTGCACGGCCGCTTCAAGGCCGACGTGGCGGTGCAGGGCAACGACCTGCTGGTCAACGGCAAGAAGATCCGCCTGACCCAGGAACGCGACCCGGCCAACCTGAAGTGGGATGAAGTCGGCGCTGATGTGGTGCTGGAAGCCACCGGCCTGTTCCTGACCAAGGAAACCGCGCAGAAGCACATCGATGCCGGCGCCAAGAAGGTCATCATGTCGGCCCCGTCGAAGGACGACACGCCGATGTTCGTGTACGGCGTGAACGACAAGACCTACGCCGGCCAGGCGATCATCTCCAACGCCTCGTGCACCACCAACTGCCTGGCCCCGCTGGCCAAGGTCATCAATGACAAGTGGGGCATCAAGCGCGGCCTGATGACCACCGTGCATGCGGCCACCGCCACCCAGAAGACCGTCGATGGCCCGTCCAACAAGGACTGGCGCGGCGGCCGTGGCATCCTGGAAAACATCATTCCCTCGTCCACCGGTGCGGCCAAGGCCGTCGGCGTGGTCATTCCGGAACTGAACAAGAAGCTGACCGGCATGAGCTTCCGCGTGCCGACCTCGGACGTGTCGGTGGTCGACCTGACCGTCGAGCTGGAAAAGGAAGCCACCTACGCCGAGATCTGCGCCGAAGTGAAGGCACAGAGCGAAGGCCCGCTGAAGGGCATCCTGGGCTACACCGAAGACAAGGTGGTGGCCACCGATTTCCGCGGCGAAACCTGCACCTCGGTGTTCGACGCCGATGCCGGCATCGCCCTGGACGGCACCTTCGTCAAGCTGGTGACCTGGTACGACAACGAGTGGGGCTACTCGAACAAGTGCCTGGAAATGGCCAAGGTCATCGCCGCCAAGTAAGGCCGGCGTAGATCGCAGACGAACCCCGGCCTGGCCGGGGTTCGTCGTTTAAGGGGCCCACCCTGTCGTAGCATGGGGCGGTCGACCGCTGCCGCTGTGGCGCGGGAACGCAATGGAAGCACGCAATGGAAGCACTGATCGCACTGGTCGTATTGGTCCTGTTGGCCATCCCCCTGCTGCTGGTGGTGGCGCTGGTGATGATCTCCGGCCTGCGCCGCCGCGTCGCGGCGCTGGAAAGCGCGATGGCCGCCGCGCCTGCCACCGCCAGGCCGGCCGCCAGCGCGCCCACGCCTGAACGGGCTGCGGCCACGCCCGCGGCCAGTGCCGATCCACCGTTCCTGCGGCCGGTCGCCGCTGCTGCGCCGCACCCCACGCAGCCACCGGTGCGCGAAGCAGCGCCGACCGAGGCGCCTGTTCCCCGACCTGCTGCGCCACCGCCGGTGCCACCGGTGCCGGTGCAGCCACCGCTGCCTTCCGAGCCGGCACTGCCCAACGTCATCGAGCGCGGCATCAGTGCGGTCAAGCGCTGGTTCACCGAAGGCAACGTGCCGGTCAAGATCGGCATGCTGGTGCTGCTTGCCGGTGTCGCTGCGCTGCTGAAGTACGTCAGCGACCAGGGCTGGCTGGTGTTGCCGATCGAGCTGCGCCTGGCCGGCATCACTGTGGGCGCGCTGGGCCTGCTGGCCTTTGGTTGGCACCAGCGCGAGCGCCGGCGCCTGTTTGCGCTGGCCTTGCAGGGCGGTGCCATCGGCGTGCTGCTGCTGACCATCTTCGCGGCCTTCAAGCGCTTCGACCTGATTCCCCCGGGCTTCGCCTTCGCCAGCTCCATTGCCCTGGTGGCCGGCCTGTGCGTGCTGGCGGTGGTGCAGAACTCGCGCACGCTGGCCGTGCTGGGGATCCTGGCCGGTTTCATGGCACCGCTGTGGCTGTCCACCGGCAGCGGCAATCACGTGGGGCTGTTCAGCTATTACGCGGTGCTCAACGCAGGCATTTTCGCCATCGCCTGGTTCCGCCCTTGGCGCGCGCTGAACCTGCTGGGCTTCGCCTTCACTTTCGGCATCGGCACCTTCTGGGGCGTGCTGCAGTACGTACCGGACAAGTTCAGCAGCACTGAGCCGTTCCTGCTGTTGTTCTTCGTGTTCTACCTGTTGATTCCGCTGCTGTACGCGCGCCGCCAGCCGGCCGGCCGGCGTGACCTGGTCGATGGCAGCCTGGTGTTCGGCACGCCGCTGGTCGCGTTCTCGCTGCAAGCGGGCATGCTGCACGCGCAACCGATGACGCTGGCACTGTGCGCGCTGGGCCTGGCCGCGATCTACGCGGTATTGGCCCGGGCGCTGATCGCACGCGCCTCCTATACCGTGCTGGCGCAGTCGCATGCCGTACTTGCGGTGGGTTTCGCCACGCTGGCGGTACCGCTGGCCTTGTCGGCGCGCGCCACCGGTGCGGTGTTTGCGCTGGAAGGTGCCGGGCTGGTGTGGCTGGGGCTGCGCCAGAAGCGCTGGCTGCCGCAGGCATCCGGCGCGTTGCTGCAGATCGGCGCCGCATTCGCCTTCGTTGCCGGTGGCGACCACTGGCACGAAGACCTGCGCTTCCTGATCAACCCGACCGCCATCGGCGCGCTGTTGCTGGCCCTGGCCGGCTTCGCGTCGGCGTGGAGCTACCAGCGCAGGCCACGTCATGAGGTCGCACTGGTGTACTACCTGTGGGGCCTGCTGTGGTGGCTGGGCGGCCTGGTCCATGAGATCACCCGCTTCTTCCCGTACCGCACCGAAGTGGACGCGTTGCTGGTGCTGGCCGCGGTCACTGCCTGGCTGGTGGCCGAAGTGCAGCGTCGCCGGCCGGCACGTGCACTGGGCGTGACCGCACTGGCCATGCTCGCGCTGGGCTTCCCGCTGGCCCTGATGCAGGGCGATGCACACCACCAGCCGTTCGCCGGTTATGGCGCGCTGGCCTGGGCGGTGTTCGCGGTGCTGGGCGTGCGGACCCTGCTGTGCCTGCGCCAGGGCGGCGATACCGTGGCCCGCATCGCGCAGTTCCTGTGGTGGCTGCTGTGGCCGTCGCTGCTTTCGCTGCTGGCCCTGTGGGGCGGTGGCGAAGCCGATCTGGCGCAGGGCTGGACGACCCTGCTGGTGACCTTGCCATGGCTGCTGATGGCGGCACTGTCGCTGTGGCGCTGGAATGCGCTGCGCTGGCCATTGGGACAGGCCTTCGACAGCGTGCGCGTCCCGCTGCAGTGCGTGCTGTTCGGCCTGCTGTCGATCGGCTGGCTGTTGGGCCAGCTGCTGCCGGGCGACGCCGCACCGCTGTTGTGGCTGCCGGTGCTGAATCCGGCCGAGATCGGCCAATGGTTGAGCCTGTTGCTGCTGGCGCGCTGGCTGTACAGCAATCAGGGATCGCAGGCCCCGCAGGCATTGCTGAACATCCGCATGCCGCTGCTGGCACTGGCGGCCTTCGTCGCGCTGACCAGCCTGGTGCTGCATGGCGTGCACCAGTGGGGTGGGCTGGCGTGGAACGCGTCGATGATGCGCTTCAGCCTGGCCCAGACCAGCCTGACCGTGTTGTGGAGCGTGCTGGGCGTGATTGCCTGGGTGTGGGGTTCGCGTCGTGGCCAGCGTGTGCTGTGGATGGTCGGTGCCGTGCTGATGGGCGTGGTACTGGCCAAGCTGGTTATTGTCGATCGCCATCACCTGGGCAACCTGCTGGGCATCGCATCGTTCATCGCCTACGGCCTGCTGTGCACGGTCGTGGGTTATCTGGCACCGGCTCCGCCGAGCGTGGCGCCGACCGTGGAGGAAAAGCAATGAGGAAGTGGAGCAGGGCGCTGCTGCCGGCGATGTTCGGCATGCTGGCCGCCGTCGTGGTGCAGGCGGCTGATTACCGCACGCAGTATGCCGAGCAATGGCCGCTCACATTGTCCAGCGCGCAGTCCGGTGCCTACCGCATCGTGCTGGAGCCGGCGATCTACCGCCGTGCCGTGAGCCCCGACCTCAGCGACCTGCAGGTGTTCAATGCAGCCAGCCAGCTGCTGCTGTCGGCACTGCTGGCGCCGGACCAGCCGCTGGCGCAACCGCCGGTGCAGCGTGAACTGCCGTGGTTCGTGCTGCCGCCGCTGGCCGATGCCCAGCGCAACGATCTGCAGCTGCTGACCGAGCGTGATACCGATGGGCGCGTGCGCCGGGTCGAAGCACGGGTGAGTGGCGGGGCGACGGCGAACGGGCAGGGCGGCTGGCTGATCGACGCCAGCATGCTCGACCAGCAGCCGCTGGCGGCGCTGGTGCTGGACTGGGCCGACAGCGGCCAGCCGCTGCAGGCGCAGGTTCAGCTGGATGCCAGTGATGACCTGCAGCACTGGCGATCGATGGGTCGCGACGTGCCGCTGGTGGATCTGCAGCGCGCCGGCAAGCGCCTGCTGCAGCGCCGCCTGCAGGTGGACGGCACTGCACGCTACCTGCGCATCCTGGCGCAGGGCGACTCGCGGCTGCCGACCCTGCGCGGCGTGTTGGCGGAACTGCCGCCAGCGCCGGCCACGCTGCCGTGGGAATGGCTGTCGCTGGAGCCGACGTCGAAGGGCAAGGGCGAATACACCTTCGAGATGGATGGCCGGTTCCCGGTGGCGCGCGCCGATGTGGCCAGCACCGATAACAGCCTGGTGCAATGGACGCTGTTCAGTCGTGATGACGAGAGTGCCGAGTGGCAGCGCCGCAGCGCGCCGTGGATCGCCTACCAGGTGCAACAGGGCACGCAGGGCCAGCGCCAGCAGTCGGCGGCGCAGCCGCTGGGCGGCGTGCACCGCGACCGCTACTGGAAGCTGGTGGCCAATCCGGCGGAATCTGCCACTGCGCCGACGCTGCGCCTGGGCTACCAACCGGAAGTGCTGGTGTTCCTGAGCCAGGGTGCGGCGCCCTACGCACTGGCGGTGGGCAGCGCGACCGCGCGCCGCACGGACGCGCCGATCGGGGTGTTGATCGAGGAACTTCGGCAGCGCAACGATCCGTCGTGGCAGCCGACGCTGGCGCGACTGGAAGGCAGCCCGGAGCCGCTGGCGGGCGATGCGGCGCTGAAGCCGCAGCATGACTGGAAGTCGTGGCTGTTGTGGGCGCTGCTGGGTCTGGGCGTGCTGGTGGTGGGTGGTCTGGCGCTCAGCCTGCTTCGGCAGAAGCCGACGCCTTCGGCGTAGGTTCCGGCGAACGGCGCAGCCCCTCGTGGGTGGCTGCAAAGCAGCTGGCCTCGCGTGATCGTCGTCGGCGTTGGCGCCTGATCGCGGCCTCGACCCTGCACGGCCTGGTGGCGGGGCTGGGCCTGGTGGCGATGCTGGCGTTGGCCCTGCACGCCGCCGAACAGC